>JABINT010000202.1 GCA_018698075.1 Acidiferrobacteraceae bacterium
CGAGCTTCTCGAAAAGCGCGATGCGCATCTCGGCCAGCAGCCGAAAGGCCATATCGTGCGCAATCCACGACTCCAGCCAATGAAAGATGCCCGCAATCGGCGCCATGATGCCGAGCAAGATCAGTAAATCGACAAAGGGCTCGCCCGTTTTAACCGCACGCACCGCCAAAGCACTTACCACGCCAATGCCAATAAAGGCCAGCACCCGCGTCACCCCAAAGCCAAAGGTCATGATCAGCTTTCCTTTATAGGGCACGATGTACTTCATCAGCTCACGCGCGGCCGCGATCCAGCCAAGGCCCTCCGCCTTGACGATGGCATCGGTGGGGGCAAACTGCGCCTGCTCGCTATAGGTGGGCGTCTCGTCTGTGTCTGTTTTAAGCGGTGCGCTGCTGCCGATATCGATCCCGGCCCCAATACTCTCTGCGGCCTGGCCCGCCATCAGGCTATGGTAGACACCGCCCTCGTGCATCAGCTGCGCATGCGTGCCCTGCTCGGCGATGGCGCCCTCGTTCAGCACCAGAATGCGATCAGCATCGATCACGCTGGAAAGACGATGGGCAAAGATCAGCGTAGTGCGGCCCTGCATCAGCCGATTGAGCGCATCCTGAATGATGGCCTCGTTCTCGGCATCCACTGCCGAGAGCGCTTCATCCAGAACCAGAATCGGGGCATCGCGCAAAATAGCCCGGGCAATGGCGATCCTCTGGCGCTGCCCGCCCGAAAGTCGAATTCCTCTTTCACCGATAACGGTGTCGTAGCCCTGGGGCAAAAGAGCAACAAACTCATGGGCGTTGGCGGCACGACAGGCCGTCTCAAGATCATCCAGCATGGCATCGGGCTTACCCACCCGAAGGTTATCCGCCACCGTGCCATGAAAAAGATAAGTATCCTGATTGACCACCGCGATCTGCGCGCGGATATCATCAAAACTGAGATCTTTCAGATCGTAGCCACCAATCTTGACCACCCCCTTATCCGGATCATAAAAGCGCAGCAATAAACGCACGATGGATGATTTACCCACACCGCTGGGGCCGACAAAACCGACTCGCTCGCCTGCGCTGACCTCAAAACTTAAACCCTCGTGGGCAGCACGGCGCCCGCCGGGGTAGGCAAAGCTCACATCTTTAAATAACACTGTGGGGCTTAAGGCGCCCACCGGTATGGGTGTGGGTTTTTCGGTGACGATGGGCCTGGCATCAAGCAGTTGAAAGATCGTTTGCGCCGAGGCCTGCGCCAGCATGCCGTTATGCATTAATGAGCGCATATCGCGCAGCGGGCGATACACCTCCACGCCCAGCATCAGCACCATGAGCAATACCGCAAGGCTCATATCACCGTCGCTTACCCGAAAAGCCCCGTAAGCCAGTGTCGCCGCGGCGCCCAGGGTGATGCCGGTATCGGTAATACCCCGGGCCAGTGAGTTGGTGGCCAGCACCCACATGGTGGAGCGAAAAAGATCCTCGGCCCGGGCTTTAAGCTTCTTCGCCCGTGCCTTGCTCTGGCCAAAGGCCTTTAAGGTGACAAGGCCTTGCACAGAATCTAAAAACTCTGCCGCGAACGCGGTGTAAGACCGGCCCCGTTCGAGGCTGCTCTTTTTATCCCAGTGGTGAAAGATCTGCGGTGCCACCAGCGTGAAGAGCGCGGCGATCAGCATCACCAGTGCGATGGGCACATCAAAAAAGGCCACCACCGCAAAGATCAAAAACGGCGTAAGAATAGAGACGATTAACTGCGGCAGGTACTGCCCGAAATAGATCTCAAGCTGCTCGACCCCTTCTATCATTGCCACAATGGCGTCCCCGGTGCGCTCCCGCCCGAAATGCGCGGGTCCCAATTGCGCGACCTGATCGAATATCACCCGGCGCAGATGTACCTGGACTATCGCCGCAGTATTGTGCGCCACCATCGTTCGCAGGTATTCAAGCCAGCCGCGTGCCACCATGACGGCAGCCACGCCTGTAACAGGCAGGATCAACTCGTTAAGGGGCGCCCCGGCGAAAACCCGGGCGATCAGCCAGCCCAGCAAAGCCAGGCGGGCGATACCAAACAATACAGCCAGAACACCAATCGCCACTGCGCCAAAGATGCGCAGACGCACACCCCTGGTAAAACCCCAGAGCCTTAAATCGAAATACATGCCACCCCCTAAGCGAATGGGACGATTGTACTGGAAGCTACCCAGCAACCTGAATGGCGTCGATGCGGATAAACTTATAATCAAAGCCGAGACGCAGCTAACGTGACGACGGATGCGATGGACTACAAAGAGATTGGAGTCACACCACAATCAACGGCGCTGGGCGCCGTGATCAGCGGGATTGATCTATCCAAAGAGCCAAGCAAGCGCGCCATGGCAGAACTCGAAGATGCCTTTGGCCGCTATTCAGTGATCTTTTTTCGAGATCAAAACCTCACCCCACAGCAGCACATCGCAATGGCCGAACGCTGGGGTGCTATTAACGTAAACCGTTTTTTCAACCCCCTGGACGGCTATCCACAGATCGCCCAGGTCATAAAGGAGGCAAACCAGAAAGAGAACATTGGCGGCACCTGGCATACGGATCATTCCTATGACCTGATTCCGGCCATGGGTTCGATGCTGTATGCCCGCGAGGTGCCAACCGTTGGTGGCGATACCCTGTTCTCCAGTATGTATCTTGCCTACGAGGCTCTATCGGAGGACATGAAAAAAATGCTCGCAGATCTCAAAGCCTGGCATTCCAGCCGTCATGCCTTTGGCTACAGCGTGACCGACAGCGAGCACTTCGAGGACGGGCGCCTCGCCAACCCGGGCCAGGCAACCCAGGATGCTCTGCATCCGGTGGTGATCACCCACCCCCTGACGGGAAGAAAAGCGCTATACGTTAATGCCGATTTCACCGTCCGCTTTGACGGCTGGACTGTTGAGGAATCGCAGCCTATTCTGGATTTGCTCTACGCCCATGGTGCGCGCCAGGAATTCACCTGCCGCTTTCATTGGGAGCCGGGCTCCATTGCCTTTTGGGACAACCGCGCCACATGGCATTACGCCATGAACGACTATCAGGGCCACCGGCGCATCATGCACCGCATCACGCTTGAGGGCGTGGCGCTGAATTGATTGATACCACTGGTTGTAATGACTGACCAGAATCAAAAAGCCCTGATCGAATGCCAGTGCGGCAAATGTGCTCTGACTATTGCCGATAAAGCCGTCACGCTTTTTCTGCGTTGTGGGTGCGTCGATTGCCGTCAGGCGCTTTGGTGGGGGCATAAGCATGGCGGTGCCGAGCCTGAGCCCTTGCCACGTCTTTTTTACCTGCGATCCGACATTGTTGACGTTGCAGGAAAGGCTTACATGAAGGCCTACAAACTGCGCAGTGCGGGAAAATCCACCAGAATCTATTGCAGCCAATGCTATTCGGTGCTGGGGGTAGATCACCCCACATATCAAAACAACGTCTTTTTAAATTTTCCAGATCATTGTACTAACCATGGCATTCTATCCAGAGCGCTCAGCGCTTATCTCAGCATGAGCGACTACTCGGCTGCCATTGGCCCGCTACCAACTGAAGACGTGCCGCTGTTTGTCTCAACTGACTCTGCACCCGAAAGACAAAGGTTTCTCGCGCTACCCGACGTCGCCAATTCTTTTAAAGAACCCAGCGGGCCACCAAGCGGGATGACCCTGGCAGCGTTAATTGAAAGCCTTGGCGCAGTGACAATCCTGAATCTTGCAAAAGGCGATATGGGTTAGACGGCAATGCCTTTGCTTTGCAATGCAAAAAGACAAACAATAGAACGACTAATAACAGGAGATTTACGATGCAGCCTAAACTAACGTTAACGATAGTATCGGTAGCTCTGGTACTGACTGGATTAGTGTTTTTCGGCTTTGCTGACAGGTCTTCCGGGGTGAGTTGCCATCCTGGCTTTTAAATCGACGTTAACATCGGCCACAGGTCATCCGCGCCTTGGTCACAAACAAACTGTCCGAGTCGCGCTGCCCAGACCCGTTCCGGTAAAAAGTCATCACGCCAGGCCCATAACCGACGGGTCCTGTGGTGCAGGCTGTACTCGCGCGTAAATCCAATTGCACCGTGAACTTGATGCGCGATCGCCGCACCGGCATTTGCCGCTTCGCCAGTGCGAATCTTGGCCGAGGCAACCGCCATGAAGGTACGGGGATCGGTCAGGCCATAGTGGATTATTGTTTTCATTGCGGCATCGGCTGCAGCACTGGCCGCCGCCACTTCACCAGCAAGAATAGCCAGGTTGTGCTGCACTGCCTGAAACTTGACGATAGCTCGCCCAAACTGGGTTCGCGTCTGCGCGTAATCGCTGGATTGGGCCAGGGTATGCGCAAGTGCACCCGCCATTTGTTGGGATCGCAAGGCAGCGCCCATTAGCAGCAAGGCATCTCCCCAGTCACCTTCGGCGGCAATGGCAACTGGCGCTCCATCGAACGTCACATCTGCATCAATGTCCCGAGCAGCCTCGGCCACCTCGCCGACTCGCCAGGCACTGCGATCAAACAAGGCCAGCCCGACTCCGGATTCGAGAGTAACGGTGCACACAGCATGCTGCGCGTTGTGGGCAAACGGCAAACGCTGAACAGTGCCAGAAAACCGGCCGTTAGCGGCGGCAGGCAAAGCGACGTCGCCGTAAACGGGTGCAATCGTCATGGGGCCCGCTGGAACATCCAACCCAGCGGCTGCCAGCAGGTAGCTTGCGAGCAGTGTTTCGGTCAGAGGCACAGGGATCGCATGATGCCCGCTTAGGCGGGCGATTGCGAAACCATCTGCAAGTGAAGCGCCACCACCACCCGCGGCCTCGGATATCCAGGCCCGGCTGAGACCAGTTGCCTCCAGAGACTGCCAGAGTGATTCGGGCCACTGACCGTTGTCCGCTGCATTAACGACATCGTCGGAGCATTGGTCTGCCAGCAATTTAGCGAGCGTTGCCATAATCAGTGGGTCAGCTTGAATCATTTATCCACCGTTCAGAGTCTGGTTGTTCACTGAGTTGGCCTTGGGCAGCAAATAGCGGAGAATCAGGATTCTAACCTTGATTCAGCGCCACACTTTAATGACTTATTAATGGCTTGCGCAATACAGTTTGACCCAGTCCAATTGCCCGCGGCGGCAGAAGCCATGCGCAAACGCGTGCGTGAATTTCTTCACCGGCAAGCGAGCGCTGGGAGTTTTATACCCAACGGCTTTGGTATGACCGATCACTCGCCAGAATTCAGTCGGTTGTGTGGCGACGCGGGGTTCATCGGTATGACCTGGCCGCGCGAATATGGCGGCGGGGAACACACTTTTCTCGAACGGTTTGTGGTGACCGAAGAAATGATAGCCGCAGGCGCCCCGGTTTGGGCGCACTGGGTAGCCGATCGGCAGAGCGGTCCGATGTTGATACGCTACGGCAGCGCTGCGGTCAAAAAAATGGTGCTTCCTAAGATTATTGCTGGCGAGTGCTATTTTTGTATCGGCATGAGCGAGCCGGATTCCGGATCCGATCTTTTCTCACTGCGCTCGCGTGCTGATCCGGTCGATGAAGGCTGGTTGGTTAATGGCCGTAAGATCTGGACCAGTAATGCTCATCGATCCCAATACATAATTGCTCTACTGCGAACAGCACCAGCGACCGATAGCAACCGCCGACATGGATTGACACAATTTCTGATTCCGATGGATGCACCAGGTATCAACGTACGGCCAATCCACAATCTAACCGGCGCACATGAATTCAATGAAGTCACCTTTGACGATGTTTTTGTTGCCAGTGACCATATCATTGGCGAGGTCGACAATGCCTGGAAACAGGCCACCAACGAGCTCGCCTACGAGCGCAGCGGACCCGAACGGTTCCTTGAAACATTTGCAGTCCTGTACGGGCTGGTCCATGCTGCGGGCCGCGATCCCGAGCAAAGAAGTGCCGAAGGTATTGGACGACTGATCGCCCAGTTATCGACGTTGCGGCAGATGTCCCTTTCAGTGGCCGGCATGTTGAGCGATGGCAAGGTACCCGAAGTCGAGTCCGCTGTCGTCAAGGAGATGGGCACCAATTGGGAACAGGCATTGCCGGGCGTCGCGCGCAATCTGGTGCCTGATATCATCGGCGAACCGGGTGAGCGCGAGCACTTGGAGGCGTTGATCCACCAGGCAACGTTGTTTGCCCCCAAACTGACTATTCAGGGCGGCACCCGAGAAATTCTGCGCGGCATCATTGCCCGCGGTCTTGGACTGCGTTGAAGCGCACGGCAACAGACGCCCTGGAGGCACTGTTCTGGCCAAAGTCGATCGCACTGATCGGCGCTTCCTCCGATGCGAAGATTATTCGTGGGCGAATGGTTGATGCGATTCTGGAGCACGCTTTTCCCGGCCCAATCTACGCCGTCAGCCGTAGCCACAGCAAAATCCGCGATCTCGCCTGCTACCCAAGCGTGAGCGATCTGCCACAACCTGTCGACCTCGCAATCATTACCATCCCAGCGAAGCACGTGATTGACGCTTTACAAGCCTGCGTGTCTAAAGGAATCCACGCCGCGGTCATCATTAGCTCAGGCTTTGCAGAGGAGAACAGTGACACTGGCCGTGCGCGGCAACAGGCCATCAGCGATATTGCAGCGCACTCTGGTATGGCCATTATCGGCCCGAATGCCGAAGGCTTCCTTAATGGGCACATGCCGCTTGCCGCGAGTTTCAGTCCGACAGTCGTTCAGGTAGAGGGCGGCCTGCATGCCAAGGGTAGTCGTAGTGCTGGCATAGCGGTGATCTCACAGAGCGGCGGCGTCGGTTTCTCATTTTTTAACCGCGGTCGCCCCAAAGGGCTGGTTTTCAGTTTCGTGGTGACAACGGGCAACGAAGCGGGCCTTGATGCACTGGATGTCCTTTCATACCTGATTGACGATGATGCGACCAAAGTGGTGCTGATGTTTATTGAGGGCTTTGTCCAACCACGCCGGCTTGCCCCCATCGCTTCGCAAGCCGCGCGTTTAAGAAAACCGCTGATCATTGCCAAGGTTGGACATTCCGAGGCAGCTGCGGCGGCAACGGTTTCACACACGGCTTCGTTGGCTGGATCACACTCGGCCTACAAGGCGGTGTTTTCACGCTATGGCATCATTAACGGCAACGACAGTGACCATATGATAGATGTGGCTGCGGCGTTCGCGTATTTCCACGAGCACCTGCCGCGCGGCACACGTGTGGGCATACTCACACCTTCGGGTGGTGCCGGTGCCTGGCTTGCAGATCAGTGCGACATGCACGGGCTCCATGTGCCGGAGCTCGACTGCGTAACCCGCGCAAAAATCGATGCCATACTGCCGGCGTACGGCGCTTCGCGAAACCCGGTCGACGTCACGGCACAGGTTATCTTTAAACTCGGTTACGCACCGGTGCTTGAAATCATGGCGGCGTCGCCAAGCATTGATGCAATACTGGTTGTGGGGTCCCTCGCCCATCCCACCTATATAGAATCTGATTTCGATGCGTTGGTCCAGCTCGGCCAAAGCCTTGAAAAACCGATTATCTTTTGTGCTTACACCCGGGCTCATCCGCGTGCAGTCGAGCTGCTGGCTCAGGCCGGTTTTCCTTGCCTAGAGAACATGTCCAACGCGGCCCAGGCAATTAAAGCCATGGCGGACTATGCGGTGTTCCTGGATAATTTTGATCCGCACGAGAACGTGATCAAAGAGGTAGATTCGCAACATGCAGTTCTCGATCCAGAAACTGCAATGTATACCGAGCACCAGGCCAAGGAAGTCCTCGCTCGGGCAGGGGTCGACTGCCCTTTGGGGATACTCGCGACTTCGCCCGCAGATGCGGTGACAGCGGCAGCAGAACTTGGTCTGCCGGTGGCGTTAAAATTGCAGTCACGCGATATTCCGCACAAAACTGAGTCCGGGGGGGTTGCGCTCAATCTGATCGAGCCAGCACTTATCTCGTCTACCTATACCACGATGGTTCAATCGGCTCATGACCAGTTTTCCGATGCCCGGATTGATGGGGTCCGCGTGGAGCGAATGGCCGGCCTCGGCATCGAACTCATTGTCGGAGTCCATCACGATCATGACTTTGGGCTGCTATTGTCTGTAGGCAGTGGTGGCATATTGGTCGAGGTGCTCAACGACATTGTGACCACCCCACTGCCTGTGAGTCACCGCCAGGCCAAGGCCTTGGTCAGTGAGTTGCGCTGCCTGCCCCTCCTCAAAGGCGTGCGAGGACAAAGCGGTGGCGACATGGATGCGCTGGTGAATTTGCTGGTAACTGTCAGCCAATTCAGCCTCGCCAACGAAGCAGTGCTGGCCACGCTGGATCTTAATCCTGTAATTGTGCATGCCCCGGGCAAGGGTATCACTGTAGCCGACGCACTGATTACCACTCGCAGCGCCGATGCACCGCCCGACAGCAACTGATCTACTCCTGACACCTTTGTAGAAAAACAATCTGGAGAACTGACAATGTCCGAAGCGATGCGCGAAGAACTCAGCGTCACAATCACCGACTACGTGGCGACGGTTGAAATCCATAGACCACCGAATAATTTTTTTGATCTCGAGTTAATTCGTCAGATTGCAGACATATACGCAAAGCTTGATCAAGACAGCAATTGCCGAGCCATCGTGCTTTGCTCAGAAGGCAAGCATTTCTGTGCCGGCGCCGATTTCTCGGCTCGGGACTCGTGGGGGCAAGAACAACTGGATGCGCAGGCGGGCAGTATTTATCGGGAAGCCGCGCGCATTTTTCAGGCCGAAAAACCTGTCATCGCCGCGATCCAGGGCGCGGCGGTCGGTGGCGGCCTGGGGCTGGCCTGTTCGGCAGACCATCGCGTGACCTGTGCAGACGCTCGTTTTGCGGCTAATTTTTCCCGCCTGGGTTTTCACCAGGGTTTTGGTCTTAGCGTGACGTTGCCGCGACTGGTGGGCCCGAGCCATGCCAGTTTGCTGCTACTCACCGGGCGGCGGATTTCCGGAACCGAGGCGCATGCCATTGGGCTTGTCGATGAATTGGTACCACACTCTGAGGTGCGCCAAAGTGCCTTCGCATTGGCGAGCGAGATTGCCATGTCCGGCCCACTGGCAGTGCACGCTATCCGGCGCACCTTGCGCGAGGGTCTGGCGCAAGCGGTTGTCGCCGCAACGGAACATGAACTGGCAGAACAAAGTCGATTGCGTGCGAGTGCGGATTTCCAAGAAGGCATACAAGCGATGGCGCAACGCCGGCCACCCAATTTCAAGGGCTGCTAAGATGATCTGTACTGCAATGATGGCCTGATTAAGAATCCCAATTTGCTTTTGCCAGATGCGGCGCCTCGCGCATCAGCAGGGCTAGAATCATGACGTTGCCTGCTGCACATCGCGGCTGTTATCTCTAATAGACATGTCACTGTCTCCTTTTTTTTAAAGGGGAGTCCAGTCATGCTACAACTATCTTGAGTAAAAGTTTTTGACGTATATCAATACAATGCTGCCGCCACAGGACACCCTGCCTGGCATGCAACATGCTCAAGTGATATTAGAGACAAGGTGCTAGCTAAGCGGAATCTGGCTATGCGCCGGCCACTCTTGCCCAACCGACGGTGCCCGTAAATGGCAGGAACAGATCCTGCACCCGAGGTGGCGCAGGATCAGGACTGGAAATTAATCGATCGGGTTTCCCGCCCGCTCTCACTCCCCTTAAATCGACTTCTGAAGGAGTTGCTTGGCCGCTTGGTAAACTGGAGTTCGTGAAAGCAGGCAGGAGGAAAACATCTTGTCATAAAGCAGTATTGCGCCTTTGTTTGCCTCATGAGTAAACCAGATGCAATCGGGAATACCAAGTGCTCGTTGCCTTGTGAATGATTCCAGCAACAAAGGGATAGCCAGACCGGAGCGGCGGTACTGTTTGCGAACGAAAAAGGCGCCATACAACAGGGCATCGACCCCATACATCTGGTTAATATTCCAGGCGACAACTTGGTTGTAAATGCGCATACCAAGACTGGTATGGGGTTCAAAATTCAGGTTAAAAGTTAAAGGGCTGACCTGGCTGGAGTCTTCTTTCCAGCTGTCCGGGCCTTCTTCATCCTCAAGCGATTTCCGTTCTTTAGCACTGAGTTCGGCCCATGGGAAAATATATTTTTGGTAAGGATATTCCCGGACCGGATGCGCCCAAGGTGCATTTTCAAAAAAACCAGTTATGGTCATACGGTAACAGTAAGAAAAAAGATATGGCTGTTCCCAGCCATTTCGCTGGAGAATTCGGAAAGTAGCGGGTTTATGATGGCTTTGCTCAACTGATGCCGAAATCTGGATATGGCCTCGGTCGAGCGCATCTTTCTCTGTTCGGCGGATCAGTTCTGTGGCAACCTCATTGCATCTATAGGAATCTTGTACATGTACCCAATTTAAAAAAGATCTTTTCTTGCCTCGATATCGGTATTCGGAACCCCAGCAAAACCCAAGGGTTTCTGAATCTAGTCGAGCGACCCATCCAAAATCATGTTCCAGGTTAAATTCTTTTTCCCTTAGATTTGAGGGAAGCCAAAGCCTGAGTTGCTGGCTAAGCCCCTCTTGATCCAGAGGACTGAATTGCAGATTTACCATCTCCTAATCTGTGCTCCAAACGCAGGCCGGACTGCTCAAAGTGGGCATTACTGGAAACGCCCGACCGCCTTGGACTGTAGGAACACCATCTTATAGATTAACCTGCCCAACTTTTATCATAGACCGCGTATTCATTGTTAGAGAAATCATCTGTTATTCAATGTGACGGCGGTCACACTAAAAGGCAATTAGGGCTTAATTTCATTGGCATTATTCGGCTATAGTGTGGCTCACGTAGGAGTACTTTAGGTTAGCCATACGATGGTCGGTATAGTATGGGCCTTTCGTTAGAATAATGAGGGAGTGACATCATGAGCAAGGAAAATCTTGAGCAGTTTATCAATAAGATTGCAGAGAACTCACAGTTACAATCGCAATTAGGCGAGGAGACCGATACTGACACTCTGATAGCTTTGGGTGCAGAGAATGGCTATGAGTTTAGTCTTGAGGACTTCCAGGAATCGACTGAATTAAGCGATGAGGAACTGGACGGAGTAGCTGGAGGCCGCGGCTCGATATCAAGCAATAGAATTAGTCAAGCTATAAGCAAGCAATCATGGATGCCATTGTTAAAACAATCTGGCAATAAATTGAGTTTTACTACTGTCGATCAGATGCCGATAAATGAGTCCGCGTCCGGTAACAGTAATAATATGATGCCGCAATCAGCACCGGGGTGCAGCTTCGGCTAGTAACCGTAGCACGCAGGTGGCGCACCAGCGTTACAGAGATATCAAACGATCCGTCAGTAACCGGTGTGTTGATCGGCGGAATCTAGGATTGTAATGAAACTTGAGCATACGTGGTTATGGGACAGTTGGTCTCGACAACCAAGGGCTAACAGTTCGCTGCCTCTGAGTAACCTGAATCTTAGAGCTTTGCGCTGCCTCGCGGGGGGTCCGGCAGGCAGGAGATCTAAGGAATTCCAAGCGGCCTTAGGATGAGGATACAGGTGGGCGTTTCCCTTCCTTAGTGACCAGGTAACCTGCCAAAGTTCCGGCGTAACCAGCAACACTATCCAGTGATGTACTTCCCGAGACTAATCATAATTTCTGGATTCCAACGATGACAAACATTCGCATGGCAAGAGCCGGAAACCATCGAGTGATTCAGCGAGCTGCCTGGATCGCAAGCCGTACTTATAAACATAAATCAGGAGAATCACTCAGTGCCATCTCCAATGCCCGAACACATCAATTCACTACCATGGAAGCCGAAGCGGCACTCCTGTGGCAGCGGATCGAAGAAGGTATCTCGTTAGATAAACTCCAGCAACGGGCAGGGTTAATGGGCCTTGCCGGAGAATTGGATACTTTTGTATCTAATTTAGACAAAGCACAGTTGATTATTCCGAGTTTGGATCCGGGGGTAAAGGCGCATGAGCAGGCTAAAGCGCCACCAGACCCCAATCAAAATGGGGCCAAGGTCAGCGCCTATCAACAGGTGACTTCCCGGGTACGACGATGGATCATCAACCATGGTTATCTATACTCGTTCTTCTGGGAACTAACTTATCGTTGTAACGAGCGGTGTATTCACTGCTGTAACCCGGGGGCAGCCCACAAGCCCGGCGATCGTTCTCGGCGAAATACCAACGAGTTGACCAAAGAAGAGATGATTGAACTGCTTGACGACCTGGTTGAAATTGGGGTCTTCAAGTTGACAATAAGTGGCGGAGAGGTGTTCGTCCACAAGGATTTTTTCTTTCTACTGGAACAGGCTCGAATTCGCGGAATGCTGGTTCGTATCTACACCAATGGACTTCTTCTGAACGAAGAGCGGTTGCAAAAGTTAGCCTCGTTTTGGCCGGAGTCGGTGTCGATAAGCCTCTACAGTGCAAATCCTCAAGAACATGACAATGTTACCCGGATCCCGGGTTCCTACGAACGATCACTACAGGCTTTGAAGGCGCTTCAGCAGTTGGGGATCAAAACGGCAATTAAGACGCCTCTGATGAAACAAACAATACACGGCTGGAAAGATATCGAGAGAGTTGGGCAAGAGGTGGGTGCACAAACGATAATCGCCCCCGTTATCACCGCGGCTACGGATGGGAATCGGGATCCCCTGGAATTGAACGTAGAATCCATGGGCCAGCTCATCTCCCTGGCCGCAACCCCTGGCTCGCCGATCTTTGTTGGTGGACCCGAAAATCAGTACGGTCGCAAGGATCGAGACCAAAAAAGGGGAACCTGCGGCGCGGGAAAATCGATGATGTCTATCACTCCTTCCGGTGACGTCTTGCCTTGTTGTGTTTTCCCACTAAAAGTCGGTTCGATACGAGATAGGCGGCTTACAGACATCTGGAATAATCGGGACGAAAAAACTGATCTGAAAAGCACGAGTGGCGCAAAGGAGACCGATCTAAATTCACTCCAGGCTTGGCGTTCCATAAAACTAAAGGACTTCCATGAGTGCGGGACTCATGATCGCTGTGCTTGGTGTAGCACGTGTGCTGGACAGAACTTCACAGAAACCGATGATGCGTTGGCACCAAGCGAGATTCAATGTCGCCTGGCTACAGCACGAATGGAGGCTGCCAGAAAACTAGAACGCGGAATGACACCTGCTGAGATCTATCAGGAAAACGGGCACGATGAAAACTTTGGTCACCTCACCGAGGTGAGTGAGATTCGAAAGTAAACTTAATCGGAGCGAATCTTCTGTTCCTGTGGGTTACCCAGGTCTTTGGAAAAAAAATCGATTAATTTGGATTTCAGGATCTTGCCAGTGGGGGCTGCAGGCAGATCTGGCGCCAGAATGATTCGCGACGGACGCTTGTAGGGAGCAAGCTTGTCGTGCACAAAGGCTTTTAGATCGGTCTCGGTCAAAGTGCACTCAGGGGCAATCTTGACAAAGCCCAATACCTCTTCGTTCCCGCTTACTGTGCGCCCCACAACCCCGGCAACAATAACTTCGGGATGATCTGTCAGCGCGGCTTCGACCTCAACCGGATAAACGTTGAAGCCTGATCGGATGATCAGCTCTTTCGAACGACCTACGATATGCAACCTTCCTTCTTCGTCACAACGCCCCAGGTCGCCGGTGCGAAAAAAGCCATCATCCGTCAAAACTTTTGCGCTCTCGTCAGCGTCCCGAAAATACCCCTTCATTACCTGAGGACCACCGATGAGGATCTCACCTATTCCCTTGTCTGGCTCTGCCCCCACAGAGTGCATATCGAGTTTAAGAACGCATCCTTGCATCGGCCGGCCGGCGCTGATATCCGGGTCGCCCAACTTGTTGACCGTCAGGCAGACACCAGCAGCTGATTCGGTGAGGCCATAGCCGTTTTGTAGAGCCAAGCCATAAAAAGCCTCGGCTTCACGTTTCCAGACAGGATCCAGCGGTGCGCCGCCGGAGGAGACGTAGCGCAGCACGCCGCGGTTGCAGGCGGGTTTGTTTTGTTCTCGCACATAGTGAAACAGATGCGCGTGCATCTGCGGTACCGCCGGCAGATGGGTCACATTACTTTGTAAAGCGTCATACAGCCGCTCAACAGAGAATTTAGCCTCCAGACGCATTGCCGCTTTGGCCGAACACACCGCCAGAAAGGTGACCAGACCGAAAATATGCGACAGTGGCAACGCCAGATAACACATATCGGTAGCCACCATGTCGCGCACCTTGGCCGAGGCATGGGCCGCCGCGATCAGGTTTCCATGGGTCAGCATTGCCGCCTTTGGCGCCCCAGTCGTACCCGAGGTGTAAAGCAGAATTGCAACCTGTTCGGACGGTGCGGAAAAAACCGGCTCAGGCGTGCTGCTCGCACGTTTGAATATCGCCGCCTCTACAAAGGCGCCGTACACCTTGGTTGCACTACATTCGACACTATGTGCCTGAGCCGCGTCAGAGGCTTGTGTGCAAAAAACAACAATGCTTGGGTCACTATGGGCAATTATCCTTTCCAGCTCCGCCCCGGTCAGCCGCGCATTCACGACTACGACAATGGCGTCCATGCGACTTGCGGCAAAAATAAAAGCCGCGGCTGAGATGCAGTTTTCAAAGACCAGCACGACACGGTCACCGGGGCGTAGCCCAATCGCTTTCAACTCAGCTTCGGCGTCATCGACCGCGGTTTGCAGATCGTCCCAGCTATACGTGCGATCTGTAAAATCGATCAGGGCCTGTTCTGCACCTCTGGCTGTGACCGCTTCGCTCAGAAAATCATGTATCCGGGTTTGCACCATTACCCCCCCAAGGCTGTCAGACAGCCCCGCCCTGACGGTAAAGTGCCAAATGCTGACTAGCTTCGACACGCGCAATGATCTCGGTCATGGGCCGGGCCTTGTAGGCAAAACCAAACGCGTGCTCAGCCGACAGGATCCCATGTGTGATGTCACCCGTTGCGCAGGCGTTGCGCCCCAACTGTGCGCCCCAACTGCGCCAAAGGGTGTTTTGATCAGCACCTGAATGTCGATATCTGGGCTCTCCAACTCTAGAGGTACCAGATCGGTCGTTTCACTACGTGACGAGCAAACGGCATTGCGCAGCGACTGCCTGCACAATGCGGTATCGATTTCGCGCGCGTCTAAAGCGCTTGCTCATGATGTCTCCCCCTGTCGCTCGCGCAAACGTTTGAACACTCCGGTAGAGGTAGCGATCAATCGGCCCTCGGCATCAGTCAACGTGCCTTCAACAAAGGTCAACACCCGTCCGCCGCCACTAAGGCGACCCTCGGCGCGTAACATACCGGGGCGCGCAGCGGCTATATAGTTGATGTTCAGCGAAACAGTGGTAAACGGGGCGAGCCCGCTGTCATCCACGGTCAGGCTTGCAGTGACGCCGCTGGCCGTATCCAGCAGCGTTGCCGATATACCGCCATGTACCACGCCACTGCGGTTTACATGCACTTCGGTGGCGTCCAGCACACAATGTGCCTGCTTACGTTCGGGATAGATCTCTACGCGAAAGCCCAACAGGCGCGACAGCGCCAGCGGCTCGGTCCGATGCATTGCCTCGCCCATGGATCAGGCCGCGCTGAGCGCGATGAAACGTTCCAGGTGATGGTCTACATCTCCAAAAAGGTGATCGATCATCGTCAGGCGGCGGGCAAAGTGCGAAAGCGCATATTCATCCGTCATGCCGATGCCGCCATGCATCTGGATGCTTTCTTCGACCACCAGAGCACCGACCCGTCCGATCAGGTTCTTTGTTGCGCTGACATGACGCTCGCGAATATTGCGCTCGGCCTCAAGGTTCCCAGCGAGATTGACCACCGCAGACCGCGCCTGTTCGATCTCGATCAGAACATCCACCATGCGATGTTGCAGCGCCTGGAATTTTCCGATCGGCACACCAAACTGCTTGCGTTCCTTCAGGTACTGCACAGTCAGCGCCTTGGCCGCCTCCATGGCCCCGACCGCTTCGGCGCAAACCGCCAGGGTCGCGCGGGCGGTTGCCGTCTCGAGCGCAGCAAATGCACTGCCTGCCTTTCCCAGCCGGTCGCTTTGGGCAAGGCGCACATTGTCAAAGACTATTCGCGCGCCCGAGGTGTCGTCAACATTGCGATGGTCGATACAGGTCACACCTTCAAGGGCAAGCGGCACAAGGAACAAGGAAATCCCCCCCTCATCATCCTTTGCGCCGTTTTCCCGTGCAGACACTACCAATGTTTCGGCCTGAGCCCCGTTGACCACATGAGTCTTGGTGCCATTGAGGACAATCTGACCGCCATCTGCCTGTGCGGTGGTGTGAACACGGCTGAGGTCATATCGCGATTGCGGCTCACCATGGGCCAGCGCCAGAACAGTTACGCCACCGATCACCTGTCCGATCAGGGCTTTTTGTGATGCGTTGCCGAGCTCAGACAGCAAACCCCCGGCCAGAACAGCCGAGCCCACTACAGGTTCGATCGTGCCCACGCGCCCCAACTCTTCAAAGACGACCAGCAGGTCGAACCCCGTGCCGCCAAAGCCGCCGTCATCTTCGCTGAACATCGCGCCGAGGATGCCCAGCTTGGCCAGTTCGATCAGGATATCCGCATCATAGGGCGCGCCCGAGGCGATCAACTTGCGGCGCGCCTCGTGGTCGTAGCGCTCGCCAAGAAACCGCTGCAGCATGTCGCGTAACATGGCCCGTTCTTCTGTCAGGTTGAAATCCATGCCTACCCGCCTCTCACAGTTCGAGGATTGCTTTGGCAATGATCGTGCGCTGAATTTCATTCGCGCCGCCGAAGATCGACAATTTACGCATGTTGAAATAAGTCGGCGCGGCTGAAGGTGCGTGCTCTGGCCCAAATGGGTCGGTGGTATCGCGGCCTTCCAGAAACTCGGGCAGATAGGGCATCGCATCAGGCCCTGCCGCGCGGCGCAACAGCGACGTCAGCTCCTGGCGCAAGATCGTGCCCTTGATCTTGAGCATCGAGCTTTCGGCCCCCGGCGCTTGTCCTTTAGCGGCAGCGCTCACCACCCGCAGGTTGGTTGTGCGCATCGCCATCAGATCGATTTCCACCTGCGCCATCCGGGCTGCAAAATGCGGGTTTCGATCCAGCGGCCTGCCCCCGGCCATGGTATGCGCGGCGACATGTTTGAGCGTGGCCAGTGCCGCATCCGAAAATCCCACGCCGGCAATGTTGGTGCGCTCGTGGGTCAGCAGATATTTGGCATAGGTCCAGCCCTTGTCCTGTTCGCCCACCAGGTTTTCGACCGGTACACGCACATTGTCGAAGAAAATCTCGTTCACCTCTGCCTGGCCATCGATCAGAACGATGGGTCGCACAGTGACGCCGGGCGTTTCCATATCGATCAGCAAGAAGGAAATGCCCGACTGTTTTTTCACATCGGCACTGGTGCGCACAAGGCAGAAGATCCAGTTTGCGTGCTGGCCCAGCGTCGTCCAGGTCTTCTGGCCGTTGACGACATAATGATTGCCATTCAGCACCGCGGTGGTTTTCAGGGCGGCAAGGTCCGATCCTGCCCCCGGCTCGGAATACCCCTGGCACCACCAATCCACGCCGCTCAGGATGCGCGGCAGAAAGCGCTGGCGTTGCTCCTCAGTGCCAAAGGCCAGTAGAACCGGCGCCAACATCGTCAGGCCAAAAGGTACCAGACGCGGTGCGTGAGCCAGACACGTCTCTTCTTCAAAAATCTGGCGCTGCACGGCATCCCATTCTGCGCCGCCATATTGTTTGGGCCAGTTGGCCGCCAGCCAACCACGCGCGTTCAGCATGGCGCTCCATTCTTGCGTATCACCCTTGACCAGACGCTTGCCCAGGCGCACTTTCTCGCTGATACGAGACGGCAGATTTTCTGCCAGAAATACGCGTACTTCTTTGCGGAATTCTTGCTGTTCCTGGGTATAGCTTAAATCCACGCTCAGGGCCCTTCAGAAAATCTCGAACAGACCAGCAGCACCCATACCGCCACCGATACACATCGTCACCACACCCAACTTGGCACCGCGACGTCTGCCTTCTATTAGAAGGTGTCCGGTCATTCGGGCACCGGTCATGCCAAAGGGATGGCCGATCGCGATAGAGCCGCCGTTGACGTTGCAGACATCGGGGTCGATCTTCAGATGATCCCGGCAATAAAGGGCCTGGCTGGCAAAGGCTTCGTTCAGCTCCCATAGATCTATATCGTTGACCTTCAGTCCGTGACGCTCCAGCAGGCGCGGGACGGCAAAGACCGGGCCAATGCCCATTTCGTCGGGCTCGCAACCGGCGGCGACAAAGCCCTTGAAAGCGCCCAGCGGTTCGATCCCTTCGCGTGCGGCCACATCGGCATCCATCACCACCAGGGCCGCCGCGCCATCTGACAATTGCGAGGCGTTTCCGGCCGTCACGAAGTACCCATCGCCCTGCACCGGGGCCAGGCCGGCGAGCGCCTCAAGCGTTGTGTTGGGACGGTTGCAGTCGTCCATACCAAAGGTGACCTCCTTGCGAGTCACCTCGCCGGTTTCCTTATCCTTGAAAGCCTGGGTGACGGTAATCGGCACGATTTCATCATCCAGCTTTCCGGCGGACTGCGCGGCAGCGGTGCGCTTCTGGCTCTGTAGCGACAGTTCGTCCTGCGCCTCGCGGCTGACATCGTAGCGTTTGGCGACGATATCGGCGGTCCGGATCATCGGCAGATAGATGTCCGGTTTATTCTGGACAATCCAGCTTTCCTGCGCCTGCGGCGGGCGGCTGGGAGGCATCTGACTGATGCTCTCGACCCCTCCGGCAATCGCCGCCGGCGCACCTTCCTGCACGATCGCGTGCGAGGCCATCGCTACCGCCTGCAGACCGGACGAGCAGAACCGATTCACCGTGGTTGCCGCCACGCTGACAGGCAATCCGGCCCGGATCACCGCCTGGCGGGCGATGTTGCTGCCAGTCCAACCCTCGGGATAGCCACAGCCGAGAAAGGCGTCCTCCAACAGATCCGGGGTGATCCCGGCACGCGCGACAGCATGCTCGATCACATGGCCGGCCATCGTGGCCCCGTGGGTTTCGTTGAAGGCGCCGCGATAAGACTTGGCCAGCCCTGTGCGTGCGGTTGAGACGATGACAGCTTGTTTCATGTGTTTGGTCCTTATGGGTTCACTCTTATGGGTTCAGACTGGCAAAGGTTTCACCCTTTGCCACCAGCCGCTGCAACAGCGGTGCGGGTTTCCAGAGAAAATCGTCCTCTGCGGCAAATGCGTTGATATCGTTCAGGATTTTGTCGAGGCCCACGGTATCTGCATAGTGCATCGGCCCGCCACGCCAGCGCGGATACCCATAACCGTTCAAAAAGACCACGTCGACATCCAGCGGGCGCAGGGCAATGCCTTCTTCCACCACGCGCGCGGCCTCGTTTACCATCGCCGCCATATAGCGGTCGACGATCTCCTGATCAGAAATCGTCCGGCCATCGATTTTTTTAGCGGCGCGTTCTGCGACAATGATTTCATCCACTTGCGGATCAGGTGCGGATTTCCCATCTTCGTAGATGTAAAAACCCCGACCCGTTTTGCGCCCAAACCGACCCATCTCGCACAGGCGATCTGAGAACTCGGCATAGGCCTCACGCGGATCACGCGTGGGGGCCAGGCGTTTGCGCGTTGCCCAGCCGATGTCGAGCCCGGCCAGATCCCCAACGGCAAAGGGCCCCATGGCCAGGCCAAAATTCACCAGGGCGCGATCGACATCGAAGGGGCTGGCGCCGGCCATCACCGCGCCATCAAGCGCCTTGCGGTAATAGGACAGGATCCGATTACCGATAAACCCGTCGCAAACACCTGAGCGCACGGCAACCTTGCGCAGAACCTTTGCCAGAGCAAATCCCGTGGCAATGACCTCGGGCGAGGTCTTGTCGGCGACCACGACCTCTAACAGTTTCATCACATGGGCGGGCGAGAAAAAGTGCAGCCCGATCACATCTTCGGGCCGCGATGTCATGGCTGCGATTGCATTGACGTCCAGATAAGAAGTGTTGGACGCCAGGATCGCGCCGGGCTTGCATATCGCATCCAGCCTGGCGAAGACCTCCTTTTTAACCTCCATGTTCTCGAACACCGCTTCAATAACAATATCGGCATCGGCAAAATCAGCATAGTCCGTTGTGCTCTTGAAGCCGCCGGCCATGATGGCATCGTATTGGCCCTGGCTCAGTTTGTTACGTTTGACAGCCCCCATCAGCAGTTTCGAGACAGTCGTACCTGCGCGCTCGAGGGCATCTTCATCGCGCTCGGCGAGCGTTACACGCAGACCCGCCAGCAAGGCGCTGACCGCTATGCCCGCGCCCATCGTGCCGCCACCAACGACCCCGACCGTGGCGAGTTCCCGCGCCGCCACACCCTGGATTTGGGGAAGTTTGCCGACCTGACGCTCAGAGAAAAACGCGTGGATCAGGGCCACGCGTTGATCCGAGCGCATCAAATCCTGAAACAATGCGCGTTCCTGCGCAAGCCCTTTTGCAAAGGGCAGTGTCACCGCCCCCTGAATGGCGTCGACACATTTCTGCGGCGCGATTTGGCCACGGGCCGATTGTGCAAGCTTGGCCCGTGCCGCATCAAATACTTGTGCATCGGCCGCATGACACGCAAGCGCACTCGTCGGCCGTACACCCTTTCCCTGGGCGATCACTTCCCTGGCAAAATCGATGCCCGCCGTGCGCACATCATCACCATCGACGATCCTGTCGATGATCCCCAGTTCCAGTGCTTGTTTCGCATCGATCTGGCGGCCTGTTGTGATCATCGCAAGTGCTTTATCTACAGGAGCCAGCCTTGGCAGGCGCTGTGTTCCTCCGGCGCCGGGCAACAAACCAAGGGTGACTTCGGGAAGGCCAAACCGCGCACTCGATAGCGCGACCCGATAGTGACCACCCAGAGCCACTTCAAGCCCGCCGCCAAGTGCGGTTCCGTGCAAAGCAATGACAACGGGTTTCGCCGTGGCCTCAATCTTGTTGATCACCTCGGGCAAGTAGGGCTCCAGCGCAGGTTTGCCAAATTCACGAATGTCAGCGCCAGCGATAAATGTTCGCCCAGCGCCATAGATGACGATGGCCTGAACATCTTCTGCCTCGGCTGCTCTTGACACACAGTCTGCCAGTCCGGCGCGCACCACTTGCGAAAGGGCATTCACAGGCGGGTGTGAAACCTCGATCACAGCGATATCGCCTGCAATAGTCAAGGAAACGGGTGATGTCATTTTGAAGTCCTCTTTCGTGCCGATGTATCCTCTGGACAGGCGATGAAGGGTTCGCGAAAATTTTTCAATATGTAAAACTTAATGCTTGTATATGGAACTTGTAAGTTCCCGGATGTGTAGTCTTTAAAGGGTTAAATGGCATTTGCCACAACAGGGCCTCGAAAACTCAACGAGGGTATTTGAGCGCAACGGGATAAGGAATAGCCATTTGCTTTTAGCAGACGCCACACCTTGCGCCATCAGTAACCCCAAAACCTTGCCGTTGTCTGTTTCACACCAGTGCTGTTACCCCTGATAGCTATTTGACTTCGTCCTTTTGTATTGTATTTGAATCCACGTTGCGCAGCGTTACCTGTTCTGATGTAGCTTTCTGATTCAAGGCATCGCATTGGCGCCGTTTGAGTACATGGCTACAACCTGGATGCGTTTTGGTTGAAAAAGAAAATGCGGTGTAACCGGTGGCCGGCTACACCGCTTCAGTTTTTTGTTTATCGTTTTAGTAATGAGCTCTGATACGACGGCTACATCAAAATCCGCACAATTGCCCGCAGATTGACATTGAAACTCGAAAGTGCTGCCTGATAGGTCGCATCGGCGGCCAGTGCGTCGTAGGTTTTCTCGATCGCCGTCATCGATGGATAGGTCACACCGAGTAACCGATTGCCCGCATTATTGCCGGTCACCAGTGTCCCGTAGCGCAGCGTCATTGCACCGCTATCGGCAAAGATGGGGGCCAGCTGAGTGACAGTGTCGATCATGGCAGCAGGAGCAGCAGCTCGCGTGAGCACAATGAACTTCGGGGTTTCGGCGACATTTTGGTCAAAGGGCACGGCATGCATCTTAACCAGGTTTCGCAGGACCACGCTGACTTTGCCACTGGCCATCATCGCCCCATAATCCGAAGACGCTGCATACACGTCCAGTGCTTTTTCAAATCCACCCATTCCTTCGTAGGCCTGGAACAAAGCCAGTGAGCCGGCTTGTTCTCCGGTGGTGATGATGCCTGCCCGGACAACAAGTGCGCCGGCTTTGGATTTAAGATCATCGATGACACTTCCGATCTGCTCCATCGCAGTTGACACATAAGTGGGGTCACATTTCGCCACGGTAATTACAAAATAATTGGCATCGGCCATAACTGTATCCTCCTGTTGTTGTTAGATTAATTATCACCACAGGTGTCCAACCTGGATGAGTTATGTTACACATCTATTATGCTGATTGGTATCGAAACCCTGATTTGCTGGACGATAGATGAGTTCCCGGGCTGTATCAGCAGATAAACGTTTGTTACCTGTCTTTAGAAATTCCTTCGACCAGCGCTAATAGGCATTGCTGATTAATGAAAAATCCCCACCTCACCAAACCCCGTTACATCGACAGCCCGCGCTGGGAGAAAAAGCTCTGGCTTCACCGGCATGAACCCCTGCCCCAGGTGGCGGCACATCTGGCGGTATTTTTTGCCGTGCTGAGCCTTGATAGTGCGCTTGAGGTGTATGCCGCCAAAAGCCTTGACTCAAAGTTCGGTCACTGCGATTGTTTTGATAGCTCCATGGCCGCCAAACCCAGGAGCTGGCCGGGCGCAACCGGCCTGTGGATGCACACCCTGATCGCGCGGCAGGCTTTGGGCCAGACCGATGCCAATCAGCGCCCAGGCGCAAAGACCGAGCTGGGACCCAACATGGACTTGGGTGTTGCGAGCTATGCCAACGTCATCAAAGGGGCCTTTGTATGAATCTGGGCACCTGGCTCGAGCGCACGGCACGGCATGATCCGGATCGGCCCGCTTTGTTTCTGGGTCAAGACCAGGTCGCCACCTATGGCCAGTTTCACCACCGCGCTGGGCAGGTTGCCGCCTGGCTCGAAAGCCAGGGTATCCAGATCGGCGATCGCGTCGGGATTTTCATGAAAAACGTGCCGGACTACCTGATCGTGCTTTACGGCATCTGGTACGCAGGCGCCGCCGCCGTTCCGATCAACGCCAAGCTGCACGGCCGCGAGGCACGGTTTATCCTCGAAAACTCCGGCACTCGCCTCACCTTTGCCACAGGGGAACTGGTCCGGGCCTTGACCGAGGCTGGCGTGACCAGCCCGGTTCTCGACACCGACAACCCGGCCTTTGCTGAATCCCACGCCGCTGCGCGCGCCGCGCCGATACGCTGCGCGCCTGACGATCTTGCCTGGCTGTTCTACACCTCCGGCACCACCGGTCGCCCCAAGGGCGTGATGATCACACACCGGATGCTGGTCACTATGTCGCTTTGCTACCAGTCCGATGTGGATCATGTCCGCGCCGACGACGCGATCCTTTATGCCGCACCGATGAGCCACGGCGCCGGGATCTACAACATGGTGCATGTGCTGGCCGGTGCGCGCCACGTCTGCCCAACCAGCGGCGGCTTCGACCCCGCCGAGATTTTTGACCTCGCCCGGCATCATGGTGCGGTACAGATGTTCGCCGCACCAACCATGGTCCGGCGGATGACCGACGCCGCCAAAGAGGCCGGCGCCACCGGCGAAGGCCTGCGCACCGTCGTCTATGGCGGCGGACCAATGTATCTGGCAGATATCATCGAGGCCGAAATCCATTTCGGTCCCATCTTCGTGCAGATCTATGGTCAGGGCGAGTGCCCGATGGCCATTACTGTTCTGCCGCGTACCGACGTCTCGGACCGCGAACACCCCGACTGGCGCAGCCGGCTGGCCAGCATCGGACGCGCACAGTCAGCGGTCGAGGTTCGCATCGGCGCCCCCGATGGCTCGTGCCTGCCCCCGGGCGCGCATGGCGAGATCAGGGTTCGCGGCGAAACTGTGATGCCTGGCTACTGGAACAATCCCGACGCGACCGCCAAAACGCTGATCGACGGCTGGCTGATGACCGGCGACATGGGTTTCATGGATGAGGCCGGCTATGTCACGCTGCAGGATCGCTCCAAGGATATGATCATCTCCGGCGGCTCAAATATCTATCCCCGCGAGGTCGAAGAAGTGCTGCTGACCCATCCAAAGGTCAATGAAGCCTCGGTGGTTGGCCGTGCGCATCCCGATTGGGGTGAGGAGGTCGTGGCCTTTGTTGTCGGCAGTGCCACGCCCGACCAACTCGACAAGCTGTGCACCGAGAACATTGCCCGCTTCAAACGGCCCAAGGCTTATGTCTTCGTCCCGGAACTGCCCAAGAACAATTATGGCAAGGTGCTGAAAACCGAACTGCGCAAGCAACTGGAGGCACAACCATGACCGACCGGACAGAACACATCGCACTGACCATCGGCTCGGCTCAAGGCATCGGCGCTGGGCCAATCCGAAGCTCTACCCGGGCGTGAAAGGCGCTTTGCCAAATTTAGAGCTTGCCACCAAAAGCATCGACGATGCTTCTCACTAATACCGGCGCTTAAATAAGGCCAAACCAGAAAGGTTCAAAAGAAGCTCGAAAAGGAGGCCATCGGCAAGTCTGAACAGGCGATCGCCAAAGAATCAGGCGATGAAAATACAAAAGCTCAAAAAGATGCCGGCAAGCAATTGCTCAAGGGCTTGTTTTACAATAATTATGCGGATAGCTAGTAAGTTGCCCGCCCACCCGAAAGATCGAAAACTGCACCTGAATTAAAGCTGCAATCTTGCGAGCTCAGCCACATAGCCATGCGCGCGGCTTCTTGCGGTGTACCAAGGCGTTTCATAGGGGATTTATCAATCATCACCTGCACGAAGTCAGGGGCCATCTGGTCGAGAATTGCGGTTTTTATCGCCGCAGGCGCGATGCAATTTACCCGAATATTTGTTTGCGCAAGCTCTTTGGCAAGTGATTTGGTAAAACCGATTACACCAGCCTTTGCGGCGCTGTATGCAGATGCGTTTGGCGTGCCCTCTTTGCCGGCAAGCGAGGCCATATTGATGATACGTCCAAAGTCTTGTGCTTTCATAACTGGCACGATTGTTTGGCAAACTCGGAAGGTGCCGGTGAGGTTGACGTCAACAATTCGTTCCCATTCATTCGGGTCATATTGAGTTACCGGAACCGTTGAGCCTGCAAATCCCGCGTTGTGAGAGAGAAAATCTATCCGCCCAAACTCCGTGAGTGTTTTTGCACAAGCGTGTTGCACATTTTCTAAATCGCGCACATCCACCTGGCAAAATCTGTGCCCAGCTTTTAGTTGTTGAGGGGTGTCCAAGTCCCAAATGCTCAAGGACGCGCCTGCAGCGGCGTAATGGCGGGCAATCTCGGCGCCAATGCCATTAGCACCGCCAGTGACAACAGCCACACGGCCTTTGAAATCGTAATTAATGTCACTCATAGCGCCTCAGCGGGTGAAAGTATCGACATAAGATGTGGGCCGTGGGCCATCAGCATGGTCAGAGCCTCAGGCGTTGTCTGTCTTGCATCACCCCTTTCATCCCTAATGGCAATATCGCCCCCCTGCTCTTCTCATTTGAACCAAAAGTACACAATTTGCGCCCTTATAGTATCTGTTTTCAAGAACCCATACCCTGCAACAGCCATAGGACACCGTGCCTAGGCCAAACAACAGCTCAGGCGATATCACCAACAAAGCGGTAGCTAAGTGGGATCTGGCGGTGCTTAGGTCAGTCTTGTTGAGCCGGTGGTGCATCCAGTAAGGTTGGGTGAAGTGTCCCGGGCCACGTGGCTTTATATGATGCGGCACACGATCACTTGTTAAACAGTGCGTTTCAAGAATCAAGTTCGGCGCCGTGGCAGGCGGTGGAGTACAGCAATATGAGCCATGCTTACCAATGCCTCTATCGAGGTGAGCATTGAGAAAGCCAATACTCAGGTCGCAAACTTCCCGTGTTCCTTTTCTATTGGCAGTGTCGGCGCAGGTTGTTGCAAAGCGAGCCTTGCTAGAGCTTTGCTCATCGAGGTTTCTCAGCGCTTGGTTTACACTATGAGTCCCTCGCCAATAACTCGACTATCAGGGATTTTTCGAACTGTGGCGCGATGAGTCGGTTCGATTGCCCAAGCGGTTGCAGTCGTGTGGTTGATTCCAGATGTGCCAACAGGGTTACCCGTTGTTTACCTTTCGAGTCGATGGGGGGCGGGGGTATCGTTTGCCGGAAGAGTATTGAGTACACAATTTGCTTTCTAACAATCTGTCTCGTTCTGACCAGTACAAAAGTGGCCGCAAGTTAGACCCAAATATCCTGGGGCGAATCTGCAGGCTGGTTTTTAAACACCCGATGAGGGTTGGTGTCGTGACGCTTGCGACGCTGTTGTCGTCCGGTTTTCAACTCTTTATCCCGCGCTATTTAGGTAAGGCCGTCGATAACGCACAAGGCCTTTTGCAAGGGACGGCGGCGGGCGTAACGGAAATCGAAGCGGCGCTGTGGTTATCCGCTTGGATGATTCTTGCCCTTAGCATTCTTCGCGGGTTGTTTGCCATGGTGCAGAATTATTTTGGCAAATCATTGAATGACTGCATCGCGGCAGATCTTCGAAAAGCATTTTACTACCGGGTACAGCAGCTCGATGTGAGTTTTCATGACAACGCCCACACTGGAGATCTGATCACCCGGGGCATGTTGGATCTGGAGGGTATTCGTCATTTTCCGAGTACCGGTTTGGTTCGAACGGTCATGCTGTTGGTTCTCGTGACCGGCAGTGGCATCCTCTTGATTTCAACCGATGCAGTCCTTGGGCTAATTTCGCTTAGTTTCGTGCCGGTCATCGCAGTCCGATCAACGATTGCTCGCATTCAGCTACGTTATCTTTGGTTGAAACAGCAGGAGCGATTGACGGTGCTGACCAATGCCATGGAGGAAAATCTCACCGGTATTCGCATCGTCCGGGCATTCGCCGCACAAGCATATGAATTGCTTAGTTTCGACAAACACTCATCTGCCGTTCGTCAAGTTGCATTTGAGAGGCTGATGGCGCGTGTCCGAAGCATGACATTTATGGGGTTTTCCTTTTTTGCTTCATTAACGCTTGCGCTTTGGGTTGGTGGCAACAAAGTACTCGCGGGGGAGATTACTGTAGGGACACTCACAGAATTTCTTGCCTTTATGATGATTCTTCAGATGCCGGTGCGGCAGATCGGCATGACGGTAAATTCGTACGCACGTGCGTCAACCTGTGGTGCACGATTTTTTGAAATCCTTGATTATCCAAACCCTATAGAAAGTGGGAAAACCCTGCCTGACCTGAAAATAACAAAGGGTGAAGTTCGCTTTGAAGGTGTCCACTTCGGTTATGGGGAGGGTGAAACCCGGGTCAACGTCCTGTCGGATATTACTTTTAATATCCAAGCCGGGAAGACGTTGGGTATCGTCGGCCCGCCGGGCAGTGGTAAATCGACCATTGCCCGTTTGATTCCACGTCTGTATGAAGTCACTGCTGGTCGAATTCTGATCGATGAGCAGGATGTCAGAGACGTTTCACTGCATTCTTTGCGAGGATCAGTGGGCGGCGTACAACAGGATTCGTTTGTATTCACCGCGTCGGTCGACAACAATATTGCATACGGAAATCCGTGGTCAGATGATGCAGGCGTCATACAGGCAGGGCGCGATGCGCAGCTGCACGATTTTATTAGTCAACTGCCCGGCAATTATCAGACATTGGTGGGCGAGCGAGGGGTATCGCTTTCCGGTGGACAGCGTCAACGGGTATCTATCGCGCGCGGTAACTTGATTAACGCGCCCATTTGCATATTGGACGATGCAACAGCGGCCATCGATGCCGATACTGAACGCCGCATTCATGATGCGGTAATAGCCCGTCATGATAACCGTACCAGCATTGTCATCTCCCATCGGCTGGTCAGTGTCATGCATGCAGATGAAATCCTTTTTCTTGAAGAGGGAAAGATTGTTGAGCGCGGAACCCATGAGGAACTTCTGGATCTGCGAGGGCGGTATGCTGAATTGCATTCCCTGCAGATGGGGGCAGCGAACTCAGTTGAACCCACTCTCGCGCAGGTGTCGCCAGTGTGAAGTTACCCGCTGAAGAGTCGAGTATGAGCCCAGGAGTACGACCGCCTCGGGGCGTCATCGGGGCACAGGTCAGTCACGATGAGGAGATGTTTGGGCGTGTCTTCGACGGCCGGGTTATGCGTCGATTCTTTTCCTTTGTGTGGCCTTATCAGCGCCTGCTGGCGCTCGCGTTGATCGCCGTGTTGATTTTTGTCGCCACGCAGCTGGCTATTCCCTTAGTTATTCTTTATGCCATTGATCATGTTATCCAACCGGGGGCGGCAGCCGAGGTTGCATTGAGCAGTGTCATTATTTTTCTCGCTGCAGTGGTGCTGATCAATTACCTCGCGAATTATTCCCAGGAAGCTCTGGTGGGGAGGATCGCTGAGAACGTGGTGGTTGATCTGCGACGTGCCATGTTTGTCCATCTGCAAAGAGTTTCTTTGTCGTTCATGGATAAAACAGAGGTCGGTCGGGTGATGTCGAGGTTGCAAAGTGATACCGGCACGTTGCAGGAGTTTCTGGAGACATCAGTCTTTGCGATTGGCGATGTGGTGCTGTTGTTCGGCATCGTCATTACACTATTGGTGCTTGACGCTGAACTCGGCCTGTTGACGCTTTCGATTGTGCCGATTCTCCTGGTCGTACGGTATTTCTGGTTACCCCATGCCCGGGCCGCGTTTCGAAGAGCGCGAGAAACCAATTCGATGGCCAACGGCGCGTTGGCAGAAGCGATCCACAGTGTCAGAACAGTCAAAGCAATGGTGCGAGGAAAGGATAACCATAAACTTTACTCTGATCTTGCCGATCTTAATCTAAAAACGCACTTGCGGGCTGCCAAACTGGCTCAGGTCAATGTGCCGATTGTTGATGGGTTAACGGGTGGAGCAATGGCAATCATTGTCGTTGTCGGGGGCCGCATGGTTTTTTCTGGTGCGCTTGAATTGGGGGTGATGGTCGCCTTTCTTTTCTATGTGCAGCGATTTTTCGACCCCATTCGTTCACTGACCATTCAGTACAGCATGATGCAGCGGGCAACGGTGTCGGGCCAGAGGATTCTGGAAGTGCTGGACGTGCCTGAAACGGTGAGCGACGTTGCCGACGCATTGGATCTGGTGAATTGTAGTGGTGCCATTTCATTTGATCAGGTCAGTTTTCAATACACCCCTGAGATTTCGGTCTTAGAAAACGTTTCTTTCTCTGTCTCTCCGGGGGAGAAAATAGCGATCGTCGGGCCTACAGGTTCTGGAAAATCAACAACAGCCGCCTTGTTGCGCCGATTCTATGATCCACTATCAGGTCAGGTTTGTATTGATGGTCATGACTTGCGAGCCCTGTCGCAGAACTCCATTGGTCGCCATGTCTCGATGGTGTTACAGGAGCCGTTTTTGTTTTCAGGCACTATATTTGAGAACATTCGCTATGCCAGCGTGACCAAGAATGTCGCTGACGTCGAGCGTGCTGCGCAGGCGGTAGGCGCGCATGACTTTATTGCACGACTTCCTGGTGATTATCAATTTGTTCTGGATCAAGGTGGGGGCAACCTATCGTTGGGTCAGCGCCAACTCATAAGTTTTGCTCGTGCACTGGTAGCAGATACCCGGATTCTAGTGCTGGATGAGGCGACAGCTAATGTTGACAGTTATTCGGAGCGAAACATCCAACGGGCTTTGAAGATTTTGCTTGAGGGCCGCACGGCGATAGTGATTGCCCATAGATTGGCGACTATTCGCGACTGTGACCGCATCCTGGTGTTAAATCATGGGCGGTTGGTGGAGCAAGGGAGCCATCAGGAATTGATGGAGTTAGATGGTTTGTATGCGCGACTTTGTCGACTAAATTACGCATCGTTTGACGATGTTCCCTCATCGGCAATACGGTAATGACTGTGTTGTTAGTGGCTCTTATTGGGCCAGTGCAACACCACTTAGCAGAAACAGGAGGATGAAGGTGAGGATTTCAATTTGTTCTAACCTTTTTCATTGCTCGTTATTAATAATATCGAGAAACACACCCCCATACTTTTCCAATTTTTTAGTCCCAACACCAAATAGTTTGGAAAACTCATCTTCATTGGCAGGGTTTTTATCGACCATCTGATACAACACTGTGTCAGAGAACACGACATACGCAGGTACATTTTGCTCTTGCGCTATTGCTAATCGTTTTTGTTTAAGTCTAGAAAATAGATCGGCATTCTCATCTGTATAACTATGCTCTGTAATACTTTTTTTCAATCTGCGCGAGGACTTGCTTTCTATGGGCATGTCCTCAATCTTTTTAAATTCAAATTGCAATTCGCCCCTTAAGATCACTGAGCCACTTTGCGAGATTTCCAGGCCACCAAATTTTTTGATATTTAGCGTCACATGGCCTGCAGCCACAAGTTGTCTGATAAACCCTTGCAAGTAAGGTTTTGAGTATCCGGGCGCGACTCCG
>JABINT010000034.1 GCA_018698075.1 Acidiferrobacteraceae bacterium
AGCCATTAAAGTGGTGGCTGCTGAATGCCGAGCCGCCTCAATTGTCTGCTGACAGCGGGGCCACACTGGACCTATCCCACTCCCGCACTCATATCCGGATCAGCGGGCCTGAGGCATCGACCTGTCTCAACCGTTTTATTCCCATTGATCTTCGCGAATCACACTTCACGGACGGGCAAGTTGCCTCCAGCGGCTTTCACCACGTCGGGGTAACGCTGTGGCGCTCCCCAACCGGGCTCGATCTTTTTGTCCCCCGCGGCTTTGCCCTTTCATTGTGGGAAATGCTGCTGGAAACCGCCGAGCAGTTCGGGCTGGATATCAGCTGAAACCGCCCCACCGCCGAGTCGGGAGCAGTTTAGCCCAACACTGAGAAACTGCTGTCGGGATTGATCTTACGAAGGCGTGACATAGTCGCCGTATCGAGTACAAAATCGATATGCGCCAGGTCAAACTGAAGCGGATGGCGATCATGGTCATTGCCCGCCTCACAGTAATCTATCAGGCCCGCCATCAACCGCCCTGCCGCCGGGGCATTTTTAAACTGGTTGCCGCTGGATCCGCAGGCCATATAAAAGCCGTCGACCGCTGAGCGATCGTAAATCGGCAGCCAGTCTTCGGTCACATCGTAAAGATCGACCACGCCGCGCATGCGAGTCGGCACTTTCAGCCCTGACATCCGCTGAGCGAGCCGCAATGCCTGGGTAGTCGCCTGCTCGGTGAAATCACGGCTGAAATTATCCGGATCCACCCACTCGCGGGCATCGCACTCAGGATCCTCACTGCCGGCAAGCACAAAATTTCCTGTTTCCGGGCGGCAATACACCCCGATATCATTATCTGATATCACCAATTTAGAGCTCTCAAAATCAAGACCTTGCGGCGCGGGCACATGCGCAACCTCCTGACGCAGAGCCCGCGTGGTAATTTTCATATCTACATCGGCCGAAGCCATACGGTTCACTTTGGACGAGTGCGGGCCGGCCACATTAACCACAACCGGAGCGCTAATCGTAGTGCCGTCGTCAAGGGTTACACCCCCCACCCGGTTGGCGCTCACCGGTATGGCCGTTACCTCGCGGTTAAACAAAAACTTAGCCCCTCGCGCCGTTGCTGCCACTTGAATATTTTGTGCGGCCAACTGGGGGTCACTGACAAAACCCGCGGTTGGAAAAAAAACACCTCCTTCGATACGCCCCTTGCCTGGCTCGCCAAAACCGGGGTCGTCCATGCGCCGAGCAGGGGCGAAAGACTGTAAGTCATAGCCCGGCAGTCGTTTTACAATCTGGCGCGCATCCCAATGCTCATAGGGTATGGATAATTTCTCAACGTTGGCTACAATTTTTTTAAGGTGGCCATTGCCCTCGGTTTTCATCACCAGGCATCCGCTTTCCTGGAATCGGGCAGTTTCGATATCGGCAGGGCAATCCAGAAACGCTTTCCAATGCTTCCAGTCAAAATAGCCGTCATAGGCAAACGCGGTACCTTCCAGAGTCGAATAATGAACCCGGATGATGGCGCAGGAGCTGGACGTTGAGCCGTAACCGGCTGCCGGCAGACGGTCGACGCTGATAGTTTTGCGCCCACCACGGGCTAGCTCAAGCGCTACAGCGGCCCCGATCACCCCGGCGCCGATGACAACTGCGTCGGCGCAATAGTGATCGCTCAAATTAAGATCTCCAAACCGGGCTCCACGGTTAACACAGATTCAGCCCTGTTTTTGACTTTTTCAAAGCACAGTATTAATCAGTTGGCAATGGTGCGAACGGTAGTAATGATTCCCGTCACGTAGTGATGGTACTTGAGGTAGCCGGCCGGGGTGCCAAGGTACCCATCGACACCCCAGTTGTTATTCATTGTCACGTCCATTATCGAGAAGTGTTCACTGTCGTAAATGGGATCGAAAGCGCCGTGCGTGTGATAAGACGCCGTGGTGGTGGTTCCAGAAGGCACGTTCAACGGCGAACCCAGATTGACTTTATCTACGGTACCTTTTTTAGGCTCACCAGCGCTGAACGTTGCATCTGCGTTGCGATACACCCAGCCTCCATATTCGAGGTTCTGGGCAACTGATGTCGGGTTGATGCCGTTGACTACATTGTAGGCTGCATCGGTTTGACTGGAGAAACGTGACCGCGAATCGGTGCTATCACTACCGGAACTGGCAACCAGTGCTATTCCAACTGCCGCCGCTGCCAGCAACGCAGTGTGGGCAATGCCCGATTGATCTTCATCGCCCTGGTTCGCAAGCATTCCCCGGGGGTGTCCAAAACGGCCAGACAGGCTGACCATCCAGCGTTGATAGGCGCCATCCACGTAGCGCGTGCTCTCGCCGTGGCGAAATTGCACCGCCAATTGTCCCAAGGCGCCTAGTCCCGTTTGCCAGCCTATTATGCTGAGTCCCGCCTGATCGGGAGCCGCCACATGAGTCGCGTGTAATTGCCCCAGGGGTAAATTCAGATTCAGCGCCAGAGCGTGAGCCGCTACGCCATCAGGTCGATCAACCTGAAATACCTGGGCACCTGCCTGTCCCGAACGCACGCCCAAAAACCAGCTGGTTCGATCAGGAGCATCATCCGCTTCAATCAGTGAGCCGCCGGCTGTCCAGTGCAACCCAAAAGGATAAAGATCAAAAGCAGCACCAGAAAAACTGACACCCGAATTTCCAATTGAATGAAACAAGCTGGCATCACGACTGGAATAAGCATCTGCGAACGATGAAAGGCCCTCGCCACTGCCCCAAAAACCGCTTGCACTGAAACTTGACTGATTGATGCTGCCCACAAACATCTGCTCATCGCCAGCAAAACCGGCGAGTGTACGAAACTCACCGGCCCCGGGGATCGGCGATACCTGCATCCACAGTGGTGAAGTCGATTCAACTGTTTCAGCCGCGGCAGGCAAACAAACCAACCAAAGAAAAAGCAAGCTAAAAGGCAGCGAAGTCGGTAGTGATCTGGGCATGTCGGTTAAGGTCAAATCAGAAATACGAACAACACACAGACTAACTGATCCTAGCCGGACTGCCAACTCCCCTGACCCGAGTCGCGCCTAAGATACCTGTTTAGCCGCAAGATCTTTAGAATCGCTTGATGAAATTCCGTGAACTGTTGCTCGCCAGTTGCGTACCCTTGACCTGGGGTCTGGGGTTCACGCTATCCAAGGCCGCGCTTGCTGAGTTTCCACCGCTTATGTTGATGAGCATGCGCTTTCTTATTGCTGCGCTGGTTCTAGTCTGGTTCGTACCGTTCCCACGCAACTGCCTGAAGGATCTATTTTGGATAGCGCTGGTCGGCTCCACCATCCAGTACGGCCTGACCTTTACCGGGCTTTCAATGATCGATGCCTCGCTTGCCATTATCGTGGTACATCTGGAAGTTCCTTTTGCAGTACTGCTGGCGGCAGTTTTATTTCGTGAGCGCCCAGGCCTGCAACGCCTGTTAGGAATGACTGTCTCTTTTGTCGGCATCATATTGATAGCGGGACTGCCGAGCATGGAAGGTCAACTCTTCGCAATTGTGTTAACCGGCAGCGGCGCGCTGGTCTGGTCCGTGGGACAAATCATGTACAAGCGTATCAGCGATCGCATTACCGGGTTAGCTGCCGTCGCCTGGATCGCGGTTATGGCTGGGCCGCAGATGCTCGTTGGGTCAATACTGTTTGAGAGCGGTCAACTGACAGCCCTGATCAACGCCACCTGGGTTGGCTGGGGGAGTGTCGTGTATCTCGGCTTGGTCATGACTGTGCTTGGCTATGGAATCTGGTACACGGTGCTCGCGCGTAACCCGGTCTCTCATGTGATGCCGGTGCTTTTATTATTGCCGGTTTTCACCATTGCAGCTTCGGTACTGCTGCTCGGAGAGCGACCCTCGCCCGGAGTTCTATCCGGTGGCGCAATCGTACTGTGTGGTGTGGCTCTGATCGTCTTTACCCGTTCCCCGCAAGGGCCAAAAACTTCAAACGCTCCGTAAGAATCCCGCCGGGCGCGGTTTGATCAGGATTCAGATAAAAAGGCGTTATAGGGGTAAAATCACGGTTGGAATTGCTTAAGCCAGCCTACCGCATGCGCGCACCGGCAGTGTGGTGCTTTTAGTGTTGCTCGGCGTCACGCTCAGTTGTGCCGGCTAACGCCTCATCCAGTGAAAACCTGCCACACCCCATGAGTTCGATTCTGGCCGCACCAAAACCCACGCCGATTGATACTTGGAAAATCCCGCTTGCGGCGCTTGCCCCGCAACACCGTGACTTTCAAAAACTCCTTAACCCGGCCGAACAAGCCCGGGCTGCGCGCTTTGTTTTTGATCACGATCAGGAGCGCTTTGTTATCGCCCGGGGCGCCTTGCGTACGGTGCTTGGGATTTATCTGTCGGTCCCTGCGGGCACTATCGGGTTTAACTACGGGCCCCACTGAAAACCGTCTGTGCAGGAATGTACTTTGGAATTTAATCTCTCGCATGCAGCCGACTGGGCCTATCTGGCCATCAGCAAGAGTGTGCCAGTC
>JABINT010000063.1 GCA_018698075.1 Acidiferrobacteraceae bacterium
GCCGGCAGTGGGTCCATCCAGAAGTTCACCTTTTCTCAACCGCGGTCAAAGACATCTCGCACCAGGCGATACGCCGTGGGCTGGTTCAATCCACTGGCGGTACGGACATCGACTGCGTGGCCCGGCATATGCATCAGTACCGGATCCGCCGTGCCTGCATCATCACTGACGGCTGGGTCGGCAAACCGGCTGGCGGGTTTCTAAAGACTCTGACCGCAGTACGCCTCGCTGTCGCCTGGGCTGGTAAAGACGCCAACCTTAACGATCTGAAAAGCGTTGCCAATTACACCGCCCACCTTCCCATATGAGGAACCAGACCATGAAAACACCCATGTATGCCGCCGAGTATGTTTTCGCCGGCCACCCGGACAAACTCTGCGATGCGATTGCTGATGCACTGGTACAGGCAGCAGGCCACCTTGAAAAGCGTGCTCTGGTTGGAGTGGAGGTAGCGGTGCACCGCAGCCGTGTACTTCTTACCGGGCGTATCGGTTGTAATGATGCGTCCGGGATTGATACCGATGCCCTGGTGCGGCAGGTGTATTGCAGCGCTGGATATGGTTCTGAGTGGGGGCCGCGCCCGGAGGATCTTAAGATCGCGGCAGAGTTGTGCCTGGGACCACTGGAAGAAGGCGAATCAGCGTTTCGCGAACTGGCCGATGATCAGAGTATCTGCACCGGCTACGCCGTTGATATACCCCAGACCAATTTTCTCCCGGTAGAGCACTGGCTGGCCAACCGCCTGGGCCAGAAGTTACAGGATTTGCGCCGGGTTCAGCCTGACCTGCGGCTCGGGCCCGACGGCAAGGTGTGCTGTGTGGTGTGCGAGCGTGACGGGAGATTCTTTCTCGCCCAGTTCTCCTGCTCACTGCAACAAAAAGCGAGGGCCGACGATATCGCTTTGCACCGGGCCGTGCGCGTGACCCTGGAGCAGGCACTTGTTGAGCTGACAGTGGAATTGCCGAGCCTTGATGCAACAGTTCCGGCAACGATCCATGTGAACGGCGCAGGAGCATTTGATCGTGGTGGGCCAGAAGGGGATAACGGTCTTTCGGGTAAAAAACTGGTGGTCGATGCCTATGGGCCCAGAGTAGCCATCGGTGGTGGCGCTCTGTCGGGCAAGGATTTTTTCAAGGCCGATCGGGCGGGCGCGTTGCACGCACGGCGTTTGGCTAAAGCCGTGGTGATGACCGGAGCGGCATCTGACGCACTGGTGCATCTTGTCTGGGTTCCCGGCGAGCCAGCGGCACGGATCCTGTCTATAAAGTCCGGTGATGGAGCCGAAGTGCCGGTCAGCAACTGGGAGCGCCTGGTCGATCTGTCGCTGGCCGCCTCGGGTGAGAGTTGGACGGGCAGCGCGGACCTGATCGATATTGCCCGGTGCGGGCATTTCACCAACCCGACACTGCCCTGGGAGTGTGTCCATATCGGGTGCACCGCTCTGGCGGGTCTTAGTGCTAAAAAATGTAGCGGGATTTGATCAGGCGGGGGAGTTACTGATGTGCCTGGCCTGTCAGATCGCGGGGCCTGTGAGGCTGTTTATCCTGATTGCCACAAGTAGTAGACGATCAGCGCCACCGCGATTGTCAGTAGCAGATGCATTATTCCTTTCGTTGATTTTTTCATGTCACGCCCCTCGCTCTTTTAAAGATTATGATCAAAGAATGTAGTTGCCCTATTCGATTGATAAACCGAAAGGCTCGTTGAGCCAAGGATAACCGTTTGCGGCTTTACGTTCAGCATAATCATATAGTTTGTTCATGTACTCTTGGCCAAATTCCTCGGTATGCGTAAAGTCAAATTCATCGGTATGCGCAAAGTCAAATTCCTCGGATATAAAAGCAAGGTTGTAGCCAACGTTATCTTGTTGTGCTGTAACTTACATCTCGTATAAATCGCCCAACCCTTGATAAAGAATAAGCTGCTTAACTGTCTTTAATACGATAGGCACCGTAAAGCTTTCAGTCTCACTTGGTTCGGGCGTGAAGTCAGGACATCGATGATCGATGGAACGGGGGAGTTTGACCCAGCAGGACAAGCAAGGAGAGAAATAAGCATTAGTCTGTCGAATCAGTGACCATTGGTAAGTTTTGGTCGATAGCCCATTCACTCAACGATGCATCATACAGACTGACATGGGGATGGCCGAAGAGAACGAGGA
>JABINT010000115.1 GCA_018698075.1 Acidiferrobacteraceae bacterium
CGCACCGCTCTACATTACCTTTGATCTGGATTGTATGGATCCAACGGTAGCGCCCGGCGTGGCGAACATCGAGGCTGGAGTCCAGGGCTTTCAGGTGGACGAAGTCATGCGGTTACTGCGCTGTGTACGCGGCAAGAATATTATCGGCGGCGACGTGGTCTGCATGATGCCCACCAAGGATTCGCCCAATCAGATTACCGCGCATACCGCGGCGGCGGTGATGTTCGAGGTGATCAGCTTGATTTCTGACGCCCTCACCAGCCGGAACCACTGAACCTCAGACTCGGATTGACTCGTTCGAATGGAACCCATTATTCAGCACTGGAAAGTGCTAAGCCGCTCTTGCGGCACCTGCTCAGCCGTTTAGGCGCAGTTTAGGCGCGCCCCCAGAAGAGCTTGCGCACCTCCGTACTATTGACCAGATCGGGATTCTCGGCGTAACACAGTACCGGCACCAGCCTGGGCACGGTCCCACGCATCTGCGTGACGCGATGAATGGTTTGATTCCCCGCGAATACCAGCAATGTGCCGGGGGTAAACGGTAGCTGCATAACCCCTTGCCGGTTGCCATCCAGCACGCCCTGAACAATTTCCTTCTCGTTATCTAGTCCCCGGATCTGTGGCACATACTCAAACAATCCCCCTTCGTCAGGCTGTTGCAGCATCAAAGTGATAGTGAATTCGGATTCATCAAAATGCCAGCCGTGCTGCCCACCATCAACAAACACATTTATCGAACAAGCACCTAGCGGATCTGCAAACCGGAAAAGCGGGTCTTTATCCAGAATTGCGGCTATGAAGTCTTTCAGCGGGTCCCAGTGATACAGCCGTTTCAGGGCACCACCATCCGCAAGCAAATCATAGGCCACAGACCCTACAAACGTAGACTCCTGATGCTGCGTGACGTCCTCCGAGGAGAGATCGGGGGCTGTATCAGTCAGATAGGCATTATGCGTACTGTCACAGAAATAAGCCTGCTCGAGCGCGCCATTGGCTTCGTGTACCAATTCGTCTACCGCGTCAGAACGAATAAAGCCAGGCAATATGCAAAGCCCACTACTGACAAACTCCTCACGGCAGGTCTTCGTTAAGGCAATACCAGGCTTAGAATCTAGATCGCCCACTGGATAGCGCTCAGTATTAACCATCGCCTCGGCGCCCGTTGCTTCAACACTCATTACAGTTCCTCTTGTTCTGCCATAAGATCTTCACCGCGCCTCCAGACCTGGCGCCGATGGATAAGGGGGCGGCGATGCCAGGTCGACGCACGACTCGAATCTAGGAAAAGGTAGTGTAGGATGCCTTCTACTTATGAGCAATCATCAGGGTCACTGAGGAAATTCTTCAGTTCGGTCTTGCGGATAAATCAGACTATCAGTCGGAGGGGATAAAAGTGGTCGATGATAATTTTCGTTTGAACCAGCCGTTTGTTGGGATACCGTCCTTTTTACGCTCCAGTATCTGTACGGACCTTGCAACCCTCGATACCGGTATTGCAGTTATGGGCGTGCCCACTGATGAAGGGTCGCCCTTCATGGCCGGTTCACGCATGGGGCCGCGGGCTCTACGCGAACATTCACTGCGTTTTGGTCAGGGTGGTGCGGGCTATTACGACCCCGAGAACAGAAAGCAATACCTTGAAGTCGAAATGTCACAGGGTCTGATTACCGATCTTGGGGATGCCGACATCTGGCCAGCCGATATCAAACGTACTTTTGACAACACGACCGAGATGACCCGCAAAGCCAGGGAAGGATGTGATCTGCTGGTGGTCATGGGTGGTGACCACGCCATCACCTACCCGGTAGTCAGGGCCATCAAAGATGACATCTATGTGATTCACTTCGATGCGCATTCCGACTACGCCCCCTTTATTCACGATCTGCAATTCACCAATGGCCATGCTTTTCGGCACATCTCACCGATGCCAAACGTCAAGAACCTGATCCAGGCTGGTATACGAAGCCTGCGTCACTCTGCAGACATGATCGAGGACCCTATCGTAGAAGGCAATGACCTGGTCACGATGACCCAGTTTCGAAAGATGGGGCCCGAGGGTTTGGCGGCCATGGTGCCCCAAGGCGCCAAATGCTACGTCAGCATTGATGTAGACGTACTTGATATATCGCTGGTGCCTGGTTGTGTGTCGGCCGAACCCAACGGCATGACCTATGCCGAACTGCGCGACACTCTGGATGCGATTGCGCGACGCACAGAAGTCATCGCCTTTGATTTTGTCGAGGTGAACCCACAACTGGACGTCGGCACAGGTGTGACTGCGTACCTGGGCGCTCATGTCATGGTGGAATTTCTTGGACGCATCTGTGAACAACCCTGGTGGATAGAAAAACGCACCCAGCGCCTTAATCCATGACGAAACGGGTACTGATTACCGCAGGTGCCGGCGGCATCGGCCGCGCAATGGCGCATGCATTCGATGAGCAAGGTGCAAAAGTCTGGGTGGTAGACATTGATACAACGGCACTAAAAACCTGCCCGGACCACTGGCAGACTAACTGCCTCGACGTAACTGATGAAGCAGCAGTAAGCGCCCTCTTTGCTGAACTACAAGATCAGTGGGGCTCTTTGGATACCCTTTGTTCTAACGCTGGCGTCGCCGGGCCGGGTGCGCCTGTTGACGAGATCTCGATAGAAGAGTGGCGCGCCTGTGTTTCAGTCAGTCTGGAAGGTACTTTTCTTTTTGCCAAACATGCGGCGCCGCTGATGAAGGCGCAAGGCTCCGGCGCCATCATCATCACTTCATCGACCGCCGGCATATTTGGTTTTGGTAACCGCTCGCCCTATGTCGCAGCAAAATGGGGAGTCATTGGTCTGATGAAAACCCTGGCCATCGAACTGGGGCCGTTTAATATCCGCGCTAACGCGATTTGCCCTGGCCCGGTTGAAGGTGAGCGTATGACATTTGTGGCTGAGCGCGAGGCGCAAGTCAAAGGCAAAACAGCCGAGCAAATTCTGGATGAATACGCCAGTGGCTCATCGATGAAAAAACTGGTTAAAGGGGAAGATATTGCCCACATGGCAGTCTTTCTTGCCAGCGACAGTGCAGCGCTGGTGAGTGGCCAGGTGATTGCCGTCGACGGGCATACCGAGAACCCTGAGCCTCGCCACTAAGCTTAACCACTCGGCTCAACCACTCGCCCTCGTCAGTAGGCTCTGACTTGAGACGCTCCCTGATAAAGAATCTTCGCCCAGTTTGCGTTCGCTCGCTCGCGTTCGCTCGCTGCCACTTGATCCATGTCCTCGACTGGCCGGTTCAGTATCGAATAACCAGATAGTTCATGGCAACCCCGCACCACCTGCACTAGATTCTCACCGATGACCTGCTTGCATTCTGGCCGCATATAACATTGCAAAGCCACTCCCAGACGCCGCTGATCACCCCGGTTGGGCATCGATCCATGGACGGTTCTTGCATGATGCAAGGATATCTGACCTGGCCGTAACACAAGGTCAACTGCAGCGCTTTCATCAATATCTTCGATGGCCTGCCCACGGGTCAGGATATTGTCTTTTGCAAAAGAATCATGATGCTTGAGGATGCCGCCTTTGTGGCTTCCCGGAATAACCTTGATGCATCCAAGTTCCACATTGCTTGGAGTCAAAGCAAGCCATGGCGTCACAAAAGTATGTGGCTCTATTCCCATGTAGGTGCCATCCTGATGCCAACTGACAAAGCCCGCGCTTCGGGGCTCTTTAAAAAAGAGCACAGAGCCGTATAACAGAATATCCGGCCCGATAAGGTCTGAGACTGCGTCAACAATCACCGGGTGATGTGCTATCTCGTCAAAGCATTTGAAGGCAAGATGAGGATTGTTGCGGTTGGTCGGACTCAAATCCTCAGGATACACGGCTTCAGTGGCCTCGACTCGCAACTTCAGGGCGTGGGCTTCATCTTCGGACATCACATCCACAGGGGCACAATAACCAAACTCATAAAAGTGCTCGACCTGCTGAGGGCTAAGGATACGTGGCATGAGTACGCTCTCTGGCTAATCTTAGATCTTTAACGCCTGCGCGATTCTATTCAAGCAAGTCTTAAAAAGTCCATATGGGCATGGTGTCAATTTTCACCCTAAGATCCAGTCGACCCTAGACAAGTCTTTACTTGGATGCGACACATCTGCTATTGCAATAGGACGTGAACTCGATCTGATCGCTTATCATCAGCGCCTTCAACGGCTGAACCCATTTGCTCCAAGGCCGCCTTTAAACAAAGAAAACCTTATGGCGTCAAACACTGCAGTGCAAGAGCCTCACCTGACAAACTGGTATCGATGCGATATTGACCGGGGACTGCTGAAGAGGCTCTCTCGGCGCAGCAACTGGCATGGGCTGGTATATCTTGCCTATTTTTGCGCGCTTTTGGGGATCACCGCTGCGCTGGCTTTGATATCGGTCGGCACGTGGTGGAGCATACCCGCCTTCTTTTTTTACGGCAGTATCTGGATCTTTGCCACCAGCGTGGTCCATGAGACCTCTCACGGTACGCCGTTTCGAAACCGGGCGCTGAACGAAACTGTGCTCTTTATCTTCGGGTTCATGGTGCAGCAAACGCCTTGTCTTCTGCGCTTCGTGCATGCCCGGCATCATTCCAGGACAGCCATTGTGGGTGACGATCCGGAGATCATCCTGACCAACCCGATGACCTGGAAAGACTTTGTTGTAAAGGAGTTGATCGATATCGGAAGTATCTGGTACTTCACTAAGGCTACTGCCCTGCTTGCCTTCCATCGACCCGGCAACGATGCGACCGACTGCATTCCTGCTGAGAAAATGCATCATGCTTTCATCGAGGCGCAAGCGTACCTGCTCGCCTACCTTGCTGTGATCGCCTGGTCTATCGCGACCCAGTCATGGCTACCCGTGACAATGCTGATACTGCCTCGGGTTTTTGGCGCACCGACCCATGGCGTGATTCTGGCAACCCAGCATTTTGGAATGGCACAGAACATTAGAGATCACCGGCATACCACCCGAACCATGATGGTGAGCCCACTGCTGCAATTGCTGTACTGGAACATGAATTACCACATTGAGCATCATATGTTTCCCCAGGTGCCCTTCCATGCGCTGCCCAAGTTACACCGTGCCATAAAAGATCAGTGCCCCCTCCCAACTCGTGGTGTGCTCAGAGCCATGCGTGAAATCGCAACGACGATTAATCATCAGCGTACAAATCCATCCTATACCACGCCGCGCCAACTGCCTTCAGCTTATGCGTAGCAGTTTTGTCTTGTTGTCAGAATCTATGGTTAATCAAGATTCATCCGATAACTTGGTCTTTCGCCCGCCACTATTGAAAAATTGCCATGTATATTCTTTACGGAGGTAGATTCACCCGATCGCTCATGGTCGAAATGGTGTTGGCCGAGGGAAACATTGACTACCAACTTCGAGAGATCGACATCCTGAAAAATGAGCATCGGTCCACCGAATTTCTGAAGATCAATCCATTCGGTTGGGTGCCTGCTCTGATCACAGCCGAAGGGGTCGCTCTTTATGAGACCCACGCCATTAATCTATACCTGAGCGAACGACATCAACTGGTCCATCTTGCTCCACGGGCCGATGAAACAGAGCGTGGATTGTTTCTCAGTGGACTGTTCACTATCTGTGACGATCTGGAACCGGTGATGAAACGTTACTATTATCCGCACCGCTTTTCACTGAATGATGCCGATATACCGCGGGTTAAACAGATCGCATTGAACGACGCACTAGATTGTCTCAAGGTTATCGATGGACGACTGAGCGAAAACGGCCCCTATCACCTGGGTGACCGGTTCAGTCTGGTTGACCTATCGCTCAGTTACTGGGTCGCACTGATTTATTATCTTGACGTACTTAAGCCCTTTGCCGCCATACGCCAGTGTATGAACCTGGTTATGAGCCGACCTAAACTGCAACCCATGTTCGAATACCAGATCGAATGGAATAAGGAGTCACTTCAATCGGCAAAGGCCCCTTGGTCAATGCTGTAGAGTTTGCGGCCGATGAGTTTTTGCCAAAACTGCCGATTGCCCAGATCCACCAGTCACAAATTCTAAGAATCACGCTAGAAAGTTGGCAATGGCCTGGACATTCTTCAACGACAAAGAATTACACTGACCTACAACTCGGCGCACAACGAGGCAATTTGGGAACAACTTGATGACTGGACCGCTGACCGGCTACCGGATAGTAGAACTCACCAGTATGCTGACTGGCCCCTGGGCAGCATCTATGCTGGGAGACCAGGGCGCAGATGTGATTAAGGTAGAAGTGCCCGGCGTTGGCGATCATACCCGGGCCGTTGGTGTTCAACGCCATGGCCTATCGTCAAACTTCCTGAACATCAATCGCAGCAAACGGTCGATCACCATTAACCTGAAATCAACCCAAGGCCGGGCGGTTCTCGAAAAACTGGCATCGAACGCAGATGTGTTAATACAGAACTTTCGTCCCGGCGTTGTTGAGCGACTTGGGGTTTCTTATAGTGAGATCAGCACAGTAGCGCCGAACATTATTTATGTCTCGATGTCTGGCTTCAGTGAGAGAGGCCCCCTGGCAAAAAAGCCAGTTTACGATCCGATTATTCAGGCGATATCCGGCCTCGCCACCGTACAGGCTGGCTCGGACCAGGAAAGGCCCCGGCTGATCCGCACAATTCTGCCGGACAAAGTCACTGCGATTTATGCCGCTCAAGCAGTTACCGCTGCCCTGCTGGCGCGTGAACGCACGGGGAAAGGCCAGCATGTGCGGCTATCCATGCTCGATGCGGTGCTGAATTTTCTCTGGGCTTCGGACATGGGAGGCCAGACCTATGTCGACCAGCCGGTTAGTAATCAAGCGGCGGCCAGTTTTATCGATCTGATCTACGAAACACAAGACGGATATATGACGGTATCCACCATGACCAACAAGGAGTGGGAAGCGCTGAGCCGCGCTTTTGAACGGCCTGACCTGCTTGAAGACGCTCGCTTTAAAACACCTCAACTGCGAGGCCATAATGTGAATGATCGACTCGGCGTCGTTCAGGAAGTATTGCTCTCCAAGACAACCCGCGAGTGGCTGGATATTTTTGACCAAGAAGACGTGCCCTCGGCGCCAGCCCTGACTCGCGACGAGGTCATCAAACATCCGCAGGTTATCGCCAGCGATATTCTCCGGGAGCACGATCACCCGATCGCTGGCCGCTTACGCCAGGCACGGGTCGCCGCTCGTTTTGAAGGGACTCCGCCCAGCGAACCCAGGGGAGCACCGCAATTGGGTGAGCACAGCGATGAAGTATTAATCGAGCTGGGATTTTCTGACGAGGAGATATCAGCTTTGAAAGCCTCCGGCGCGGTTGGTAATGAAAGCTATCCGGCCTAACTGCCTGGTGCATCATCCACA
>JABINT010000174.1 GCA_018698075.1 Acidiferrobacteraceae bacterium
CCAGCAGTAGCCATCGGGATCCAGCAGATAACACTCGCGCAGGCCGTGTGGCCGATCCCAGCTGGTGCGCAGTACTACGTGAGCGCCGGCGATGGCCTTTGCCTCGCAAGCATCCGGGTCTATACCGTACAGGCGCAGTTCGATGCCTGCACCGCGGGCCCCGGCCTCGGCCAGCAGTGACGGCAGCGGGTTGGAATGGTAGGTATGATCAGCATGCAGCTGGATGAAGTGCCCGGCTGATTCGAGCACCGCAAAATCGGCGTCGGCCCGGTGCACTCGCATGCCCAAGACCTTTTCAAGAAAGTCGACACTGCGTGTGACATCGCGCACCAGCAGGTTGATGCCAAAGCCTTTCAGCGCGCGGCCGAATTCAACTGCTGGGGCATCGCGTGCCGTTTGCTCATCCATGCTTGCGCTCATTGTTGTCTTTTGTCATGACCATTACAGGCCGACGGGTGTTCTGAGTCAACTAGAATCACTCAGTAATAATGTCGCGGGATGAGTGATCAAAAGCTGCAAACTTTCTGACTGGGTAATCACCAAAGAGATGCGATGGCTGAAGACTTGTGGCTACAAGCCGAAACAGATGGCTCGATAAACCTGCGGGTGCGGGTGATCCCCCGCTCTCGCCAGGCCGGGTTCGGGCCTGTGCGTGCTGGCCGCTTAGTGGTTCGGATTACCAGGCCCCCGGTCGACGGCAAGGCCAACCAGGAACTGCTGAAAACTCTGGCCAGCGCCCTGGGATGCAAGCGCGCTCAACTGTCGATCGTGCAGGGGGTGACAACCCGTGACAAGACCGTGCGCGTGGCGACGCCCCCTGCGGATTTGCCTGTCACCGCAGGTGCACTGGCCCGTTACCTGGGGTTGTGATCCGCCAGTGTGTCCGAGTCAGCGTGGGTCGTCGGTAACGCCATTAAAGCGCCGGGGCAGCAGGCCCGATTGGAACCAGCTGACAAAGGTGATGATGCTGAATATCGGCAGGCCCAGCGCCTGACGCAGGTCCGCAGCGTAGGGGCCCATATTGGTGCACTCGAGCACGACGGCACCCACCTGTGGGTGCTCGCGCACCAGCGCAGCTCCCGCATCGAGCAGGTCCTGGCGACAGGCGTCGACATCCATTTCGGTCTCATCGTCGAGAATCACCCGGGTGAATTCGCGGCCGCCCTCGGTGCCCACCACCGGGGTGTCGGCTGGCGCGCCAGCGGCTGCCAGGTGATCTACAGTCAAACTCTTCCGAGAGATAGTGATAACACCCACCTGCTGATTGTTGGGCAACAGTTGCTGAGCCAGCGGTACCTGCATCAGGGAAGAGCTGGCCACGGGTACTTTCACGGCGCGGGCGATCTCGCCCTGAAACAGCGATAAAAAGCCACAGGTGGTCGACAGGCCGTCAGCGCCGTCGGCAACGAGCGATTGGCCGGCTTCGATAAAGGCATCAAGCAGGCCTTCGGCGCGATGGCGCACCACCCGGTTGGGAGAGGCGCCCCGCACCACGCGGTAGAGTACCGGGAAAGGCCAGGTGGCGGCATTGCCAAAATCGCCCGGGATACGGGGGAAGACCGTATCGAGCATGAGCATGCCAACCGTAGCGCCGTAGACTGTTTTGCCGCCGTGCGCCGATGCGCTTGCTTTGCCAGCCATTGCGATCCCCCTGCGGCCTTGAGCTTACCCGTCGGCCATATCCTGGTTAGAGTTGCGGGCTATTGTATACACCTGGTAACGCCGGCCACCGAGCGCTCGATGAGCTCAGACAACGCCAAGTCCGCCACAGCCTTGAGCGGGTGGGTTGCATAATCTTTGCGTCAAAGACAAAAACCTTTCCTTTATTGTTTAAATTGCGGTAAATTGAGTGCTGCTGCCGGGCGCAAGTTTTAGGCCAGGCAAGGGCGATAGGGGCCGCATGTCGTAGCGGGGTCGGATCGCTCACGGGCGGTCTATGTAACTGACACCGCTTTGGTGGCAATGAAGGTAAAAACGAAAGTAATATCAAAACCAAGGAGGATTCTGTGAAAGCAACTATGTTAAAGACTCTGGGTGTATCGGCGATCGCTACTGTGGCGGTCTTCGCTGGCGCTCCAGCAGCGGCCGAAAAGTGGGATATGCCCATGGCCTACTCGGACAGCAACTTCCACACCCAAAACGGCAAGGCTTTTGCCGAGGCGGTTAATGTGGCAACCGGAGGCAAGCTTGAGATTGTGGTCCACGGCGGCGGCTCGCTGTTCAAGGGCAATGAAATCAAACGTGCCGTGCAGACCGGCCAGGCGCCTGCCGGCGAGCGGTTGTTATCCGCACACCAGAACGAAAGCGCTATCTTCGGTGTGGATTCGATACCGTTCCTGGCGACCTCTTTCGAGGCATCAGACAAACTGTGGCAGGCTGCACGCCCGACCATAGAAAAGACTTTGGCCGAGCAGAACCTGGTGTTGCTTTACGCCGTTCCGTGGCCACCGCAGGGGTTGTATTTCAACAAGGAAGTGAACTCCACTGCGGATTCCAAGGGTGTGAAGTTCCGGGCCTATAACGCTGCCACTGCCCGTGTCGCCGAACTGATGGGTATGCTGCCGGTACAGATCGAAGCGGCGGAACTGGTGCAGGCACTGGCGACTGGCGTTGCCGAGGCATTCGTGTCGTCTGGCTCAACCGGTTATGACCGCAAGGTCTGGGAGCACCTGTCGCATTTCTATGAGGTGAATGCCTGGTTACCTCGTAACTACGTGTTCGTCAACCAGCAGGCATGGGATGCACTGGATGCCGATACGCAGAATATCGTCAAGGGTATAGCCATGCTGGCCGAGCGTGCCGGTACCACCAAGTCGCAGCAGTTGAGTGGTTGGTACCTGGCCCAACTGGCCGCCAACGGCATGAAAGTGCAGCCGGCCGGTGATCAGTTGCGCGGCGAACTCGAAGCCATTGGCGCGACCATGTCCGGTGAGTGGATGGAAGCTGCCGGCGACGAGGGCAAAGCCATCGTAGACGCCTACAAGGCGATGTAAAACTGCCAGGCAAGGGGCCGGCCAAGCGGCCGGCTCCGTACCTGAAACCTTAGTTCTTTTTGATATGAAAGCGCACCCACTGCGGCGCGCCCTGGATGGCGTGTATTTCACGGCCGGTATGCTGGGGGCGGTGTTCCTGCTCGCACTGCTGGTGATCATCGTACTGCAGATGGCCGCCCGCTGGACGGGGCAGGTATTTCCGGGTTCCACCAACTACGCGGGTTACTGCATGGCGGCTATGTCGTTTCTGGCGTTGGCTTACGCGTTGAACCAGGGTGCGCATATCCGGGTTCGATTGCTGCTTACGCGGCTGGGGCGCTTTCGTCGCCTTGGTGAATTGTGGTGTTACGGCATCGGTGGTGCGCTGTCGATATATTTCTGTTACTACGCTATCAAGGCTACGTACTGGTCACACCTGCTGAACGATGTTTCCCAGGGCCAGGACGCAACGCCGATGTGGATTCCCCAGATCTCAATGTCGGTGGGGACTTTTGTTTTTGCTCTGGCTATGGTGGATCGCTTCATCAGCATCGCTCTGTTTGGGTTTGATGAATCGACTGAAAAAGCCAACGTTATTGATTGACGCGACTCACTCATGGAACACCTTGCACTGACAGCTATTTTTCTGTTTACCTTGTTCTTATTGCTGGGAACCGGGGTCTGGGTTGGCTTGGCGTTGCTGGGCGTGGCCTTTGTGGGTATGGAGCTTTTCACCACGCGCCCTGGCGGCGATGCGATGATTACCACCATCTGGACCACAGCCTCGAGTTGGTCTTTGACTGCGCTGCCACTTTTTATCTGGATGGGTGAGATTCTTTACCGCACGCGATTGTCTGAAGATATGTTCCGTGGCTTAAGCCCATGGATGGCAAAGTTACCGGGCGGGCTTATACACACCAATATCGCAGGTTGTACTGTCTTTGCGGCCGTGTCCGGCTCGTCGGCTGCTACGTTGACCACCGTGGGTAAGATGTCGATCCCGGAGCTGCGAAAGCGCGGTTATCCAGAGCACATGGTTATTGGCACCCTGGCAGGTTCGGCTACGCTGGGATTGATGATCCCGCCGTCGCTGACACTGATTGTCTACGGTGTCACTATCAATGAATCTATATCCAAACTGTTTATCGCTGGGATTCTGCCTGGGCTGACGCTGGCGCTGCTGTTCATGACCTATGTCGCCGTGTGGTCATTTGTACGGCCCAACGAGGTGCCGCCGCCTGAGCCCCCGACCTCCTTTGCCCAGAAGGTAGCCGAGTCACGTTTTCTCATACCGGTGCTGCTGCTGGTGGCTCTGGTCATCGGTTCAATGTACCTGGGCTGGGCTACCGCCACCGAGGCTGCATCGTTTGGTGTAGTCGGTTCATTGATACTGGCGCTTGGCCAGGGCTCTTTAA
>JABINT010000032.1 GCA_018698075.1 Acidiferrobacteraceae bacterium
ACCGTGTTGTCTAAAAAGGCACGGTCGTGGCTCACTACAATCAATGTACCGCTGTATTGAGCCAGGCGCTCCTCAAGAACCTCTAGTGTTTCTACATCCAGATCATTGGTCGGTTCATCCAATATCAGCAAATTCGCGGGCTGAGTAAAAAGCCGGGCCAGAATGACGCGATTGCGCTCACCCCCAGATAGCGCCCGAATCGGCGTCAGGGCCCGCTTGGCGCTAAATAAGAACCCCCGCAAATAGCCTATGACATGCCGCGGTTTGCCATCTAGCGTAATGTAGTCACGCCCCTCGCCGACGACTTCGGCCACTGTTTTATCCAGATCCAGTTCCCGCCTATGCTGGTCGAAATAACCCACCTGGACATTAACCCCCCACTTGATAGATCCCGAATGGGACTCCAGTTCGCCAAGCAACAAACGCAGTAACGTGCTCTTACCGACGCCGTTATTACCCACCAGTCCGATTCGGTCACCACGGCGGATCTGCAGCGAAAAATCGCGAAATAGTGGACACGCCCCATAACCGAATTCAATATGTCGGGCATCCAGCACCTTGCGGCCCGAATTTTCGGCTTCCTCGATGTGCACCCGGGCGCGCGCTTCTGGATTAACCCGCCCAGAGCGCTCTACACGCATGGCCTCAAGCGCCCGAACCCTGCCCTCGTTACGGGTCCGTCGAGCCTTGATCCCTTGACGAATCCACGCCTCCTCCTCGGCCAGTTTGCGATCGAATTCGCCATCTGCCAGGCGCTCGGTCGCCAACGCTGCCGCACGCCGTTTAAGGAACTGTTCGTAATCGCCTGGCCAGCTGCGCAGTTGGCCGCGATCTATCTCAACAATACGGGTAGCCAGACGTTGAAGAAAAGCCCGATCATGGGTAATAAACAGCACGGCACCAGCAAAACCGGTGAGACGCCCCTCCAACCACGCGATGGCCTCGAAATCCAGATGATTAGTTGGCTCGTCGAGTAATAGCAGATTCGGCCGAATCACCAGAGCCCTAGCGAGTGCGGCCCGCCGTCGCCATCCCCCGGAAAGCTCACTCATCGGCTGGGTCGGATCAAGACCCATTTCGGTGCAGACCGTCTCCACCTGCTGCTGCGGGTGCCAACCACCATGAGCGTCGATATGCCCGTGCAACTCCTGCAACTCACGCAGTCCGCGAGCATCAAGCGTTGACTCAGCCTGGGCTTGGTACTGGCGGGTCAACGCAATAATGTCGGCCAAACCTACGGATACAAATTCGCCGACCAGGGCGTTTTCATCCGCGGGCAACACCTGGGCAAGCTCACTGATGCATAGATCACCCTGGCGTCGAACCTCGCCCTCGTCCGGCTCCAGTTCCCCACTCACCAGGTGCAAAAGGGAAGTCTTGCCGGCCCCATTGCGCCCGACCAGACACACCCGTTCGCCTGCCTCGATAGACAGATTAGCCTGGCGCAGTAATTTACGGGCACCAAACGCCAGGTTGACCGCATCAAGTCGAACAAGAAACATATTGAAAGATTGGATTTAAAACTAAATTTCTAGTTGGGCTCTACACCCGGCAAAGCGCGATATTAACCGACCTACACCCTGTACTTGTGACTCGCTTGGACCAGATTCGCCAATCCCTGGGAGATCCTGCGCTTGTCGCTGGTGGATAGGCCCTTGCTTGGCGCCGACAATTCCTTCAGGCAATCGAAAATAAACTAATTTTTATCGTTTTTTCTCTTCTCAATAGGCGCACACAAGCGTAGACTTCGCCGCCATTTTCTGTGACTGCGAGTAGATTCCTACCGTGCTCTTAGCCCTTTCTATTCTACGCAACCTCTCGTCACTGATGATCTCCGTGACTCTGCTGATGTTCGCCAACAGCATGTTTTCTACCCTGTTGGCACTACGGGCGAATATCGAACAATACCCCAATGAGATGATTGGCCTGATGACATCGGCCTACTTCCTGGGCTTTGTGCTGGGCACATTCCGTTCGGGGCCGCTGATCAACCGTGTAGGGCACATAAGAACCTTTGCCGCGCTGGCGGCGATCGCAGCCGCCTGTGCACTACTGGTACTGATTATCCCCAACCCCTGGGCCTGGGTCGCCCTTCGAGCAGCCATGGGGGCGGCGACTGCTGGACTTTTTGTGGTGGTCGAAAGCTGGCTCAACAACCGTGCCGCCAACGAGAGTCGCGGGGTGCTGTTATCAATGTACATCGTGATTGGTTACATCGCATCCGCCGTGGGGCAACAAGCCATCAAACTGGGCGACCCCGGAACTTATGAGCTTTTTCTCTTTGTGGGCATCGCACTGGCCTTGTCTTTGGTGCCTGTCTCACTCACCCGGGCTACTCATCCGGATCCGGTGGAGACGCCGCATCTCAACATCCGCCGGTTGTTTCAGGTATCGCCAACCTCAGTGATTGTGTGCCTCGGCGCGGGATTGATCAATTCCAGCTGGTGGGGTCTGGGCCCTGTGTATGCGCGTGAGATAGGCTTTAGCGTCAGTGGGATTGCCAGCTTCATGACCGCAGCACTACTGGGCGGTATGCTGCTGCAACTGCCGATCGGTCGACTCTCAGATAGACTGGACCGACGCCTGGTAATTTTTGCGGTCACGATCGGGGTCAGCATTCCCGCTTTTGCACTGGCGCTGGGCGGGCTTCTCCCCTCCTGGGGCACCTTGAGCGCAGTCGCAATCTTCTTTGGCCTGGCTTCTACCCTCTACCCACTCAGCATTGCCTATGCTAATGACTACCTGGACCCGGGCGACGTAGTCGCGGCCAGCGGTGGCTTTGTCATGATCTTCGGTATCGGTGCTGTAGTCGGACCGCTTGCGGCCTCAGCAGCTATGCGTATTGCCGGCCCGCAAGGCATGTTCATCTACATCATAACGATAGTCGTGCTGCTCACCGGATTCATTGCCTGGCGTATGCGGGTTCGTCAGTGGGCGCCGGTGGTGGAGAAAGAGCCTTATGTGCTGCAACCGGAACTGCAGACCCCTGGAGTTATCAGCGAACTCGACCCACGCGCCGAGGTCGACGAAGGCTACGACCAGGGCCCGGACATCCTCGATACGTCGATAGCGGAAGAAGAAGCGGAAGAAGATACACCGTTCGGTTTCTGGCTGGGCCTATTCGGCAAAAAACCTGAGAACAGCAACGAGCCTGATGCTGACCCAGAGTCGACCGATCCGGCTGAGGACGTCAACTCTGGCGGAACCAAACAACAGCGAACATGATCCGAATCATTGAGCGATCAGGATTCCTTAGCGTCTTTTTCGATCTGGTAGCGGACCGAAAGTACTTCGTACCGGCGCTTCCCGCCTGGCGCCTGAAACTCGACTTCATCGCCTTCGGCCTTGCCGATCAGCGCCTTGGCAATAGGTGAGGCGTGAGAAATCATCCCCTGGTCGATATTTGCCTCCAGTTCGCCGACAATACGGTAACAGACCTCGCGGTCACCTTCTTCTTCCCATAACTCCACCCAGGCGCCAAATATCACCTTGCCGCGCGGGTTCAGGCGGGTCGGATCGATAACCTCTGCCACAGCGAGCTTGGCATCGAGCTCAGCAATACGACCTTCGATAAAACCCTGCTGCTCCCGCGCCGCATGGTATTCCGCATTTTCTGAAAGATCGCCATGGGCTCGTGCTTCGGCAATGGCCTCGATGATCGCAGGCCGATCTATTCGCTTGAGCCGCTGCAACTCTTCGTGCAGACGCTGGGCGCCCTCTGGGGTAAGTAATACTCGTGTCATAAATTTAGCGCTCGCCTGAGCTGTTTTTATTAGTTAGTAAGGTAGGGTCGAATGTCCGTAGTCCAGACTCTTCTCAACAATCGCTAAAGCACTCCCTTTAGGAGGGTCGCACGTACGACCACAAAGATCGGGAGCGTTCGACAAAAAGCTAGAGCGGCTGGTGCACTCAGAAAATCCGGGCAGCTATTACTTTACCCCAATGGTGGGCGGGAAGACAAAGGGAAGATAACTATAAAACAGCCGCATCCTTCCCCTGGCACGCTCCCGAACTAAGGCGATAGATCGCTGGCTTATGATCAATCGAGAGGGAGCTTACAGCTTCAGGCTGTCTGAGCGTCATCAGGCACGATAGCGCTGATCGTTATTGCTGGTGGATCAGTAATGCAGAACTCCCGGCATTGCCCACAGCCTAAGCACTTTTTCGGCTCAATACTGGGTTTGCCGGCTGCCCAAACCAGTGCCCCAGGCACTGGACAACTGTGAGCACAGGCACCACATTCAGGGCCCTGGTAGGGAAGGCAATATTCCTGCTCTATCCTGAGCGTAGCCAATGGTGCCGGAATGGCCGGACTTACTCCCTCCGCGCCTGCGGGGTGATTTTCCTCCAGTACCGCTCCGAAGCTGAGTGCGCCAGGCTCGCAAGATGTTACACAAGGCCAGTCGCTGCACAACCGGCAGCCGTGACGCAAAAGGTTAAGGGCCGGCGTCCCAGCCGTCTGGGGGCCCAGATTTGCCGAGAGCGCAAAGATCACTCCATGTGGGCAAGCATCAACACAGGCATCGCACCGGGTACAGGCAAGCAGAAAATCCAGTTCGCCTAGCGCGAACGGTGGGCGTATCCAGCGTCGCGCCTTTCGCGTTGCCCATTGATCTGCATATTGGACTGAAACCCGGGCAGTCTTATCAATGGCGCGCCTGAAAAATGAGCGGCGATCCATTACAGGCGCATGATCATTGGCTGCATCAAAAGCCAGAGGTGAAACCCGGTAAAACCCGCTGCCAGTAGAACCATCGGCGCCAGGCCCGCAGCCGCCGGCGTACCTTGGGGGAGTAAAGCAAGGCCGCGATGATGAAGCACTTTCAGCGCAATCCAGAATCCAAAAACCATCAAACCGGCCTGCAGCGCAAAGACCAGTTCCGGGCTGATCAACATATCGAGATGTCGGCTCTGTTTTTCGATCACACTCAGGGGTGAGGCCCCTGTGCCAAGCGGGTTAAGAAAGAGACTCAAGGCTCCATCACTCTCTCGAACGACATGGCCCAGGTTGTGAGCAAGATGGTAGGCAAAAGCAAGTGGCAAGGTGACAAAGGCCAGGCTCGAAAACAGTTTTTTGAATGGAACTTTCCTGCTGGTGACCTGGTATGTGACCCCGACTGCTCCCGCATACACTATTGCCGGGACAGTCAGACTGAGTGAAAGAAAAACCGTGAAACTTGACAAGAGGCTCCCTGAATCTCCCACCACGCGCGCAAATGAACTGACGCCTTTTTCCCACAGGGGCATCATGGTGAGTCCATGAAAGCCCGTCAGTGCCAGCAGACACAGCATGAACCAGGCTTCATCCCAATGCGGTCGGGCCTTTTTTATGATTTCAATACTGGGTGGGCGAAGGCGCCAACTCACATTCTTTGAGGGGCAGCCCCGTACACAGTTGCTGCACGAAGTACAGTAGGTGTTTTCGGTTAACCGGCCCATCACCAGATGAGTAGGGCACGGCTCTACCTGATCGGTTCCGTGATAGCAGGCCAGTGTATCGCATCGCGCACAGATCTCGGCATCAACTGGCCGCAACTCCACCGGCGCAAGCTGTGAATAAAAGCCAACCGTGCGCCCCACTGGACAGAAATAACGGCAAAATGCCCGGCGCTCGAATATCGCCAGCGATAAGGTGGCTATCGCCACCATGAACAGGGCCAGGATTGCCGTGGTGCGGGGGTTGCGCGTCAGCCCTGTCCCAAGTTCAAGCCATGTGAGCCCGATTAACAGCCCCAATGCCGGCCAGAGATTACGCAAGATTCTTGGCACCTTAAGGTTGAGACTATTATTGGGAGTCGCATTGCCTGCTCGTCCACGACGAACCAACCACCCCGCCAAGGTATTCCAGGGGCAAACAGCGCACCACAAAGAGCCGGCAAAAAAGATAGTGAGGATCAAGCCCGCCCACCACACGTTCCATGTCAACACGGTCGCAAGATTTCGCTGTGATATCGGAGTTCCGAATAGACCGGCAACCACAATCAAGAGGAAGATGACTACTAAGGCGAACTTGAGTATTTGAAGCAGTAACGGGCTAAGTGCGCTGACAGATCGCAAGATTAGATCCCATCTGTTACCGGGCACCCACCTGAAACGAAAATTCACGATTGGCGCGTGCGCCGTCGCCAGGACTCGTATACTGAGCAGCGCCACCGCAATCCCCACTAATCCGGCCCAGCCGGCCGGCAAACCTGGATGCATCATAGATAGGCCGTTCTCCGTCGAACAGAACAACGACGATCGCAACAGATCTGCAATATTCATCAATCGCGGTCCATCGGGCGCGGCGTCCCCGGATCAGGCGCTATCCTTCGCCCCGCCACCCTTAGCTTCTCGCGGGTCAAGCGTTTACGCTGTACCAGGCTAACGCCAATCAAGACTGCAGCCAGGATGCCGCCCAGTGCGCCCAACAGACCTATGGGGGCGCTATCGCCAACCTGCAGCGGGAAATCAACCCGGTAAGACTCACCTCCTGCCTCGAATGCCGCAGTAATAACATAGGCTCCGGCCTCTTTAAAGATAAAACCCTGCCGGTAAACATTGTCATCGGGGAGTTGGGCTCCAATCACCTCTTCGCCCCCACTGATCAGCCATCCACCTTCGCGGACGCTGAAGGTCACTACACTGGTCAAAGGCTCTGCGGTGTCAAGATGAGTCGCATAGAGGTTTACTCGACCGCGTCCATTGGGGCGTGGAAACGCCGGAAACACCATGTACGAGATCCGGTAGTCGCCGATCTGTGTCTCGACCTGTATGCTCGGCGGGGTATTTGAATCCTCGCTCAGACTATAGGCCGGCCGGCCCAGCACGTGGTGTGCCTGCCCGGTCGAGTGCCACCCCAATATAATCAACAGGCTTGCCAGTTTTACGAGGCGATTCATTGGCTAAACCGGGTGCTGGACGATGGCGCCCTGGCCCCGGTTGGCGATGCGGATCGGGAGACTGGGATGGGGGCACACTTCGACACACACACCGCATCCCACGCACCCACGCTCAACCACCGGGCGATACTGGTTCCACATCTCAAAGCGAATTGCCTTTGTGCCTAACGGGCAGGCGCTGACGCAGGCGCCGCAGATTCCCTGGTCGATCCACGGATAGCAACCCGCCCGATCGATCTGGGCGACTCCCATATTCACCTTTTCCCGAGGTGTTACTGTGAGTGCGTCGGTAGGGCAAACTTCCATACACTTCCCACATAGGGTGCATGCCTTCACCTGCGGGTTGATAAAAGGCGTATTAACCGCAAGTCCGCCATCATTTCGGTGAAACTGGATACAGCGGGGTGGGCAGACCTCGCCGCACATTCCGCAACCGATGCATGCCGCCCTAAATGCCCTCCAATCTGGCAAGGCGCCTGGCAACGCTAGCTGTTGCGTTGGATCGATCCGACGCACCGGCGCCATAAATCTGGCCAGGCTATAGGGAAGCGCGCCCGCCAGTATCGTGAATGCGAAAGTGCCTGCGCGTCTTAAGAATCTACGCCTTTGAGTTTGCATTACCGAAAACCTGGCGCTTGTCTTTATGGTCACGCCGGTAGCGAGGGCTCTCGTGCCCGGGGCCCTGATTTGGTGTATCCGTTATCCGCCACCTAAACCCCAGCGCATCTACAGGGCAAACCGCGATACAGGCAGTGCAGTTATTGCACTCCTGGCCAAAATCATCACGCAGTGGGTTAAGTCCAAACTCACAAACGCTGTTGCATTTGGTGCAATCATTGCAGGTAACTACGTTCCGCTGGATACGAAGCACCCGGAATCGCCCCAGCAGGGAATACAACGCGCCGCCAGGACAAAGGTAACGACAAAACCCACGCCGTGCGACCAACAGATCGAATAGTACCGTTGCAACAAAGAATAACGCGCCCCCCCCCATTCCTCGCTGCGCAACAGCATAGTAGAGTTCGCGCCCGAGAATCGCTGGCGGATATACCGCGGCCACCAGTACCGAACCGCTGATACCACAAATCAGCAGGCCGACCCCAAGGACAATATATTTCAGTTTTGGATCTAGGCATCTGCGCCCGGTTCGAACTCCAAACCGCCCCAGCAAGATCCTAAGATTGGTGTTCAGTTCGTAAAGCAAATTAGCGGGACACAACCAACCGCAAAAGAACCGTCCGAAAATGAGTGTAGCGACAACCGGGAACAGTGCCGTCAACAGGAACGGGTTGTAGACATTGCGCCCGGCGGCCATCTGCCCGGCTACCGCCAAAGGATCGCTCATCTTGACCCCGAACAATCTCCCCGACCAGGTGTTGCCCTTGATGACATCGAGGTCACGGGAAGGGTCATCAACGAAGGGGGCTGTTAACGTCTCGATAATGTCATATAACTTTCGCTCCCCGGGTGCAAGCAGATCATAGGCATGGGCAGCAACATAGGTCTGATAAACATGAAAAAATGGCAGTATGATCAACAGCGCAAATACTAGAACCAGCGTTAGCCAGCGGACTTTATTAAGGTGTCGCCACCCCGAAGCCGAGTCAATCGTCTGCCTGGTCAAAGGACTTCGCCCGTTTGTGTATGAGCAGGAATAATGCGGATCGCCTGGGGCATCTGGATGCATGAGCGCTCGCACAGGCCACAACCGACACAGGCATCCAGCACCTCTGGTTGCTCTAACATCCCCACCCGCAGTGCCAGGTCGGGCAGCGGACAGGCGCGATAACACACGCCGCAGGTTTTACCCTGGTAGGAAAGGCAAAGTTGTTTGTCCACCTGGGCACGTCCCATACGCACCCCTTCGGTGATAGCGGGAATAGTCCGGCGCACTGGTTGAATAGCGCCACTGGGGCATACCTCACCGCACTTCATGCACAGAATGCATGCTTTTTCACGGGGTGTTATGTAGGGCGTATCAAGCGATGTCAGGCCGTTCTCAAACCCAAAGTAATTGATACAGCGATTGGGGCAGACTTCTCCACATTGACCGCAATGAATACACCGACTGACAAATTCCGACTCGGGCAAGGCGCCGGGAGGACGAAGGTAGCGTTGGCCGTTTCTTTTGGTGCGGGCTTGCACCGCCGTAGAAGTTGCAGGCGCCATTGCAGTCATCGCTGCAAACCTGATAAAGGACCTTCGTTGCATGAAGTATGGACTAGGGCTTGGGCTCAGAGGTCGGTAATCCCGTGGTCATTACTGGCCACGGGATTACATCGGGATACCCTTTCCAATTAGATCTTCTCTATACGCGCTGCGGATTTTTTGAAGTCTACCTGACCTGACACCGGATCCCAGACGCGACTGGTTACACGATTTGCCAACCACTTATTCTTCTTAGGGTCGGCACTATCTGCGACAGAGAGATTCCAGGGTCCGAACATATAGCCCCGTGGCACGTTGTTGCGCGCAGGCTTTACCAGACTATTGGTCCCTGCCTGAACCCTGGCTTCAAGCGATCCTCGGCGGGTAACTACACGCACCTTGTCACCATCGTTAATCCCCATATCTTTTGCATCCTGTGGATGCATCTCGACATACATCTCAGGGACCAGGCGACGAGTGGTGGGGCTGCGGTTGGACTTGGCAGTATGGAAGTGCTCGTAGACCACCCCCAAGCCAAACCAATAGGGATACTTGTCCTTCGGTACCGTGTCCCACGGTTGGCCCCGGAACTCTTCATCCGGCAGATCCGGCGTCAGCCCTCGATCCCGGGCCAGCTTGATCAGGTCTAAATGGTCAATGGTATAGAGGTCTTTCTTAACACCAAACTCCATCAGTTTTTCAGTCAGTTCTTTCCGATCTGTGTAATCCTGCTGGCAAAGTTTCATATGCACCTTGCCGTCTTTGGTGCGGAAGTATCCGTAGGGCTTGTTTTTCCATTGCCCTTCCTGAAGCATGTAGCGGCGCTTGGCCCCACCGCTCTTAGCGATCTCGTAGGTTGGCGCTGGCCACTGAATACCGCGCAACCGACGCAATTGCTCGTAGGGGGAAATACCGTCTATCTTCTCCCGCTCCAGAATTCCAGTCAGATCGGTGTCGGTTCCCGCCGAGGCTCGGATGATGTCGCGGAAGACCTCCTCGGTATCAATAAACCCGTTCTTGTCCTTTTTCCAGGGAAATATCCGTTCAGCATCCAAGCCGAGCAAATGAGCGATCTCTTTACCTTTGTCAACCACCATGTCCAGGTCTGGAAGGCATCCGGGCGGTGGCATTGCTGCCTGGTCACAAATATTGAGCCGCCTCTCGGAGCTGATATACACGCCCGAAACCTCGCCCCAGGTGGCCGCCGGAAAAATAACATCGGCGTAGAGGTTATTCGGCGCATGCCGATAAATTTCCTGCACCACGTTGAATGTTTTGGTTAGAGCCGGTCGGACCAGATTCTCCTGATCCGGTAAATCAATATGGGTTGCGTAGACCAAAAACATGGCCTTAACCTCTTCTTTGAGAGCCCGCTCCATCATCCCCACGGCAAAACCGGGATTCTTGGAGTTCATCGCGTTGACCAGGTTTTGCTCGGGCACGCGCCAATGCTTTGCCATATGGGCACGGTGAATATCATCTTTGAGCGGAAGGTTGAAAGGTAACCGCCCGGTGAGCCCACCGGTGAAACGCTCACCCATTGCATTGGGTTGGCCGGTCATGGAAAACGGCCCGCAACCCGGTTTTGCCAGGTTACCTGTCAAGGTCAAAAGATTGATTATGGAAATCACGTTGTGTTGCCCATGGATGTGCTGGTTGTAACCAATCCCCCACATGATAATGACGCCGCCATAGCCGCCCTCAGCACCTGGCCCTGAACTGGATTGCTTACCTTTGCTTCGAGCCAGGCGCTTACGTGTCGCATCAGCAAACAAACTGGCAACCCGGCGAATGACATCCGGAGAAACATCATGGTTTGGCCCACCCATCCGATCCTGAACCTGCTCTGGGCTGTAGTCATTAAGAACGCCTTCTGTATAGGCCTCCCAGCCATTGACATACTCTTTAAGAAAATCCCAGTCGATCACATCGGGGTGATCTTTGAGTAGAACATGGGCGATCGAATTCAGGAAACTGATATCACCATTTAGAATCGGCACATGTACCGAGTTTTCAGGATTAACATCCTCGTACCCCATTTGTGTACCGGTACGGCGAGGGTCCACGACCACTGTGGGGATATCACTTTTTTTCTTATAGTCCGCAGCGCGCCAGAAAATAATTGGATGCGACTCACGGGCATTGTGACCAAAATGCATGATCATGTCGCAAAGTTCGATATCATCGTAAGCCAGCGGTGGGGTATCGGATCCAAGGGTGGCGAAATAGCCGGTCACGGCAGAGGTCATACACATCCGGGCGTTAGCCTCAATGGTGTTTGACCCAAGTACACCCTTCATAAAAAGATTTTCGAGATATTGACCCTCCATGGTGAGTTGCCCGGAGCCATACAGTGCGATCGAGTTAGCACCGTATGTCTTGGCAAGATGCACTATCTTGTGCGCCACCATTTCTGAAGCCTGGTGGTATGGGACACGAGTAAAGTGCTCTTCATCAAACGACCCCTTACTACTGGTCACAAACCCCAAATCACCGTGCCCAGGCTTACTCCACTCGGCCCACACATCCTTGCGCACGTATGCATCCCCTTCCATACGATCCACGTACATCGGCTCTGCCGCCGTTAGCCCCTTAATACACTGCAGACCATAGTTTGTTGGATGATCTTTATCCGGACGCATCGAAACAATCTTTCCGTTCTCGGTTTGAATGATCGTGCCACAGCCCACGCCGCAGTATGGGCATTGTGCCAAGGCAGTGCCCCGCACAACCCCGCCTACCGACTCCGCAGCCTCAAGCTCCGGGTTGTGACCAACCAAAAGACTTGCGCCAGCCGTGGATCCAGTGATGAACGCACTCGACTTTAGAAAATCCCGTCGTGAGAACTTGTTCTTAATGCGTTTCATTTTGTATCTCCTAGATTTACTGACTGTTCGGCAAGTTGCGCATATAGGTAATGACGTCATCGATCTCCTGGTCGGTCAGGTTCGCCAATCCGTTGGATCCACTGAACCCCAGCATCCGGGTATTGGAACGCCCCTCTTTAATCGTCATGCGGATAAACCCGTCTGAAACCTTGTTAAGGAATCCAGGTTTGCCAATTGCGGTACCGGTACCGCCGGCCAGATAACCATCACCCTTAACGCCGTGACAGGTTGCACAGATCTGTTCAAACCAGAACCGGCCAAGGCGAGGATCGCCACGAGCCTGGGGTTGGGCATCGACCTCGACAGATCGATCGGGCAAGGTTTCAAATGAGCGAAAATAGGCCACCAGTGCCTTAATTTTTTTACGGCCAAGGTGGGAAAATGGCGGCATGCCGGTACCCGCTCGACCATCGCGAATAGTGCCCAGTAAGTACTTATCAGAAGCAATGCTCAAGAGCTCAGGATTAGTCAGGGAGGGTGCAAACCCGGCCTTGCCAATGGCATCCGCCTGATGACAAAAAACGCAATTCGTCTGGTATAGCTTTTCACCTTCTTCCACCATCGTCGGATCTGCTCCGGCGTGGCTTGCGTTCAATGGTATCAACCAGATCAGAGCAATCTGAAAACCGACTTTGAGCTGGAGGAGGTTTGATCTTTTCATGCGTTCTACTCCGGCGTGTTTTACTCAGTCTTGTTGTGATTGAGAGAAATGGCGCTCCCCCCTGGATAGATTTTCGCTAGGAGGCTGCCACAGGTCCTGATGACAGTTACCGCACGGAACACCCTCCTTTTCAATACGCTCATGCTCAGCGTCAAGAAAACCCTCAGGCAGTTCGTGAGCAACCCCCTTATGGCAATCAATGCAGGTTTCTCCTTGCTGAGCGGCAAAGGCGTGCCGGTCGCGGGCCACATCTGATTGATCATTCAGGTTCATTGACCGGTCGATGTGGCAATTGCGACACTCCTGGGAATCCGTCTCAGCCATGGTTTTCCAGACTTTCTGCGCAAGAAACCAGCGTTTGGCCAGGAATTTCTCACGAGTACTGATAGAGCCGGTAAATGCAAAAAAGAGCTCGTTAGTCGCTCTGATCTTTCTCAGGGTCATTGGCCACCAGCTTCTGGGCACATGGCAATCTGGGCAACTTGCACCAACGCCAGACCTATTTGAATAGTGAACGGATGACTGGTACTCCTGAAAAACGTTGCTACGCATTTCGTGGCAGCTTATGCAAAATTCTTCTGTGTTAGTCAGGGCCAGGGTCCAGTTGAAACCTCCCCACAACACGATGCCAAGTAAGACTGCGCCGCTAACTGTCCAGAGCGGCCAACGCCTGATTAGATAACGTAACACGCAGTCGACTTCGGTATCGGTATACTTTGGGCATACACTACGGCCTTAATGTGATTGAACCTCTGGCTCCATGCGTTTTGCCCGCAGGATGCGGCCGATGCAAACTTTACCTCCACCCCACACGCAAACCCGCGAGACTTACGGGTAAATTCATTGCGTTATCGAAAACTGATTCTCTACAAAGCGCTATAGCGTCGGCCTGATCTAGATCAGGAATATATTAATTCGACTGCGAGGTGATGAAAATTCGGCACACGATCAAGCCAGGGGCAGATGCCACTTGACCTGGAAACCCGACAGGAGCGGAGAAAATCAACAAATGCATAGCGGCTTCAGGCGCGAGCAAATTCTTGGCAAACACGGCCGAATTGCGCCTGGAATCTTGAAGATGACAGGAACTGACTGCCGTAGGCACGCGTGTGTGAGCTAAAACTTGCGTACCGTAGTCTTATGGGCCAGGATGATCAAACCGAGTTACTGCCCCAGGCTGGGGGGTTTTGGCATCACAGAGATATTGTCTGGTGCAGTGTCTGGAGGCGGTTTACCGTGGCATCACCACCGCTGCGGTGCGCTTCGCAGGCGGCGCGCGCCGCGGCCAGGGTCGTAAAATATGTCACCTTGTGAATCAGCGCCTGGCGGCGGATAGTCGGTGAGTCCCGGCGGCTGTGGCGACTGGCAGTCGTATTGACGATCAGGTCGAACTCTCCGTTCATGATACTGTCAACAACGTGAGGCCGACCCTCACTGACTTTATTCACCACCCGCGCTTTCATGCCAGCCGCTTGAATGGCCTCGGCAGTGCCCTCGGTCGCTACCAACGAGAATCCGTTTTCACTTAAGTAGCGCGCAATATCGATCACACTGGCCTGGTCCGCGGTGCGCACACTAATCAGCGCTGTGCCGCTTACAGGTATCAGGGTGCCAGCCGCACGTTGGGCTTTACGATAGGCCTCGCCAAAGGTCATGCCGATACCCATGACCTCTCCTGTGCTTTTCATTTCCGGGCCAAGCACCGGATCGACGCCGGGAAATTTGATAAACGGAAATACCGCCTCTTTGACCGAGAAGTACGGGGGCCTCACGATGCCACTAACCCCTTGGTCAGTAAGTGACTGGCCAACCATCGCCCGAGCACCAATCTTGGCCAGTGGCCGCGTGGTTGCCTTGGAGACAAAGGGCACGGTTCGCGATGCCCGCGGGTTTACCTCCAGTACGTAAATATCTCCATTTTTTACCGCGAACTGCACATTCATCAGGCCGACCACATTAAGCGCCAATGCCATCTCACGAGTCTGGCGGGTAAGTTCCTCCTGGGTTACTTCGCTCAGGGAAAAAGGCGGTAGCACACAGGCAGAATCTCCCGAATGCACTCCAGCTTCCTCAATATGCTCCATGATCCCACCGATCACGACTTCGCTGCCATCGCAGATTGCATCTACATCCACCTCAACGGCGTCACTGAGAAAGCGGTCGAGCAGAATCGGCGATTCATTGGATACCCGAAAAGCTTCGCGCAGGTAGCGCTCAAGTTCTTCGCGGCCATGAACAATTTCCATGGCGCGCCCCCCAAGAACATAGGACGGCCGCACCACCAGCGGGTAACCAATCTCTAGCGCGCCTGCCAGCGCCTCATCATCTGTGGTTGCTGTCCGGTTAGGCGGCTGCAGTAGATCCAACTGGTGGATCAGGTCTTGAAAGTGCTTACGGTCCTCGGCCTGATGGATTGATTCCGGCGAGGTACCAAGAATTGGCACATCCGCCTGCGCCAGCCCCCTGGCCAGTTTCAACGGTGTCTGGCCGCCATACTGCACGATGAGTCCGGTGGGATTTTCGATCGCGCAGACCTCCAGCACGTCTTCAAGCGTTAATGGCTCAAAGTAAAGTCTGTCCGAGGTATCGTAATCCGTTGATACTGTCTCAGGGTTGCAGTTGATCATAATGGTCTGGTAACCATCTTCACGCAGCGCCATCGCTGCATGTACGCAACAGTAATCGAATTCAATGCCCTGGCCGATGCGATTTGGCCCGCCACCCAGGACAATCACCTTATCTACCGGCTCGGGTTTGGCTTCACACTCATCTTCGTACGTCGAGTACATGTAGGCAGTCGGCGTCGGAAACTCGCCCGCACATGAATCGACCCGCTTGTAGACCGGTCGCACATCCAGATCATGTCGCCGGGAGCGCAGCTCGATCTCACTGACGCCAAGCAGATTCGCCAGTCGAACATCTGAAAACCCATCGCGTTTGAATTCTCTCAAGGTGGGCCCGTCCAATTCGGCGAACTTAGACGAACAGATGATCGCCTCGGTCGCAACCAGTTCCTCGATCTGTGCAAGGAACCAAGGGTCAATGCCCGTCAGTGACTGCACCTCTGCCAGGGTCAACTCATGACGAAAGGCGTCCGCAATGTGCCAGGCCCGACGGGCACCAGGGATGCGCAGTGCACTGGTGAGATCATGCATATCGATCTCACCGTGAGTGTCATCCCACAGTGGATCCAACCCGTGGCTACCGGATTCGAGTCCACGTAGTGCTTTCTGGAACGACTCTTTAAATGTACGCCCGATGGCCATGACCTCGCCAACAGATTTCATCTGTGTGGTCAAAGAAGAATCGGCCTGGGGAAACTTCTCAAAATCAAAACGGGGAATCTTGGTAACGATGTAATCAATAGCCGGCTCAAACGATGCTGGCGTCGCACCGCCGGTAATATCATTGTCAAGTTCATCGAGGGTGTAGCCGATAGCCAGTTTGGCCGCCACCTTGGCAATTGGAAAACCAGTCGCCTTAGAAGCCAGCGCTGATGAACGCGATACTCTTGGATTCATCTCGATAACGACCATACGACCGCTGGCCGGGTCAACCGCAAACTGTACGTTGGAACCGCCCGTATCAACACCGATCTCGCGCAGCACCGCGATGCTCGCGTTGCGCATGATCTGGTATTCCTTGTCGGTCAGGGTTAGCGCCGGAGCAACAGTAATCGAATCACCGGTATGAACACCCATGGCATCGAAATTCTCAATAGAGCAGACGATAATGCAGTTATCCCGACTATCGCGCACCACCTCCATCTCGAACTCTTTCCAGCCCAGAATGCATTCTTCGATCAGTAATTCGCCGGTGGGTGAGGCATCAAGCCCACGGTTACAGATGGCGGTGTATTCCTCGGTGTTATAAGCAATACCGCCGCCACTGCCGCCCAGGGTAAAGGAGGGGCGGATAATCACCGGAAAACCGATCCGTTCGAGTACCTCCATGGCCTCTTCCATGGAGTGCGCCATGTCTCCATCTACGACCTCCAGGCCGATAGCGCGCATGGCATTGCGAAAACGTTCCCGATCCTCGGCCTTGTCTATTGCATCTCGAGTTGCACCAATCATCTGCACACCAAACTTTTCCAGCACCCCGTGGCGCACCAGGTCGAGCGAACAGTTCAAGCCGGTTTGTCCTCCCATGGTGGGCAATAACGCATCGGGCCGCTCTTTTTCGATCACCAGCGCGACATCCTCCCAGGTAACCGGCTCGATATAAGTGGCATCAGCAAACTCAGGGTCGGTCATAATCGTCGCGGGGTTCGAATTAACCAGAATGACGCGATAACCTTCCTCGCGCAGCGCCTTGCAGGCCTGCACCCCCGAATAATCAAACTCGCAGGCCTGGCCGATAACAATCGGCCCCGCACCAATCACCAGAATCGAGCGGATGTCGGTACGTTTAGGCATCAGCTACTCTCTTGGCTGACGCCATTAAATCAATAAAGCGATCGAACAAATTGACGATGTCCTGGGGACCAGGACTCGCCTCCGGGTGGCCCTGGAAGGAAAATGCCGGAGCACCCGTCAGCGCAATGCCCTGGATCGACTGGTCGAACAGCGAGCGGTGTGTCACTGTCAGGTGTGCAGGCAACGAATCGGGGTCTATCGCAAACCCATGGTTCTGACTGGTGATCATGACCTTTTGCGAGGCGAGGTCTACAACTGGGTGATTTGCGCCATGATGGCCGAACTTCATCTTCAGGGTGCGGGCCCCAGCGGCGAGTGCCAGCAACTGGTGGCCCAGACAAATACCAAATATGGGTGTTGCGCTTTTAATAATCTGGGAGATGGCCTCGATCGCATAGGTGCAAGGCTCGGGGTCTCCGGGACCGTTGGAAAGAAATACACCGTCAGGTGCACGCGCAAGCACCTCCTCGGCTGGTGTCTGTGCTGGTACGACCTCCACGGCGCATCCGCGATCAGCCAAAAGTCGCAGGATGTTGCGTTTAATCCCAAAATCGTAGGCCACCACCCGCCAACGCACATCAGGGGGCGGGCGAAATCCACCTTGGAGCTGCCAGGTGCCTTCAGCCCAGGGGTAACTTTCATGGGTTGTGACAACTTTGGCAAGATCCATTCCTTTGAGTCCAGGAAAAGCTCTCGCCTGGGTCAGTGCCTGGGCTTCATCGATAGCGCCAGCCTGCACACAGCCGTTCTGAGAGCCTTTCTCTCGCAGTAATCTCGTCAACCGGCGAGTATCGATGTCGCTGATGCCCACCACGCCCTGCCCGCAGAGATATTCATCGAGTGACTCATCAGAGCGAAAATTACTGGGTCGGTCTTGAAAGTCGCGTACAACTAACGCGCAGGCAAAGGCTCTGGAAGATTCAGTATCGTCATTATTCGCCCCAACATTTCCAATATGTGGGCAAGTCAGAGTGACGATCTGGCGAGCATAGGATGGATCGGAGACGATCTCCTGATAGCCCGTCATGGCTGTGTTAAAAACAACCTCTCCTACCGCCTCGCCCGAGGCTCCCACGGAACGGCCACGAAACACGGTTCCATCCTCAAGGACCAGTATCGCCGGAATCATACGGTCAAGCCTTCAGGTGGGCGCAAAAAAAAGGAGAAACCGCCTTGGTTTCTCCTTTTGATCTGACCGAAATAATATCTCATTCCGGGGGAAATATTCTACCGACTTGGTGGGTGAACATCAATCGTTTTCGATCATTTTTAGCCCAAGAACATCCTGCATATCAAAAAGCCCCTCTTTTTTTTGCGCGACCCACAAAGCACAGCGGAGCGCACCATTGGCATAAATTTCTCGACTGCTCGCCTTATGGGTAATCTCTACCCGCTCTCCCGCGCCGGCAAACCACACGCTGTGCTCGCCAACAATATCAGCAGCCCGCACCGTGGCAAATCCAATTTGCCCTTGTTGCCGAGGGCCGGTCCGTCCGTGGCGCGAAAACACTCCGTCATGATCAAGACTGCGGCCCAAAGTAGAAGCGACAACTTCGCCCATTTTCAAAGCGGTTCCCGACGGGGCATCGACCTTGTTGCGGTGGTGCGCTTCAATAATCTCGATATCGACATCATCGCCAAAAGCCCCGGCCGCGATCTCAAGCAACTTGAAGCAAATGTTGACACCGACACTCATATTCGGGGCAAGCACGACCGCGGTATCACGAGATGCCTGTGAAATCAGCTCTTTTTGTGCGACATCGAAGCCGGTCGTGCCAATTACCATCCGGGCATGACTCTTAGCACAATAATCAAGGTTGGCCAGGCTGGCCTCGGGTGCAGTGAAATCGATCAGCACGTCAAACGCTGGCCCGTCGATACTGTCACCAATAACAGGGCCGGGATCTGCTGTACCGGCAAGAGTGCCAGCAGGCTGGCCCACCGCCTCGTTACCTGGGTGCTCAAAAGCGTGACTTAAGGTCAATAGCTCATGAGCCTGACAGGCTGCCACCAGCGTTCGGCCCATACGACCGGCTGCACCTGCAATCGCTACCCTCGTCACAATGAGCGCTGCCAATACAGGTCAGCGGGCATATCATTCATCCCAGTAAATCCCGGACAGCATCACGCTCTTCTTGTAACTCAGTCTCAGTCAAGCGCATCCGTTCTTCGCTGAACTCGTTGATGGTCAGATCATCCACAACCGAGTACTCACCATCAGCGCAGCGGACCGGAAACGAATAGATCAGGCCGTCTTCTATTCCATAATGGCCACGAGCGGGAATCGCCATGCTTACCCAGTCATCGTCGGCGGTACCCTGAACCCAGGTACGCATATGGTCTATAGCGGCGCAAGCTGCAGAGGCGGCGCTGGAGGCCCCGCGGGCCTTGATAATCGCCGCACCGCGCTGCTGCACCGTAGGGATGAATTCATCCACCATCCAGTTGTTATCTACGAGATCTATCGCGGGGCGGCCACTGGCCTTGGCATGATGAATATCCGGATATTGGGTAGCTGAATGATTACCCCAGATGGTTACCCGAGAAATGTCAGTCGTAGCTACCTTGGTGCGTTCAGCCAATTGACTCATCGCCCGGTTATGATCCAGCCGGGTCATAGCGGTAAATTGTCGAGTGTCTATATCCGGTGCGTTGGCCGACGCGATGAGTGCGTTGGTATTCGCCGGGTTACCTACCACTAACACTTTTACGGCCCGGTTGGCGCTGTTATTCAGTGCCTTGCCCTGCGCCGAGAAAATTCGAGCATTTTCGGCGAGTAGATCCTTGCGCTCCATACCCGGCCCGCGCGGTCGCGCGCCCACCAGCATTGCAAAGTCGGTATCGCCAAAGGCCTGCGCCGGATCATCCGAGGTCTGCACACTTCGCAACAGTGGAAAAGCGCAGTCCTCCAACTCCATGACCACCCCGCGCAAGGCATCCATCGCTGGGGGAATCTCAAGCAACTGCAAAATAACTGGCTGGTCCGGGCCCAACATATCTCCGGCTGCAATCCGAAACAGCATGGCATAACTGATCTGCCCCGCGGCACCGGTGATCGCGACCCGAACGGGGTTTTTCATCAACTACTCTCCTTTGTTAAATACATAGTGGGAAAACGGCGGCTCTAGTGCGTCGATCATTTCCTTGATGCGCGGGCGCATTGTACTTTTAAAGCCGGAATGACCCAAGGGTTCGCCCAACGGCACCGGCTAATCGAAGCCAGGCCTTGATCAATGGCACATAATGACCGGGCAGGTGGCATGGTTGAAAATTTCGCTGGTAGCGCCACCAAAAACCAGTTGACGCAGACGGCTGTGGGTAAAGGCCCCTTTGACAATAAGGTCTGCCCCAAAGTCCTGCGCTTCAGAGACAATAACCTGACCCACGGTCGTGCCGCTGCTATCGCGGGTCTTGGCCTGCGCCTTGAAACCACTGGCGCGCAGGTGGGCCGTGATGAGCTCAACATCGGGCCCGGATACCAACCCCCCCTCAACAGCCAGCACTTGCACAGCTTCGCAGGTAGCCAACAACGGTCGTGCGGCGCTCAGGGCCCGTGCGCTCTCGGTGCTGCCGTTCCAGGCTATAAGGATGCGCCGACCAATCGTTTCGGGTATCTCATCACTGACCAGCAACAGTGGCCGACCGCTTTCAAACAGCAGCGCCTCGGCAGTGCTTTTCCAGTCTACGTTACCGCCGGACAGATCTCTCGACAGCACGCTAATGCCAAAAGCGCGGGCGTATTCCCCAATACCTTCAGGACCCGTGCCCATCATTTCGGTCCAGCCGGCTCGAACCCCCTCGGCTTCCAGTGACCCCATCGGGATACCCCGGGCGCCAATCAGTGATTCAAAAGTCTCGCGAGCGAGTGTTGCCTGCTGTTTACCTTCTTCCTCGAACTCGGCCAGATAATCGCCTGGCAGGGTAATGCCTTCGCCGGCAATAATCGGGAGTACCTGACGGCAATAGGCGCCTTCGATGTAGGCTCCCGAGCCCTCCGAAATCAGGCGTGCGGCATCAATAGCAGCAGCCGTGGGTTGAGTATTGTTAAATGGAACCAGTATCGTGCGTAATCCAGGCATTTTGTCGACCTCCATCAAAACAGTATCATGATTGATATGACCATTCTAACAAGTCAATTACTCACCCGTTTGAGTGGAGATCTCCAGCAAGGCCTCGCCCGCAAATTGGCGACGCCAGCCCTTTAACAGCGGCAAATCACGCTCGCCAGATGCCAGGCGGCGAATATCGTCACGACGGGCGACGCTGGCTGTTGGCAGATCTGCCTCGGTGCATAGGGCCGATAGATATGACCACATCCGGTTCCCCAGCGCCTTGATTGCAGGGTCCACACGGCCTGGTTTTTGCAAAGTGGTGTAATTAACGGCTTCACTGTGAGCGCGTTCTACGACCTCCAGTATCGCCTGGCCGCGGCGTTTGACCGTGCCCGACTCGACTCCAGGTATCTGCTCTAGCTGGGTTAGGCTTTGGGGGCGTGAACGGGCAATCTCGACGATGGCATCAAGAGCCAGTAACCATTCCCG
>JABINT010000036.1 GCA_018698075.1 Acidiferrobacteraceae bacterium
CGCGGGTGATGTCCGTACAAGTCCCGGACTCAAGCGCCTGCTTAACCAGATAGATTCGCCCACGGGGGCCATCCAGTTCATCCCCCAGGAGTTGGTAAGTCGGACACGTCGCGGTACAAAAACCACAATGAACACACTTGCCAAGAATAGCGCCGGCCTCTAGCCCCTCCGGGGTGCCTTGGAAGATCGAGGCCAAGGAGGCGTGCATCGCTTAGCTCCCCGCGAGCATCCGGTCGGGGTTAAGAATTCCAGCTGGGTCAAAAGCTTGTTTCAGTCCCCGATTCAGGACGGCTTCGGCTTCACCTAAGGGCTGAAAACTGACTGAACGCTCGGCGCCGCGAAAACGCGTCAGGTTTCCGCCATGCGCGCGCGCAAGGGCAACTAAGGCTTGCGGATCATTACCGCGCACCCAGAACAGCGCCCCACCCCACTCCACCAGAGATTCTCCAGGGAGATCTGGCATCTTCGCCGGTGGCGCAATAGACAATCGCCAGAGCGGGTCTGTCCCGCCAAAGAAATCTAACCGATGCTCCTTAAGGGCTTGCCAGAACGAAGCACCGGCAATATCAAGGTCGCCGCCCAGGCTCGATGCCGCAGACTCGACCGCCATCTCACTACCCGAAAGACGGACCCGCAGTTTGCCATCGTGCCAGACAGTGCCAGTCACCGGCAACGGTCGTCCGCCAAGGTCGCTCATCTTTGTCAATGCGTCATTACCACTGCAGTCAAAGACCAGCGTGCGCTCAATAACCGGCAACGGCAACACCTTAAGGGAGACCTCGGTCATTACCCCGAGCGTACCCATGGCCCCCACCATCAACCGCGACACATCGTAACCAGCAACATTTTTCATCACCTGGCCGCCAAAGCGCAGGTATTCGCCGCGGCCACTGACACAGTTCACTCCAAGTACAAAATCGCGAGCAGCTCCGCGGTACGGCCGGGCCGGGCCGGAAAAACCGCAGGCGATCGTGCCACCAATGGTTGCGCCAGCGCCAAAAGCCGGCGGCTCAAAAGGCAGCATCTGGCGAGACTCGGCCAGCGTCTGCTCAAGGTCAACAAGCAGTGTTCCGGTCCGTGCGGTGACTACAAGCTCTGTAGGCTCGTAAGACACAATACCCTGATGAGAGCCCATAGCCAGGGGCTCACCGTGCGGTGCGCCCCCGTAAAAATGTTTGCTGTTGCCTCCGACAATATTCAGGCGCGTGCCAGATTCGCCGGCGGTGACGATCCGGGCTTGTAGCGACTCAACAAAACTATCCATCTGGGCAGCCCGCCTTAAAAGCGCGGTATCTGGGGATGCGCCAGTTCGCCGCCATGAACGTGCATGGCATTGAATTCAGCACAACGAGCCAGGGTGGGCACTGCCTTACCAGGATTCAGCAATCCATCAGGGTCAAACACCGCCTTCAAGGCATGAAACTGATCCAGTTCCTGATCAGTAAACTGAACACACATCTGATTGATCTTCTCTAACCCGACGCCATGCTCGCCAGTGATGGTACCGCCTACCTGCACACACAGATCGAGTATCTGCCCGCCCAAGGCCTCGGTACGCTCGAATTCGCCTGGCTTGGAGGCATCGTAAAGAATGAGTGGATGCAAATTGCCGTCGCCCGCGTGAAACACATTAGCCACACGCAACCCGCTTTGCGCCGATAACCGCTCAATGCCGGCCAGCACCTTAGCAACCGCTTTGCGCGGTATCGTGCCATCGATACAGTAGTAATCTGGAGAGATGCGGCCTATCGCCGGAAAGGCATTCTTTCGCCCCGACCAAAAACGCACCCGTTCGGCTTCATCGCGCGCGACATCAACCGTGCGGGCGCCGCTTTCACGCAACAGGTCCGACACCATTTGAATATCCGCCTCGACTTCAGCAACCGTACCGTCGAGTTCGCATAACAAAATAGCAGCAGCATCCTTGGGGTAACCCGCCTGCACAAAATCCTCGGCAGCCACAATAGCCGGGTTATCCATCATCTCAAGGCCAGCTGGAATAATGCCTTTCGCGATCACTTGCGCGACTGCCGCCGCTGCCGACTCGACAGTATCAAACGCCGCCAGAAGCACCTTGGCGGCATCCGGCAACGGCAACAGACGTACTGTGACCTCGGTGACGACGCCCAGCATCCCTTCAGACCCAATCATCGTCGCAAGCAAGTCATATCCCGGGGTATCCAGCGCTGTACCGCCTACGTTGATTACATCACCCCCCATCAGCACCACTTGAGCCGCAATCACGTTGTGCACAGTGAGGCCGTACTTCAAGCAATGAACACCACCTGCATTCTCGGCCACGTTGCCACCAATAGTGCAGGCGATCTGTGAAGACGGATCCGGCGCGTAGTACAACCCGTGTTCTGCAACCGCCTCGCTGATGGCAAGATTGCGAACCCCTGGCTGCACTCTGGCTGTACGTGCCTGCGGATCAATCTCGATGATGCGACTAAAGCGAGCCAGACTGAGGAGCACCCCCTCTGAATGAGGTGTCGCACCACCCGAAAGGCCAGTGCCTGCACCACGCGCCACCAACGGAACCTGGTATCGCTGACAGAGTCTGAGAATCTCCCGCACCTGCTCAAATGTCTGGGGCAAGGCAACCATGGCGGGCAGTTCGCGATAACCCGTTAAGCCGTCACATTCATAGGGTCGACGAGCTTCTGTCGAAAGCAGTAACGCCTCTGACGGCAGGATCTGCGTTAACTCATCGGCAAATTCATTCAGCTGTTGTGACATCTTATGAGACCCATCAACCCTGAGCGCGGTTATTACACGAGATACAATCAGTATGTCACACAGTTTTTCGTGTCTTAAGTTAAAAGCGCGTCTGGTCTGACCCACAAACTGCCACGTGCTTATCAGGGGCTGCCAGTGAGAAAAGTCAGCAAACGCCACTGACTAGGATCGGAGCACAAATGGTTAAACGAGGTCTGTCATCTGGCTGTCACGGGCCAACTGAAATTGGGTTTTAGTTGACCACGTGGCAAAAGTTGTCAAATAACTGGCGTGCATTACTCTTGAACTGCGGCATATGGCTCTCGGCCTCAACCTGCATTTTCTGCAGTGAACCTGCACCTTGGGCTTTATCCAGTGCGGCAGCGTAAGCGGGCACCTCACCCCAATCGGTTATCGTACTGTCCTGGAGTTCTACATGAAACTGAATCCCCCAGGCATTCGTACCAACCCGCATCGCTTGCCATTCGCAATCGGGCGAACTCGCTAGCAGCACCGCATCACTGGGCGGCCGCGTGACTGCAACTGAGTGCCACTGCAGGCACTTGATCGTCGGGTCAATTCCTCGAAACAATGGATCGTCACTTGCCTGGTCTGTCAGGTTGACGTTGAGAATTCCAATCTCGGGTCTTTTTTGAACCGCGCATTCGCCATCGAGCGCATCGGCCAACAACTGGTGCCCCAAGCACAGGCCCAGATAAGGCTTTTGAAGGTCGCGTACCCAACGGCGGATGGCTTCTTTTTCCGCAACTAACCACGGGCAGGTCTCTACATCCCAGACATCCATAGGCCCGCCCATCACCCATAATGCGTCGAAAGGCTGAAGATCAGGAATGATATCTCCAGCATCCAGTTCCACTGCCTGCCAGTCAATGCCGGCCGCACTAAAGAACTGGCGGAAAATTCCAGGATGCTCACAGGATATGTGTTGAAAGACGAGAATCTTCATTAGCAAGCCCTTTGATAGCGTCCGATCTGAGGTCAGCAGTCCAAGGTATGCTCTCGCTCCCACTGGCTGATCGAAGCGCTGTAGTTGCGCCAATCCTGGTGCTTTAGCTTGGCGTAACTATCAATCAGGGCGTCACTGAGCCCGGCACGCAATACTTTACTTTTTTCAAAAAGCCGAATCGCATCCAACAGGTTGGAGGGCAGGCGACGAACACCCTTTAAGGTATGGCCGTGCGTATACATATTAATGTCGAGCGGCTTGCCTGGGTCACGCTTGCTGGCAACACCATCAAGGCCCGCAGCCAACACGCCCGCCTGCAGCAGATAAGGGTTGACGGCGCCGTCCATCAGTCGCAGCTCAAAACGTCCGGCATCGGGCACCCGCACCATATGGGTACGATTATTGCCTCCGTAAGTAATCGCGTTAGGTGACCACGTTGCGCCTGAGAGGGTCACCTGCGCATCAATGCGTTTATAGCTGTTCACGGTCGGGTTAAAGATAGCAGTAAGCGCGTCAGCGTTGTGCAACACGCCGCCCAAAAACTGGTAAGCCAGTTTTGACAGGCCCATTTGATCACGGGAATTGTGGAACAGATTTTTCTTACCGGCTTTGTCCCAGACCGACACATGGGCGTGGCAACCGTTACCCGTAAGATTGATGAAAGGCTTAGGCATGAAGGTCGCGCGCAACCCATGTTTTTCAGCAATCGCCTTGACCATGTATTTGAAAAACACATGCCGATCAGCCGTAATCAGCGCATCGTCGAAATCCCAGTTCATTTCAAACTGACCGTTCGCGTCTTCGTGATCGTTCTGGTATGGGTTCCAGCCAAGCTGGATCATGCAGTCACAGATTTCGCTGATGACATCGAACCGCCGCATCAAAGCCGACTGGTCATAACAGGGTTTTTCTTGGGTATCGCTGGGATCCGATAAAGACAAGCCGTCGGGACTGACCAAAAAATACTCACATTCGACACCGGTTTTCATGTAATAGCCTTTTTTAGCGGCCTTTGCGATCTGCTGCTTCAGCGCGACCCGTGGCGAAGCCGTCACCCACTCGCCGCCCATAAACAGATCACCTGCAAGCCAGGCTACCTGAGGCTTCCACGGCAACTGGATCAGACTGGTCGGATCTGGAATTGCGAACATATCCGGATGAGCCGGCGTCATATCCAGCCACGCAGCGAAACCCGCAAAACCAGCACCGTCTTTTTGCATCTGGCCAATTGCGCGCGCTGGCACCAGCTTTGAGCGCAATACCCCAAACAGATCTACAAAGCTGATCAGAAAATACTCTATGCCTTTTTCTTTAGCGACTTTTGCCAGGTTAACTGCCATTGAACTTACCCTCCAGTGAAACGTTCGTTAAATAGTGATCTGAGATCTGAATTGGAGGCGCAGATGTTCTCACGACCCCGGCTGCGGCTCAACGATGAATGATAAAAAGCGAATAGGCAAACGCTTTAGTTCCTCAGGGCCATGTGGCGCATCAGCATCAAAATAAAGTGAGTCGCCTTTACCCATGGCATACGTCCGGCCGCCATGTCGATAAACCAGTTCACCTTCGAGGATATAAATAAACTCGACCCCATCGTGCTGAAACAATGGAAAAACCTCAGACGCCTCTAAGATGACAATAAGGTAAGGCTCTACCAAGGTCGCCCGGTCACCCACCGAGTGGCCCAACAGGTGATACTGGTGCCCAGCTCGGGTGCCACGTCGATCAATGATTAAACCCTGCCCCGCGCGCACGAACGAAGCCTCGCGCTCCTGCTCGAACTTACGAAACAACGCGGTAACAGGCACGTTCAGAGCTCCGGCTACAGATTGAAGCGTACCAAGCGAGGGCGATGTATGACCGTTCTCAATCTTGGAGAGCATTCCGGGCGACAGATTCGATTGACGGGCAAGATTTGCAATGGTCATGCCAAGTTGGGTGCGGTATACCCGAACCTGCCGACCAATCGCGTCTTCCAGTTGATTTTCGCGCTCGTAGGCAGCATTGGGGTCCGGCGCATTTGTGCGCGCCAACACCGGCTGCACGCTACGGCGATTCATGCCGTCGCTGCCCCTGCTTTCACGTTGTAGCCAGGCACCGGAATGCCTGTCACTATGCTGGTCGCAAGCGTCACGCACCTTAGATCTTCTGGCTCAAGGTTATGCAGGCGAGTTTTGCCGGTACACCGCGCCATCATTGATGCTTCACCGGCATTAGCCTTCAGGATAGCAGCAAGGCCCTGCGCGCGTTCTTCCTGCGAGCGGTCCGAGTGCCACTGTAGCCCTTTCTTTGTAATCTGGCCGCCCATCGCCAAGGCTCCAGTCACACCATACACAACAACGCTTGCGCCCAAGGCGATCAATCGGGCTGCATCTGTTCCCGAGCGCACGCCTCCGCTATAGATGAGCATCAGCGCCTCTTCTTTTTTTCGTGCCCGCAATGCCAAAACCGTGTCGGATAAAAGGCCGAACTGAGGCTGTGTATTGAGTTCTGCAGACAAAGAAACGTTATCCCCAGTACCATCAAGTAACAGCAGCTTAAAGCCCGCATTAAGGGCAAATTCGACAGCGCTGTCGACCTCGTGGAGTTCGGTAATACAAAGGCCGGTTACGCAATCTTGAGTAGAATCTGTTGGTATCGATGACGCATCGCCACTCCAACGAAAAATGTGTCCGGCTGCATCCGGGTTTGCAGCCTCATTGGGTTGCAGTAGTTGGATCCAGGGAATTTCAGCCTCCGGCGATAGCGCGCCCAGATACCCGCCGCCACTCTCGTGGATCGCCTGAAACGCCGCCCGCCGAACTTCCTCAGGCGCCTCATCCATGCCAGCGAGAAGAAATGGTATTTCGAGACTCAAGCCCACGCCCAGACTGACATCAATTCGGCAGGCTTCCCGGTAGGGGTCGATCACCAGGCGGGAAAGATTCGCCGGAAGAAAAACCAAATCATCCAGCGATGGCCAGCGCCCTTTTGGAAAGGGGTTCTCCCGCCCTTGCAGGCGCCGCTTAAGCATGGCCTGATGCTTGCTGGCATCCTGGGGGTGGGTGCGTGCCATTGAAAAAAGATCTTCACGGTGGCGAACCGCGTAATCGGCCGAACCTGTTTCTGCGTCGCAGCGATAACAACGGGCGGCTTCGCGAAGCGCTGCCGGCTCGTCATAGGTATCCTCTATCTCCGGAAATGTCTGTGGCTGTGCGCCCACACCATGAAAAACTGGCTCCTCGATGGGGAACTGCTCCCACTTGATATCCTGGGCCACCGGCACCCGACGGGTGCGAAACGGGGTGCGGTAAGGAATAGGTGTTTCAATCTGATCAAGCGCGGCTTTAATGTAATAAGCCGCCCTTTGTCCATGATGCATAGCCATCACAATGGTCGAGCCACCAAAAGCGCCATCCCCGGCGGCGAACACCTTCGGATCGGCAGTGCGCATTGTCAAAAAATCTGCCTCAACCCGGTCACTGCCCATGAGTCCTGCGCTTTGCAGCGGCTCGCAGATTCCCTTCTGCCCAACCGCCGCTATGATCATGCCGCAAGGAATCTGAAACGCACTGCCGTCGACAATTACCGGAGCACTGCGACCATCCGTATCGGGCGGCCCAGCTTCAGTTCGAACGCACTGCAGTTCAAGGCCACCCGAAGCCTCCAGAACACCCGTCTGCAAGGCGTTGTAGATAAATTCAATGCCCTCTTTTTGCGCATGGTGTAATTCAATTTTGCGGGCAGGAATGTCCTCGGGGCCGCGTCGGTAAACCACCTTAACGGTCTTACAGCCTGGTAAACGCAACGCCGCGCGACAGGCATCCATCGCCACATCACCGCCGCCAACCACCACCACAGTCTCAGGCATCTGTGGCCGAGCACCAGAATTGACCCGACGAAGAAAACTCACCCCGTCCTCCACCGCAGGATGATCTTCTCCGGCGATACCCATGGCTTTGCCCCACCAGGATCCAATTGCTATCAAGACAGAATCGTGGCGCGACTTTAGTTCCTCAAGTGAAACGCCAGATCCCAGGCCTGTATTGAGGTGCACCGTCAAACCCGGGCACTGACGTTGCAACCTGACAATATCTTCGGTAATGACACCAGAGGGTAAACGAAACTCGGGGATGCCCCAGATCATCGTCCCACCCAGACGATCGGTCATCTCGTATACGTGTACCGAGAACCCCGCACGACATAACTCAAAAGCCGCAGTCAGGCCCGCGGGGCCCGAGCCAACAATGCCGACCGATTCTTGCCGGGTGACTTCAAAAGAGGTCAGGGGTGGATCGTCACCAAGCTGGTCCATAACGAACCGCTTGAGATTTCGAATCTGCACAGCGCCATCACTGCTTTCCCGACGGCAGGCCGGCTCGCAAGGCGCGTCACAGACTCGTCCACAGATCGAACTGAATGGGTTGGTAGAGGTGATCGCCTCAAAAGCCTCGTCGTACTTCTTCTCCCAGATATAGGCTATGTAGGACGGTGCGTCAGTGCCAACAGGGCATGCTGCCTGGCAAGGGGCGGCGACAAAATGCACATCCGCGGTATCGTCAACAAAACCTGGTGGGGCTACCGGAACACTGATGCGCTCGAGACCATAAACGCTCATGGCGCAGTACCCGTACTAGAGGTAGCAGTATCAGCGGGCACTGGTTCATACGGTAATCCAGTGATATACGCAGCCTCGGGGGTAAGCGCAACCAGATCATCGCGACCCAACTGGCGCACATCATCGTAACCCAGGGCATCGGTAATGGCGGCTATCTGCCAACGCACACTCTCGAGAAAACGATGAATATTTTGGGATTCGTTCTCAGGCTTATAACGTTTTTCGTGCTCTGGATCCTGTGTTGCTATTCCGGTAACGCATTGCCCCACGTGACACTGCATGCAGGCGATACAACCCCCAGCAATGATTACTGAGGTGCCAAACGCAGCAGCATCCGCACCCAGGCACAACGCCTTAACGGCATCAACCCCGTCACGCAGGCCGCCCATGAGAACCAACTGGACTTTGTCACGGGCACCGATCTCTTCAAGTGCTTCAACAGCCTCGATGATAGCCGGCAGAGTGGGAATACCCACATTGTCGATTACCTCGGAGCTGCCTGCTCCGGTCGAGCCTTGCATACCGTCCAGCTCGACAAAATCGAAACCGTCCTTGGCGGCAATCTTGATGTCGTCACGTATCCGCCCGGCACCAAGTTTTACGCTCACTGGAAGCTCGTAGCCTGTCGCCTCACGAAATTCCTCTATCTTGATGACCAGATCGTCAGCTCCGAGAATATCGGGATGCCGCGATGGCGAGCGCAGATCAATCCCAGCCGGAATTCCACGGATCTTCGCCAGTTCCGGGGTAACCTTCTTCGCCATCAACTGACCGCCAAGGCCAGGCTTTGCCCCTTGCGATATATAGATCTCCAAAGCGTCAGCTCTGCGCATGTCGTGAATATTCCAGCCTAATCGCCCACCGAGGCACTGGAAAATCAGCTGCCCAGCTGCATCCCGCTGAGCATCGCTCATACCACCCTCTCCGGTATTTTCAGCAATCCCAGACATGGCCGACCCCAATGCAATGGCCTGCTTGGTGGATCGACTGAGCGCGCCGTAGCTCATCGGTGCGCTCATCACCGGCATACTGAGTTTCAAAGGCCTTGCACCGTTGATACCGCCAATTTCAGTATCCATGCTTACCTTGTCAATAACATTCCGGTCGGCACCCGCGCTGGCAAGGTTCTTGCGAAAACCAATATCACTAAAATGGGGTAAGGGTCTGGCTCCACCATAGCCGCGGATACGGTAGCGACCGCTTTGCGATTTGATCGCAATATCTTCTTGAATCTTGGGGTTCCAGTAAAAAGATGCGCCGGAGAAACTCTGAAAAGGAATGCTGCGCATCGGGCGCTCTGGCGTACCATAGCGCAGCTTCGTGCCAGCATTTACCACTTTTGAGAAACCCATCGGCGCTTTGATGTCGTAGCGATCCAGAAATTCATGCAACGAGTCCAGTTCTGCCTGATCGGTATCGGTCAACATCGCGTCAGAACCAAGATCCTCTACCCTGCCGGCAACGAATATCTCACCCGCAGACATATCCTCTCCCAGACGCTCGCCAGAATCGCCCAGAATAATAATGCGCCCGCCATACATCATATAACCCGCCATGAAATTGGCATTACCCACGCAACATAAAGTGCCTGCTTTCATGACCTGGCCCGCGCGCGAGCCCATGTTGCCGTGAATCACGATTTCCGCACCGCGAATGGCCACACCCGGAATGGCGCCGGCGTTACCGCCAACCACAACCGAGCCGCTGTACATGTTATCCCCCACGCCCCAACCCACGTTATGGCTGACGTTGAAATGTGCCTGGTCGGTTAACCCTGCACAGAAATACCCTGCTGAACCCCTAACATTGACCCGAACCGGCGTAGTCAAGCCAACACCG
>JABINT010000031.1 GCA_018698075.1 Acidiferrobacteraceae bacterium
GCGCTTGGCTGGATGTATTGACGGTGTCAATCTCAAGTTGATGAAGTGTGGCGGTATCAGCGAAGCTTTGCGTATCGTCGCTACCGCTCGAGCCCATAATCTTAAGACGATGATCGGCTGCATGGGTGAATCCTCGGTCGCCATAGGCGCTGGCGCTTCTCTTGGTGCACTGTTTGACCATATTGATCTGGATTCGCACCTCAATCTGTTGCCTGATCCCGCTTCGGGGCTTTGTCTTGATGCGGGCGTGGTCAACGTGGATGCAAAACGACCTGGACACGGAGTCACACTGACATGCTAAAGCCTGACCAGAAACTGGTCATCCATTTTTTCGAACAGATTGACAAGTTGAACGGCAAGATGGGGCACGGCGTGCTGCGTTACTCACGCAACCCGATTGCCTGTGCTGTTGACTTCAATCACGGCGGGTGCAGCACCCGTGAACTGCTGGGCTTCGGGCCGGATGTGCCGGTGGTGTCCTCGGTTGCCCAGGCTGTCGATGTCGGTGGTGAGGTGCTGGTACTGGGGATGGCGCCTTCTGGTGGCCGCCTGCCACCAGAGATGGTGGCAGAAGTAGATCACGCCGTGGCGTCGGGGATGAGTGTGGTTAACGGCCTGCATGAACAGCTTGGACCGCGGTATCCGGATCTGAAGGAAGGCCAGTGGGTTTGGGATATCCGCCGGGAGCCCCAAGATCTGGGCATCGCCTGGGCGCGGGCGGCCGGGCTGTCGAATCGGCGAGCGCTGCTGGTGGGAACCGATATGGCAGTTGGAAAAATGACGGCTGGCCTTGAGATCTGGCATGCGTCGCTCAAGCGCGAAATCCGTGCCGAGTTTCTGGCGACCGGGCAGATCGGCATCCTGATCAGCGGTAAGGGGATCCCCCTGGATGCGATCCGGGTGGATTATGCCTGTGGTGCCGTGGAGGGAATGGTGATGGATGCCGCTGATGCCCAACTGGTGATCGTTGAGGGTCAGGGCTCAATCGTACATCCTGGTAGTACCTCGACACTGCCGCTGATCCGTGGCTCGTGCCCGACACACCTGGTGTTGTGCCATCGTGCTGGTATGACTGAGCTTGATACCGTGGGCGCAGCCATTCGAGTGCCGCCGCTCAACGAGGTTATTGCACTGTATGAAGATCTGGCCGGTGCGTGCGGCACTTTTACCCGACCGCTGACGGCTGGAATTGCACTGAATACCGCACATCTTGATGCAGATGACGCGGCACGCGCCGTGGCGCAGATACAAGATGAAACCGGCCGGCTCGTGGTCGACCCTGTGCGAGATGGTGCCGATGCGTTGGTTGACGCATTAATGCGCTGAACCTGGCCAGGGCCGAAAAAACGCAATCAATGTCTGGCTGCACCACAAAAGCCTAATCTTTCCCCCGTTGTGTGTGTTTTTGCCTGGAAAAACAGGCTAATTTGGACTGAATGAGAAAGGCATTTATCTCGATAGGGTATCTGCCTCAGTGGTAAAACACGGATCCCTCAACAGCATGAAGATAACCTCGTCATGCACGTTCTAGACAATATTCGTCGGTGGGTGGGCGCATTGGCTGAGTTGGGTATTTCAATCATTGCGCTGGGAGTTGTTTTGCAGGTTCTTTTTGGAGACGAAACAGGCGCAACTCCTTTTTTACCCGTAGATGTACTTGGAAGTGTTGTCGGATTTGTTAGCGCTCTGGGAAGCGAAGGGCTGGTCGGTCTGATAGCGCTTGGAATTTTGTGGTGGGCATATAACAAGAGATCTGCATAGGTTATTTTCGAGCAGTAAGAGCAGTCTTTAAGAGGGGGCATCGCCCCTCTTTTTTATGGTCCCCGGTTCAGACGAGCGTCCTTGAGGTGCCAGATCAGTGCTAGTGCGCTTCTTTATCTACAAAGCCGGCCAGTAGCAGCCCGTTGATAAAGGGCTCGATATTCCGTGGATCCTGATAGGGTTGGAATCTCCGGCTGTCATTCACCGTATAGCCCGGTACCTCGGCCATCACAGCGTCGCGCTCGGCGGCCGCTCGGCCCATATCGCCCAGTTGTGCGTAACTGGCCGCGAGCACCCGACGATGAAATCGGTTGGGGTTGTCGATTCTCAGTAGTGCCTGGACAGCATCCACATATCTGTCGGTGTTGTAGTGGGCAATCGCCAACCCCCACAAGTACCATGACGGCGGAAAGGGGTTGTGGGACAGCGCTTTGTTGAGCTGGATGAGCGCTGACTCGGGTTCACCGGTGAAGATCAGTACGAGGCCTCTGCCGGCGAGCGCATCAGCGTGGTTTGGATTAAGGTCGATGGCCTGATCCAGGTGAGCCATCGCTTCAATGTAATGCCTGCGCCACAGATAGGTGAGGCCGAAGACGGCATGCGCCAGGCTGTCAGTTGGATCAAGCTCGAGCGCGTGACTCGCATGGCGTGCCGCCTGGCGTATACAGGCGTTTGGATCTTCTGTCCACATCATCAGAAAATCCGCCAGGTAGGTCAGTGCGAGGCCCGACAGGGCGGTCGCGGACGCTGAATCGGTGCGAAGTACCTTTTGGAAAAGTTCTCGAGCTGTTTTGGTGTCGACTGGCTCACGCATCCGGTAGACCAACTGGCGAGCCTGAATTGTGTCCGCATAAGCGGTTACCTCAGACTTTGTTGCCGAGTCTCGAATGGCGTTTTGCTCCATATTACCGATCAGCGTCATTACGATGTGCCGGGTAATCTCGTCCTGTATTGCCGGCAGATCTGTCATGACGGCATCAAAAGTCTCAGACCACAGGTAGTTGCCGGCTGGAATCTCCAGAAGGTTCACGACCAGGCGGAAGCTGTCAGCGCGCTTCCGGAGAGTGCCGTCAACCAGATAACGTACGCCAAGGCGTTGACCTAGCTGAGCCTTGTTCTGTGACTGGTGATGCTGTGTCAGTGCCGTGTGCGAGGCGAGGACAAACAATTGGCGAAACCGCGACAGGGCGCCGATCAGATCTACGGTAAGTGCTTCACCCATGTTGTCCAAAGGCAGATTGTGATCAAGACTGGCAAACGGCAGCACCAGGATTGCGAGCCGGGTGTCGGTGGTGTTGTTGCCTTCGCGCTGTGTTATCTCGTAATCTGTGTGCAACAGGTGGGCGTGGACTGGTACGGCAATATTGCGAAGCAATTGATCGCCGATGGATTCGAAACAGACATCCAGAGAGTCGCCTATGACCTCACGCGCTGATTGCGAGATACAGATGCCCCCAGGGGGGGCGATTTCCTGTAGCCGGGCCGCGATGTTTACGCCATTGCCGAAAGCCTGGTCACCGTCGACGATCACTTCTCCCAGGTTGATTCCAATGCGGGCCCGCAAGCACTGGTGTTCCGGTACGTTCTCGTTAGCTACGGCCAGCCGCTTGTGCAGGGCGATGGCGGTTATTGCCGCAGCGCTGGCGGTAGGGAATACGGCCAGCAGGCTGTCACCGGCTGTGTTGACCAGTTGTCCCCCGTTGTTGGTAATAACGATGCGCGCGTGGGCAAAGCCCTCTTTCAGCGCGTGGAAGGTCGCTTCTTCATCCTGCCAGGTCAGGCGGGAAAATTCGACGATATCTCCATGTAACACCGCCAACAGCACTCGTTCAGTTTTTTCTTTAGTTTCGCCCATGGCAGATGCTCAACGGGGTTGATGGCGATTCCAGTCACTGGTCAGCAGCCACCGCCTTGGAGTGCTGACTTTGCGAAAGTTCGCTACTCGGCAAGAATGGGTTCTTGGTAAGTTCGTAACCCAACTGGAGAAAGTGTATGTCAAGCACGACAGGCTCGTATACCTTGCATAACTGCAGCTCGGTAAAAGATTACTTCAGACAGAAGGTGACTGATGCGATCGATGAAGAAAGTATCAGCGTAATGGAAGATACCCAGGCCTATTTGGTTAATCTGCTGACTTTTTACACGCGAACAGATCATTTTTTTGAGCACACGAATCAAGGGCTGGAGCTGCGACCGCTCGCGCTCGTCTACGGTGAGGCACTTTCAGCCAAGACAACCACTGAGCGTGCTGTTGCGCTGCGCCGAGTCGGCGATGTGGCGCTGTTTGTGGCCGGGGTATTTCGACATAGTTTCAGCCGCAAGCCGGTAGGGGTGGACTATTACATTGCCATGGGCGGTAATGCTTACGAGCACCTGTCGCTCGCCTGTACTCGAACCAGCCAGGGCACTGGCGCGGTTTTTTCGGAATTGGGGACAAAGTTTGCGCTTCTGGCCGAGGTGCTGACACGCACTTTTGAACAAGGCGTGAAGAGCGATAAAGACCTGCTCGCAGTTTATGAGCGCTGGCGCCGGACTGGCAGCGCGCGTTACGCCAGACAATTACAGCAAGTTGGCATAAACCTTGGGGTTTCTTCCCGCCGGGCGCACTGAATGCGCTCCCTGAGCCGGCTGCAGCACTGGCTGGCGGCCGTGTACGAGATCAACGTCGATTACGACGTAATGGACTTTCTTGTGACAGATCAGGCGGTGGCTTGCGCTTTGCAGGGGGATAACAACCGACCGGATTGCCCGGAAAAGCTGTTTTTGCAGCAGACCTCTGGGGAGTTAGGCATTTCGCTTTACCTGGCACCTGAGGTCATCACCGGGTTGGCGACCGGTAACGCTGTTTCCAGCGCCCGTGATGCGCAGGTGTTTTGTCATGCCATCGAAGGCGTCAGCCACTTTCTTTATCTGGTTTGGCGTGCCGGTTTTGATCGCACGCTGACACAACTCGAGCTGGAACTGCAGGCAGAGATAGATAAGTTCATCGGTTTGCTGGTTCTGGCTGGAGGTCGACACTCTTTCGACGTGGCGTCACTGCACTCTTGGCTTTTTGAAAACGTGGCCTTCGAAAGTGGATTGAACTGTCAGGCGCGAGCCCGGTACCAGGCGGCCAACTGTTATGCCAGCGACTATTGCGGCCAGTTGGATCGCCGATACCTGAGAGCTCAGGATGGGCCGGGACTGACCCGGGAGTTGCGCCGGTTTTATCGCCAGGATCAACGTGGCAAGCTGGCTATGATCAGATCACTTGCGGCCTGAGCATCTTCTTGGGGTTGAGATCCTGTTGTGGTCCCCGGGGCTAGTCTCATAGACGGGTGTTGGCAAACACATTCAATTAAACAATCATTTACCTATACAATATCGCGTTCTTTGACAGATTAACCCGCTCGGCGGGAGATGCTCGATGCGAGAACATGTGTTGTTGATGGATACGACTTTGCGGGACGGGGAGCAGACCCAGGGAGTCTCGTTCGCACCGGACGAGAAGGTCAGCATTGCCCGCGCGCTACTGCACAACCTCAAAGTGGATCGTATTGAAGTGGCTTCCGCCGGAGTCTCACACGGCGAAAAAGAGGCTGTGACTCGTATTCATGACTGGGCCGCAACTAACGAGTGCCTGGACCGGGTCGAAGTGCTGGGCTTCACGGATCACCGGCGCAGTGTCGATTGGCTGATGAGCACTGGTGGCCGGGTGCTTAACCTGTTGACCAAGGGCAGCGAGAAGCATTGCACTGAGCAATTACGCAAGACCCTTGAGCAGCATCTGGACGACATTGGGCGTACTGTGGCTTATGCGCACGACCAGAATCTATTGGTTAATGTTTATCTGGAAGACTGGTCCAATGGGTATCGCGACAGTCGCGATTACGTGTACCGGATGGTAGAAGGCCTGGTGGCCATGAACATCGGTTACCTGATGCTGCCTGATACGCTCGGCGTGATGAGCCCGCAAGAAGTGACCACTGCTGTTGGCGATATGTGTGATCGTTTCCCTGAGCAGGATTTTGATTTTCATCCGCACAACGATTACGGGCTCGCCACCGCCAACGCCATGGCCGCAGTGCAGTGCGGTGTCGCATCCATTCACGTAACGCTGAACTGCTTAGGTGAACGGGCCGGCAACGTCTCACTGGCTGAAGTGGCTGTCGTCCTTAAGGATAAGCTCGGGGTAAGTGTTGCGATAGACGAATCCAAAATTCACGATCTCAGCCAGATGGTCGAGAATTTCTCCGGCAAGCGGGTTGCTGCGAACTCACCCATTATTGGCAGCGATGTGTTTACCCAGACCAGCGGGATCCATGCCGATGGTGACCGCAAGGGCAAGCTCTACCAGACCGAACTCAGCCCGAACCGCTTTGATCGTCAGCACAGCTATGCGCTGGGCAAGATGAGCGGCAAGGCATCGCTGACCAAGAACCTGGAGGAGCTTGGCATTGAATTGTCCGAAGACAATCAGCGTAAGGTGTTGCAAAAGATCGTGGAGATAGCCGACACCAAGGCAACCATCACCATCGAAGATCTGCCCTTTATCATTGCTGATATTCTGGAAAGTGGCGACTACCGTCATGTCGAGCTGCTGAACTGTTCGATTACCAGCGGTTATGAGATCGAGTCGACTGCCAGCCTACGAGTGCGGATCGGTGATCAGATCCACAAGTCATCGAATTCTGGCAACGGCGGTTTTGATGCCTTTATCAAGGCGATGAAACAGGTGCTTGAGCCGGACGGCTTTGTGCTCCCGGAGCTGACGGATTTCGAGATCCGCATTCCCAAGGGCGGCCATACCAGCGCCCTTACCGAATGTTTTATTAGTTGGGATGACAACGGCCGCGAGTTCAAGACCCGGGGCGTGCACGCCAATCAGGTTTTTGCCAGCGTCAATGCGGCTCTGCGCATGCTCAATATGAAAATGCACCAGGACCTACCCGGCGGCGAATCACAACCGCTGGATACGCCGGAGTAAAACGCGTTAGCCGTTGCTGGGCATTGATTTCAGCGCTGCGACCACCCGGTCACCAAATTCGCTGGTGCTGATCTGTCTTTCCGCGTTACCGCGACGTGCCAGGTCAGGGGTGGTGTAGCCATCGGTGAAAACGCTTTGCATGGCCTGCCACAGGTTGCGGGCCTCGGCTTCCATGCCAAAACTCATTTGTAGCATCATCGCCACCGATCCCAGCATTGAGTAGGGATTGGCGATGCCTTGCCCGGCGATATCGGGTGCCGAACCGTGCGAGGGCTCGTAGTAGGATTTTTCCGGGCCGACACAGGCCGAAGGCATTAGGCCAAGTGATCCGAGGATTCCGCCGCACTGGTCGCTGAGAATGTCACCGAACATATTCTCCATTACCATGACATCAAATCGAGTCGGGTCAAGGCACAGGTAGGTGGCAGCCGCATCGACCAGCACATGTTCAACCTGTACATCCGGGTAATCCACGCGAACTTCTTCAAGGATCTCGTTCCACAGTACGCTGGACTTAAGCACATTGCTCTTGTGCACGTTGTGCAACACCTTTTTGCGCTGCGATGACAATTTGAAAGCCACCTCGAGTACCTGGCGGATCTGGTCTTCGTCGTACTCGAGCGTCTCGTGGACGTAGCGCCGTCCAGAATCATTGACACCAGTGGTCTTAGCGCCGAAATACAGGCCTCCCACCAGTTCACGGATAATGACCAGGTCGATACCGTCACCGATGATCTCTGGGCGTAACGGCGAAAAGTGGGCAAGGCTTGGCGGCAGGGTGACCGGGCGGAAGTTGGCATAAGTCTGGTAACGCCGGCGCATTGGCAGTAACGCACCGCGCTCGGGCTGCTCATCGATGGGAATCTTCTTTGATTCCTCATGACTTAAGCCGATCGTTCCTTTGAGAATCGCATCAGCCTCGTCGCAGATGGCGATCGATTCGTCAGGAAAAGACTTTCCGGTCTCGAACCAGGCGCAGGCACCAAACAAGGCAGGCCTAAGATCAAAGGAAACCTTGTTACGCTGTTCGATGAGTTTCAGGATCTTGACCGCCTCAGCCATGATCTCGGGACCTATGCCGTCACCGGCCAGCAGAGCAATTTTATGTGTTGTCATGTTATCGGGGGCTTGCGGCCCTTGGTGGCGTTACGGGTTATTCGCAGGCATCACCGATGCCGTTGTGGTTCTGGTCAGATTGTTCCGGGTTGAAGTATCCGGCGCAATTGTCGAGCGCATCGAGTATTCCATCTTCGTCAAGGTCATCACAGATCAGAATATCGTCCTCATCGTCGATCGGAGGGTAAATCTGGCTCACGGCGCCTGCCTCGGTCGCGGTCATTGCCAGTCCAGTTATCAGGATGGCCAGTAGAGGGCCGATCAGCGCTGAGTGCGGTCGGGAAGCGATTCTATCTGTCGATTCGCGAACAGTACATCGATACTCGGGGTTTACCATGGAATCTGCGCCCCGGTGTAATCAAGGAATTTGCCATTGTCATCCGGCCCAACCTTATCCAGCACCGATTTCAGGCCGGCGGCACTGACTGTTGTGTCTAGCGGCGCTTTGGGTCCACCCATATCGGTGCGTACCCACCCCGGATGCAGGGCGACCACAGAAATACTGTTGCACGCCAGATCATGAGCGAGGCTTCGTGTGACCGCATTGAGGGCAGCTTTGCTGGAGCGATAACTGTATGCACCGCCCGACTGGTTTTCCGACAGGCTACCCATTTTGCTGGAGATCATCGCAACTGTAGCGTGGCCGGTCGCCGCGAGGTTTGGCCGCAGCGCCCGGGTGACCATAAAGGGCGCGATCGTATTAACCCGTATCTCATTAAGCCAGGTGTCACTATCCAGTGTGTCGATGCAGTCGTCGCTTGAGGTATAGAGTCCAGCGTTATTAATGAGTAAATGCAGTGGTTGTTTGTCCAGGGTTTTGGGTATCAGTGCGATTGCCTGTGGACTGGTTACGTCCAGTGTCAGCAGTTCGATCTGATCACGGTATTGCTGTTGCAATGCAAGCAGATCATCTCCCCCGGCATTGCGGGCGGTGGCGATCACCCGGCTGCCCCGAGCAAGATACTGACGGGCCAGTGCAAACCCAATGCCCCGGCTAGCACCGGTAATCAGTACATTGTGGCCCATAGTCAGGGTATCCATAACAAAAAGCGATAGAGAGACTTATAAACGTCTTTTCTGGTACTACCATACATGAGGAAATAGCGTATCTCAGTCGCACAGAACTCCCACAGTGTTCAAGATTACCCCAGGGTTCGTCAAGACATACAAATCCAACGGCAAGCGTAAGGACCCCTATGGTCCAAGGTTACACATTGTAATCCACCCCCACTGCTCGGGTGACTGTATCCATCGCTATTTAAGCGTAGTGGAGTTTCATTCCGAAAGGCGATTGGCAAGCATCCCAATAACTTGCTCGATGCTCATCAGGTTGCTGAACTTCAAAATAGATATCGCGCATGGTTCTTGAGGCTTGATGCTGGCCCCAGCCGTCTCCTAAAGGGCTTGGATAGGCGTTGGAGTTGTAGTCCGGCCGGTTGGAAAGTCTGATATCTCAGGACGATTCTGGCGAGACACTGGACGAATAGAACTTGGTAACTGACCGATGCGGTACTCCAGTATCGCATCATGGAGTTCCGTTATTTCGCCCAGCCAATGTGATAACAGTTCCACCTGTCTGACACGGTGAAGTTCGTAGAAAGCGTCATCCAACCAGATATTGCCTTCATCATTTGTACTGACTAACGCTCCCATTTCTTCTGGTCTTCTCATCATTCAGCCTCCATTCGTTGGTGTTTGGGTCTTGGAAATTCAAAACCTGCGCGCATTCTGCTGCCGTCTATGAGGTTTCGATAATCAGATCACGCCCGAGTGTTATCAAATTCCCCGCCGGCAGGTGGACAGGATATATATAACGACAATGTCCTTATGTGAAAATGTGAAAGTATTATATCACTATATCAATGCGTGAAAGGGGCGAGGTGAGCGTCGGATGTGGATGGCGGGCAAATTCTTGAACCCTCTCAGTAGTCCACCAGTATTCCTATGACTCTGCCAGGCTCCCATGGGAATGCTGGCTGACTCCCACAGATTGTCTAAAAAGTCTTATTTGAGTGGAGAGCGTTGTGATGGATAAATCACGAGCTAAAGTTATTGTTGCGTGGCGGGGGGAATCTTGGGCGGCGCAAATGCACTGACCATTTCGTCACGTGCAAGTGTCGCTTCGTCAGGTGTGCCGACGTCTACGTCATCGCGACACAGCATTTGACCGCTGGCCACGTTGCGAACCAGGCGCATCCCGGCAGATAGGCCCAGTGGGACCGTCCGGGCAGACAGTGATTTTTCCGAGGGCATCTGTCGGCCAAAGACGCAGTGCCCGCCCTCGCCATCCAGTAACTCTCCGATCTTCAAATCCCGTTTAGCAATGGCGACCACATCTGACGAAAAACACATGGGTTGACCGGTCGGTTCACCTCGCAAGGCGACTGAGGCGATCGAGACGCCAAGTTCCAATCCAATCATGTGTGTTGGCCGGTACAGTGCTCCGTATTGCCCGGTCTTATCGGGCAGCATATGGTATTCACGCAGGCACTGGCGGGCATAGTCACTGCCTGCCTGTATTACGACAAAAGTACCCATGGCGAGGTGGTGGGCAACAGTCTCGCCGGCGCGCGTCAGCGACGATACCACTTCGGTTGTGCCAGAGCGCGTCAGCACACCGCCATCACTGCTGGGCTTGCAGATGTCGGCAAGTTCAAACCTCGACGCGCTGGGAAACTGCAGACCTGCGTCCTGGGGTATCAGGCCGGTTGCGTTACACACAGCAGTCATTTCAATAGCCGATTTGCTGCCATCGAGAAAAGAGTTAAACATCTGCAGGTTGATACTTTCTGGATCATCGATGTCCAGATATTGCTGGAGCACAGCCCAGACCGTGTCAGGGGTGAGCGAATGATAATCTGGCAGGTAGCGAGTACCCTTGCCCGCAGCGGTGACTTCAAAGCCACAGCTACGCGCCCAGTCGACATGCTCGCAGATCAACGCCGGTTGATCACCCCAGGCCAGGCTATAGACTACGCCGGCACGGGCAGCCTCGCGTGCCAGTAACGGCCCGGCCAGAACATCGGCTTCGACATTGACCATCACAATATGGTGGCCAGCAGCGATCGCCTGGCGACAGTGGCTGATACCCGCCCGAGGCATGCCGGTTGCCTCGATGACCACGTCGATTGCCCCGGAACTGATCAGGGCTGATGCGTTTTCGCTCAGGACAGTTCGGCCGCTGCCCAGGGCATCATCAAGGGTGGCGGCGCTGAACTGTTCAGGGGGCCATCCGGCAGCGGCGAGATTAATCTTGGCCCGGCTGATATTAAGGTCGGCGATCCCTGCGACGTGAATGCCGGGGGTTCGCCGGGCTTGGGCCAGGTACATGGTGGCGAATTTGCCGCAGCCGATTATCACGACTCGAACCGGCTTATTGTCGGCTGCACGCTGGTTGAGCATTCGGGATAAGTTCATCAGATCAGCCTTAATCTACGGTACGGGTCCAATCAGTTTTGAGCGGCGCGGTGATCGCGGACACGCTCCCAGGCGCTTCGGATTTCCTGGGTCTTTTCATTGGCAAGTTGGATCATCTCCTCAGGCATACCTTTGGCGACGAGTTTATCGGGATGGTGCTGGTTGGTCAGTCGGCGATAGGCTTTTTTGACCTCGCCGTCAGGTGCGTCGGCCGAGATGCCCAGCACTCGGTAAGCGTCTTCGAGTGGCTGCATCCGCTGACCTGATTGCCCTTGGCCCGTCGCTCCGGAGACCAGATTTACTAACTGTTCAATCTCGGCAGCGCTGAAACCGAGGACTTCACCTACATGGGCGAGGATGCGGTTTTCGGCCGGATCTATGCGGCCATCGGCCCAGGCAGCCTGCACCTGTATTTCCAGGAACATGCGCAGCAGGGTGGTGCGTCGGTGGCATTCGCTGCGAAACTGGTGCAGTACCGCATCGAGGGGAAAGTCGGGTTCCTTGCCTTTTTCGAATAGATCGATCGCCGCTTCACGCTGGGCTTTGTTCAGCCGCATCTGGTGCATCAGGCTGCGGGCCGCCTGAATCTCGTGCTCCGATACCTGCCCATCAGCTTTGGCCAGGTGTCCCATGACAGAGAAAGTTGCGGTGAAAAACGCAGCCTGGGTACGTTCCTGCCCGCCGGCATCAAAGCCACCTGCGCGGCCCCTGCCACTGTCAAATTGATGGCCGATACTGCTGCCGAGCAGTGCACCCAGCGGCCCACCCATCATGAAGCCTAGCGTACCGCCGATCAGTTTGCCCCACCACGCCATATTGTGTACTCCTGAAAACCTTTAGTCGCAGATTGTAAAGGAGCCTGCGTTGTTGGTGCTTAGATCATGTTTTGCAGTGCTATTTTGGCAAGGTGGCGAGCGACTTCACCGCAGGGTGACCAACTCCTCAGCTGCAGTGGGATGGATTGCCACGGTGTTGTCCAGATCTGCTTTGGTCGCACCCATTTTTACCGCTACGGCGAAACCCTGAATCATCTCGTCGGCGGCTCGGCCAACGACGTGACAGCCGACCACTGTCTCTTGCGCACCGGTGACTACCAGTTTGACCACGGTCGGTACGCGATGGTGCGTCACAGAGTAAAAAAGGTCGGTAAAGCGGTTCTGGTAAATCTTGACGTTGTCATGGCCGTAAGTTTGTCGTGCCTCGTCTTCTGTCAGGCCAACGGTGCCGATCGGGGGGTGGGAAAACACCACACTTGGGATATTCAAGTAATCCAGTCGCGCCTCATCCTGGCCGCCAAAAAGCCGATCCGACAAGCGCCTTGCGGCAGCAATGGCCACCGGGGTCAGGGCCTGGCGCCCGGTGACATCACCAACAGCGTAAATCCCTGGCACAGTCGTGTTCTGCCATTCATCCGTGCCTAGGTAGCCCGCGTTGTCGGGTTTTATTCCAGTCGATGCCAGGCCCAGGGTGTCAGTGGCCGGATCGCGGCCGATGGCGTAGATAACACAGTCGAACCCGCTTATCTGCTCACCGTCCTGGCGCTGTACCGCCAGCAGCCCATTTTCTTCGCGAACAATACCGATTATCTGTACGCCGGTCAGAATGTTGATTCCAGCGGATATCATTTCGTCCATAACGCTCTCGCGCAGGGTGATATCGAACCCACGCAGCAGGATGTCTTTGCGCAGCGCCATGGTGACATCGGACCCAAGCGCATTAAGCGCCCCGGCGAGTTCAGTCGCGATATACCCGGCACCGATAATCAGTGGACGCTGCGGCTGGGTGTCAAGATCAAAGAAGCCATCGCTGGTAATGGCGAGGTCCGCTCCGGGTACCTTGGGTATCATCGGCCGTCCGCCAGTCGCAATCAGGATGTGGTCAGCGCTAAGGTACTGGTCACCCACGCGAACGGTTGAGGTGGAGTCAAACTGAGCCCAACCGGTATACAGTGATACCTTTGAGGATTCCAGATTACGCTGGTAGATGCCGTTCAGTCTTAAGATATACGCATCGCGCGCATCTTTGAACGATGCCCAGTCGAATGTGGTATCCGGCAGGGCAAAGCCGTAGTCATCAGCGATAGCCAGAGTGTCGGCAAAGTGCGCCGCATTCCACATCATCTTCTTGGGCACGCAGCCTACATTGACGCAGGTCCCGCCAAGTCGATCGCCCTCTACGATCGCCGTGCGGGCACCGTACTCGGCCGCGCGTCGCGCGCCCGCCATACCGCCGCTACCGCCACCGATTACCAGGAAATCAAAATGTTCAGTCATATTGGAAAGATCTGGGAAAGGAGTGCTTTAATCCGCGCCGACCGTTAGCAATGATAAAGTAATCGAAGTAACTTTGGCAGTGACGCGGATGTCCATGTGGACGGGCGGGGCGCCTGCCATGACCGATAGCGATCAATTTATGAGTAACCAAGATAGTCACTTGACTGACAATCCCCTGCTGGATCTGAGCGGTTTACCGCGTTTTCGCCAGATCGAGCCGTCGCTGGTAGAGCCGGCACTCGATGCTGTGCTGCACCAGCACCGCTTGCAGATACAGGCGCTTGAATCACAAGCCGATGATGCGGGCTGGGAGTCTTTTGCTGAACCATTACAGGACATGGAAGAGCAACTGGAGAGAGTCTGGTCACCGGTGTCACATCTTAATGCCGTGCGCGACAGCCAGGAGTTGCGCACGGCAGTTGACGCTTGTTTGCCTAAAATCAGCGCCTTCCAGAGCGAGGTCGGGCAGAACCGTGCTCTTTATCGCGGTTACCACCGTATAGCCGACAGCCGTGGATTTGCCGGGCTCTCTGGCGCACGGCGCAAGGTGGTGCAAAATGCGCTGCGCGATTTTCGACTCGCCGGTGCAGAGCTCAAGGGATCGTCCCGGGAGCGTTTTCGTGAAATCGTGACCGAACTGGCAAGCCTCGCCAACCGTTTCGAGCAGAACCTTCTGGACGCTACCGATCATTGGGTTCTTGACCTCGATGAGACGGCAGATCTTGCCGGGTTGCCGGACAGCGTGGTCGAGTTGGCCCGTGAGGCGGCCAGCGCTGCAGGTTGTCCGGGTTGGCGGTTCTCGCTGCAGGCACCGTTCTATCTGCCATTCATGATGTTCAGTGAGCACCGCAGGTTGAGGCGGCAGATGTACGAGGCTTATGTCACCCGGGCAAGCGAGGTCGGCCCTGACGCCAAGCGTTTCGACAGTGGTGATCTGATGGTAGAGATTCTCACCCGGCGTGGCGAGATGGCCCGGCTGCTGGGTTTTGCCAGTTACGCCGAGTATGCACTGCAAGATCGCATGGCTGGATCGCCACAGGAGGTCAGTGACTTTCTTGAGCGGTTGACCGCTTGCACCCGTCCCGCGGCGCAGGTTGAGTTTGACGAGCTACGTGAGTTCGCAAGCTCGACACATAGCCACGACGATTTACAGGCCTGGGATATTCCTTATTACTCGGAGAAACTCAAACAGTCGCGATTTGCTTTTTCCGATGAGCAGGTTCGGCCCTACTTTCCGTTGCCGCGGGTGCTCGAGGGGCTCTTTGCCGTGACCGAAAAACTTTTTGGCATACGTGCTGTTAAGGCGGAATGTGAACACACCTGGCACGAAGACGTGCTGTTTTTTGAACTGCGAGATCACACTGGCGTAGTGCGCGGATGTTTTTTTCTCGATCTGTATGCGCGCGCTCACAAGCGCGGCGGCGCCTGGATGGCCGACTGTATTGGTCGGCGGCGTTTGGCCGATGGCGCCCTCCAGTTACCGGCGGCTTTTCTGACCTGTAATTTCATGCCACCCGTAGGCGACAAGCCGTCGTTGTTGACCCACGATGATGTAGTTACGCTGTTTCACGAGTTTGGCCACGGCCTGCATCACCTGCTGACGCAGGTCGACGAGCCCGCTGTCGCGGGTATCAGCGGCGTTCCCTGGGATGCGGTGGAGTTGCCGAGTCAATTTCTGGAGAACTGGTGCTGGGCACCTGAGGCATTAGTAGCGATCTCCGGCCACTACCAGACCGGCGAGGCGCTGCCGGATGATTTACTCGATAAGCTGCGCGGTGCTCGCAATTTCCAGTGTGCATTGCAGATGTTGCGCCAGCTGGAATTCTCGATTTTTGACATGGCTGTGCATGGCGCCGAGTCATTGTCGACAGCGCAGGCCATTCAACAAACGCTGGATACAGTGCGCGAAAAAATAGCGGTTGTTCACACGCCCGCGTGGAATCGCTTCCAAAACAGCTTCTCGCATATCTTCGCTGGGGGTTATGCGGCGGGATACTACAGTTACAAGTGGGCCGAGGTGCTGTCAGCAGATGCCTTCAGTCGTTTCGAGGAAGATGGAATTTTTGATCCCAGGTGCGGCCGTGATTTTTTGCAATTGATACTTGAGAGCGGCGGTGTCAATGATCCGTTGGATAATTTCATCGCGTTTCGCGGTCGCGAGCCCTCGGTTGAGGCTTTACTGCGCCACAACGGTCTGGAAAAATGAGAACGCTGGGCGCTCTTTGCTTGTGGCTGGCCCTGGTGAGCCCGGCACAGGCGCTGACCAACCAGCTTGGTTCGCACCCTTCGCCTTATCTTGCGTTGCACGGCGATGATCCTGTGGCGTGGCAGGTCTGGAGTGAGTCGGTATTTGAAAAAGCCCGCCAAGAAAACAAATTGGTTTATGTTTCGGTGGGTTACTTCTCATGCCACTGGTGTCACGTGATGCAGCGCGAGAGTTATCGCAACCCGCAAATCGCACGGATGCTGAACCGGGATTTTGTGCCGGTCAAAGTCGATCGCGAGTTACAACCCGCTTTGGACGAGACGCTTATGGATTTTGTCCAGAAAACCCAGGGCCGTGGCGGTTGGCCATTGAATGTTTTTTTGACCCCCGAGGGTTATCCACTCTATGCGGTTCTGTACCTGCCGCCAGATTCGTTCGCCAAGGTGATTCGGCAACTGGATGCAATCTGGCGCGAAGACTCCGAGCACCTCACCGCAATGGCCCGACCCGTTGGCACCGACGATTTTCCGGATAGTGCTGGCCAGGTTGATCCGGCCCAAGTAGCTTCTTTGGGTAAACGTTTTGAAAAGATGGCACTGGCCTTCGCCGATACTTTTGAAGGGGGTTTTGGTGATCAGTCACGCTTTCCACACGTGCCACAGCTGGAATATCTGCTGGACCGCTATCAGCACCGGGCCAGTGCGCCGGTGCGTGAGGTACTGAAAAGCTCGCTCGATGCGATGGCCTGGCGCGGCCTGCGCGACCATGTTGATGGAGGGTTCTTTCGTTATACCGTAGATCCCGGGTGGAGCCAGCCGCACTTCGAGAAAATGCTTTATGGCAATGCGCAGCTTGCTTCGCTGTACCTGAGAGCCGGGCAGGTATTGCAGCGTGAGGATTACATTGAGGTCGGGCTCTCTACCCTGGACTTCATGGCGGATCATATGCTGAGCGATGGCGGGGCCATGGTCGCTTCACTTTCGGCGATTGATGCCCAGGGCCGTGAAGGGGCGTATTACCTGTTCGACCTTGAGACTTTGCAGCGGACACTACATAAAGACGAGCTTGAAGTTCTGCGCGCAACATGGTCGCTCGATGGCCCGGCGCCTTTCGAGGAGGGGCATCTTCTGGTAAGTCAGTTGCCCCTGAACGAGGTAGCAAATACCCTCGGGCGACCACTGGCCGATGTGCACACGATGCTGGCCAGTGCGATGGCAAAATTGCGCACCCTGCGCCGTACCCGGGGCCTTCCGGTTGACGACAAGCAGCTGGCGGGGTGGAACGCACTTGCTCTGCAGGCTTTTGTTGCGGCATCAGTCCAGACTGGCGCTGCGCGATACGCAGATATCGCCAGGGGGATCAAAGCTTACCTGGAGCAGACGCTGTGGCGCGATGGCACGCTCTACCGCGCTATAGTCAATGACGAGCCACTGGGAGTGGTCGCGCTCGCAGATTACGCTTACCTGGCCCGCGCTTTGCTGGATTTTGCCCGCTGGTCGCAAGATTCAGCCGATTTCAGGCTCGCGACCGAGGTGGCCAAGGCAGGCTGGCGTGATTTTAGGGTAGCTAACGGCTGGCGCCGCGAGCCAGGTAGAGCGTTGGCTGAATCGGGACTGCACGAGATATTTTCCGATGATTCTTTGCCAGCGCCTGATGCGGTACTGGCGAAAGTCAGCCTGCAACTGGCACGCGCCGGGGCAGATCCTACGCTTTCCCGTTGGGCCCGAGCGATGCTTGACCGCGCCTATGATACCGTGGCGCAGAACCCTTTTTCCCACGGCTCCCGCCTGGCCGCACTGGCGCTAGCCGTAAGTGACGGGGGGTAACCCAAAGAGGCGATTCCAGGTGTCGGGTAAACAAGCTGATTTGCTATAATCGCGCCTCTTTTTTAGTTGGCGCCTGAGATGCTTGCAGGGCGCCTTTTGTGATTAACACAAGAGAGCTTCATGGCTGACAATATAAATAACGGTAGACGTCGCGTGCTTACCACCGTGACCACAGGCGTTGGCCTTGCCGGCGCCGCTGCGCTGGCTGTACCACTAGTGGCCAGTATGAAACCCAGCGCCCGTGCGCGAGCGGGCGGAGCGCCGGTCGAGGTTGATATAACTGATCTGGCTCCGGGGCAAATGAAGGTTGTGGAATGGCGTGGCAAGCCAGTTTGGATACTGCGCCGTGACGAGACCATGCTCTTGGAACTCGCCAGCATCGTGGACGACCTGTCTGATCCGAATTCCGCTGTGGTTGAGCAGCAGCCGGATTATGCCCGTAACGCACACCGCTCCATCCGTTCCGATGTTTTGGTCGTGCTCGGAGTTTGCACCCACCTTGGCTGCGCGCCCAGCAAGAATTTTGACAAAGGGGTCGCATCGGGTCTTGGCGATGACTGGGTTGGTGGATTCTTCTGTCCCTGTCACGGCTCCAAGTTTGATCTTTCCGGTCGGGTCTATAAGAACGTACCCGCCCCGACTAATCTTGAAGTGCCGCCGCATTCCTATGTGTCGGATAACCGGATCGTCATCGGGATAGATGAAGAGGAGGCGACTGCATGAGTCTTCTCAACTGGATAGATGATCGTTTTCCGTTAACCAAAGTCTGGCAGGAGCATATGGCGCAATATTATGCGCCGAAGAACTTCAATATTTGGTACTACTTCGGGTCGCTGTCTCTACTTATGCTGGTGCTACAAATTGTCACCGGCATCGTCCTGACGATGCATTACAAGCCTGATGCCGACCTGGCGTTTGCCTCGGTCGAATACATCATGCGCGATGTACCCGCAGGTTGGTTCGTACGTTATCTGCACGGCGTCGGGGCATCGATGTTTTTTCTCACCGTATACCTGCACATGTTCCGCGCCCTGCTGTATGGCTCGCACCGTCATCCGCGTGAGCTCATCTGGTTGCTGGGTATGGTGATCTACGTGGCACTGATGGCTGAAGCCTTTTTTGGCTACCTGCTACCGTGGGGCAATATGTCCTACTGGGGCGCCCAGGTCATCATCTCGTTGTTTGGCGCAATCCCTGGCATCGGGGAGCCATTGGCCGAGTGGATTCGCGGCGATTTCGTGATATCCGATGCTACGCTAAACCGCTTTTTCGCGTTCCATGTCATTCTGTTGCCCTTGTTGCTGGCATTGTTGGTCTATTTACACATTGTCGCCCTGCACAAGGTAGGCTCAAACAATCCTGATGGGATTGAGATCAAGAAAAACAAGGACAAGGATGGTATCCCCGTAGACGGGATTCCGTTCCACCCGTACTACACTGTGAAAGACACCTTTGGCGTGGCGGTCTTTATGGCCGTGTTTTTGGCCATTGTCTTTTTTGTGCCCGAACTGGGCGGCTGGTTTTTAGAGAAGGATAATTTTGCACCAGCCGATATCCTGCAGACACCGCCGGATATTGTGCCGTTGTGGTATCTCACTCCGTATTACTCAATTCTGCGGGCTGTCACCTTTGAATGGTTGCCCGGGGGCGCGAAGCTGTGGGGCGTGATCGCGATGGGTGCTGCGATCGTGATGTTCTTCTTCTTGCCGTGGTTGGATCGCGCCAAGGTTCGCTCGATTCGCTACCGTGGCTGGCTATACAAGACCTTTCTCATGCTTTTTGTGGTGACTTTTCTTATGCTCGGTTACCTGGGAACGAAGAATCCCGGACACGTCGATATTTTCTGGTTCAAAAACCTCATATGGGCGCAGATTGGCTTGGTAATTTACTTCGCGTTTTTTCTGCTCATGCCAATTTATCCCCGGCTCGACCGAACAAAGCCCGAACCGGACCGGGTGAGGTAGGAATTCATGATGAGCATGATCAAAAAGCTATTACTGATCGTATCCCTACTCGTATCGCCCGCACTGCTGGCGTCTGGAGGAGGAGAAAACCTGGATTCGGTATACATCAACCTGGCTGACAAAGGCTCGCTGCGCCGTGGAGCGCATACTTTTGTCAACTATTGCCTATCCTGCCATGCGGCCTCCTATATGCGATATGAGCGGATGGCGGCTGATCTCGAGATCGATACCCCGACGCTGGTTGAGAACTTGATGTTTGCGGCAGATAAGCCGGGGGAACTGATGACAATAAATATGGCATCTGAGGATGCCAAGGCATGGTTTGGGGTTGTGCCACCGGATCTCAGCCTGACTGCGCGTTCTCGTGGGCCAGACTGGATTTATACCTACCTGCGAAGTTTTTACCGTGACGAGAGCACCCCGACTGGATGGAACAACACGCTCTTTCCAAGCGTTGCGATGCCCCATGTGCTGTACGAATGGCAAGGGTTGCGTGAAGCTCATTTTGATGAGTCACACGGTGTCAGCGAGTTCAGCGGCTTCGAGCAGATCGTATCGGGCGAGATGAGCGAGGTCGCCTATGACGAGGCAATCAGTGATCTGACCAACTTTATGGTCTACCTCGCTGAGCCAGCCAAACTGGTGCGTTACCGTATCGGTTTCTGGGTGATGGGTTTCATGCTTGTTTTTATCGCCCTGACTTACGCTTTAAAAAAGGAATACTGGCGAGACATCCATTGACGGCACACTGGTGGGGCAGCTATTGCGCTGCGCTGGTATACAGGATAAATGCTTTGGTTAATCAACTATGAAACTCTACTCTGGACCACTTTGCCTTTACAGTCACGTTTGCCGATTTGTCTTGAGCGAGAAAGAGATTGACTACGAAGTCATTTACTCGACGAATGGGCGCGCAGACCAGGAGGTTGCCGAACTGAATCCTTACGGGGAAACGCCGACATTGGTGGACCGTGATTTAATTCTATACGACAGCATGGTCGTCAGCGAATACCTCGATGAAAAGTTTCCGCACCCACCGCTGCTGCCCAGCGACCCGACTGCCCGGGCCCAGGCCCGGGTAATGGTGACCCGATTACGTCGTGACTGGCTGGATGCGCTACAGTTTTGTATCACTACCGGTACGCGGGTCGACAAGAAGCTGAGTAAAAGTCTGTGGGATGGTTTGATGGCAATGTCGAACCATTTCGGGCAGCAAAAGTATGCGCTTGGCAATGAATTCAGCCTGGTTGATTGCTACCTGGCAGCACTGTTGTGGCGGTTGCCTGTGCTGAAATTAGATCTGCCTCGACAGGCTTCGAAGATTCTTGACTACGGCGGCCGGATGTTTGATAAACCGGGTTTCCAGGCAAGTCTGAGCGAAGCCGAGCGAGAGATTCGCGCCGCTTAAGGCGCACTACTGTTTGCCGGGTCTGATGGGATCTGATGACATTGAGGCGAGTTCAAACCGCCCTTATCTGATACGGGCGATTCGCGACTGGGCTATTGATAATCACCTGACGCCACAACTGCTGGTTAATGCCACGATCAGTGGTGTCGAGGTGCCCAGTGAGTTCGTTGAGAACGGACAGATTGTGCTGAACGTTAGCCCTCATGCAGCGGATAATCTGGACATGGGAAACGACTTTATCTCTTTCTCAGCCCGCTTTCAGGGTGTTTCGCGGTCGGTGATTGTGCCGGTCTCAGCAGTTATCGCGGTATTTGGCCGCGAGAGCCGTCAGGGCATGTCTTTTGAAGATCTGCCCGAGGATATCGAAGCCGACGAGGCGTTGAACGACCCGCCTGCGCGCGGTAAGCCCCACCTTAAACTGGTGGACTAGTGGTTGAAAGATGTTGGGCCAGACCCGATATTGCCTTTAGAACACACTGAGCACCGTTTAATGAGCACAACCCAAATGCGGGGCACTACCATTCTCTCGGTTCGCCGAGGCAATCAGGTGGTGATTGGTGGGGATGGCCAGGTCACACTGGGTGATACCCGGATGAAAGGCAACGCGCGCAAGGTTCGGCGACTGCATGATGATACGGTGATCGCCGGTTTCGCGGGTGGTACTTCGGACGCGTTCACACTATTTGAACGTTTTGAGGGCAAACTGCAAAAACATCAGGGCAATCTCACTCGCGCTGCGGTTGAGTTATCCAAGGACTGGCGCACAGATCGTATGCTACGCCGGCTGGAGGCCTTGCTTGCAGTTGCCGATGCATCGGTGTCACTGATTCTTTCCGGTACCGGGGATGTCATAGAGCCTGAGGGCGGGATCATGGCGATAGGCTCTGGTGGCGCCTACGCTAAGGCCGCCGCCCAGGCGCTGGTTACGGAGACCGATCTTGATGCCCGCCAGATCGTTGAGAAATCATTGAATATTGCCGCTGGTATCTGCATCTACACCAACTGCGAACTTACCATTGAAGAACTGGAGATTGCACCGAAGTGAGTTGGCGTAAGCCACTCTGGGCTGACTGTGCCGGGTGCTTTATCTTCCTGCGTTTGTAGACCCAAGAACTTTTCCAACAGAACGATACTATGTCCGAGATGACGCCCCGGGAGATTGTCGAGGAACTCGACAAGCACATTATTGGTCAGGCACAGGCGAAGCGGGCTGTCGCGATCGCTCTTCGAAATCGCTGGCGGCGGGCTCAGGTGCCAGATGAATTTCTGCGCAATGAGATCACGCCAAAGAACATATTGATGATAGGCCCTACCGGGGTGGGCAAGACCGAGATTGCCCGGCGTCTGGCACGCCTGGCCCGAGCGCCGTTTATCAAGGTCGAGGCGACCAAGTTCACCGAGGTGGGGTATGTGGGTCGTGAGGTTGATTCAATCATTCGTGATCTGGTGGATATGGCGATCAAGATGAGCCGCGAGGAAGCATTGGAGCGGGTACGTCCGCGCGCTGAAGATGCTGCCGAGGAGCAGTTGCTGGATCTGCTGTTGCCCCAGGCCCGCGGTGTTGACTCCGCTGATGACATTGCAGCCGTTGATCAGGAAGAGGGAGCCGGCCGCCAGCGCCTTCGCAAATTGTTGCGTGAAGGCAAGCTGGACGATAAAGAAGTCGAAATTGAAGTTGCGACTCCGACCGTGGGGGTGGAGATTATGGGTCCGCCAGGAATGGAGCAGATGACTGATCAGTTGCAGGGCATGTTTCAGAATCTGGGCGGTCAGCGCAAGACTGCGCGCAAGGTCAAGGTGCGCGAAGCATTGCGATTGCTCACCGAAGAAGAGGCCGGCGCACTTGTCAATGACGACGAACTCAAGCACGAAGCACTTGAGCGGGTAGAGCAGCACGGTATTGTTTTTCTTGACGAGATCGACAAGATTGTCGGCCGCAGCGAGGCCCAGGGTGCCGATGTGTCGCGCGAGGGCGTCCAGCGCGATCTGCTACCGCTGATTGAGGGCTGCACCGTCAGCACCCGCAACGGCATGATCAAGACCGATCATATTTTGTTTATTGCCTCGGGCGCATTTCAGATGAATAAACCCTCGGATCTGATACCGGAACTGCAGGGTCGCTTGCCAATACGGGTTGAACTCGATGCGCTGGACGCCGGCGATTTTGTCCGCATCCTGACTGAGCCGGATGCTTCGCTGACCGAGCAGTACGCTGGGCTGATGGCGACCGAAGGGGTCAGCCTGGAGTTTGCGCCGGATGGTGTCGAGCGAATAGCCGAAGTGGCGTGGCAGGTTAATGAACGGATCGAGAATATTGGCGCACGGCGGCTGCATACCGTCATGGAGCGCTTGCTGGAGACGATTTCGTTTGCAGCGGCTGATCGCTCAGGGCAAGTGGAGTTAGTCGATCGGGACTATGTGGATCAACACCTGGTTGATCTCGCCGCGGATGAGGATCTTTCGCGCTACATTCTCTAGATTCTCCAGCGCAAAAATATGGCGGCAGCCGTATACTGGGTCGTCCACCCTCGCCGGGGAGGACGCGGATGGCGGTACTGCTGATAGATGGACTCAACCTGATACGCCGAATTCATGCTGGTGTACCGGATGCGGCGAAGGATCGTGACGATGGAGTGCTGACAGCCTGTGTGGCGTCGGCACGCCGGGCTCTGCGTCGGCATCATCCCAGTCACGTTATTCTGGTAATGGAAGGCCAAGAGTTGAGTTGGCGTTCGCTGGAGTATCCGGATTACAAAAAGGACCGGGTCGGGATGCCGGAAGATCTTCGAGCCAATCTGCCGGCCATTCTTGCAGCGCTTGCCGGGATTGGGGTTAATGCCCTGTCTGCACAAGGCTTTGAAGCGGATGATCTCATCGGCTCGATTGCTGCCCGTACCGCCACGAAGGGTGTTTCTGTGGTCATTCTGTCCACGGACAAAAGTTTTTGCCAGTTGGTCTGTGACCATATTGCCGTTCACGACCACTTCAATGATGTGGCGCACGACAGTCTTTGGATACGCGATCGTTTCGGCGTCGAACCCGTGCAACTGGTCGATCTCTTCAGCCTGGCGGGTGATCCCTCACTGGGGCTGCCAGGCATTCGTTCGGTCGGGGTGCACACTGCGGCCCGACTGTTACATGACTACGGTGGCCTCGATGGCGTGATCAAAGCAGCCCCGCAGATTGCGGGAAAACTCGGTGAGAAACTGCGTGCCGGGCTTGACGGTATCGCACTGACCCGCCGGCTCGTCCCCTTGCGTCAGGACGTCGACCTCGGGGCCAACCTACATGACTTTCGTTGGCTGCCGTCGATGACGCATGATACAAGGGGGAGCTCTTCCTAGAACCCAGAGGCTTTGATCCCAGCAAGTGGGAACTGGCTATTCCGGCTGTGACTATCAGTCAGCCTGTCGCCGCAGTTCCCCTTCAACAACACGTTGTTCTCCCGTCTCGTCAAGGCGCAGGTAGCGCAGGGACATGGCCTGCCCGTCATCGTGCAGTGTACGTGTATAGGAGAAAAGCTCGAACTCTCCCTGTTCGTTGATCAGCAGGCCGAGAATTTTCATGCTCTTGCCTGTGAAACGGGCCCACATGTAGGGGTCGCCCTGCAACGGGTCGAGTGGTTTCTTGCCACCGAACACGTTAACCTTTTGCGCGGCTGCATAGATATGGTCGCGCTTGGTCGGTACAAAATCGATCGTATATTCCTTGCTTTTACCTGACTTCGCCTTGGTAGTAGACCAGTTGATGCGAAAACCTTTTTTGTGTTTGCTGATATCGACTGTGATCTCGCGGCCATTGGCAGTGCCTTCAGTGTTGCCAACGATCGTGGTGCTACCGGCATAGTGTCCGACAAAGGGGTCAAAGTCAGCGGCCAGGGTGTTCAGACTGAAGGTCAGTATCACGGCCCCGGCGAGCCATCGCAAAGGGCTGGAAAGCGTGAGGTCTGGTGATTTCATGATGTTCAGTTTTCCTTTTCCAGAATTTCGATGCGGTCACTGTCAGCGAGATCTACTGCCAGACCGCCAATGGTGGTAAAGCGCCGACCGTCAACTGCCTTTTTGTAGGCCTGGTAGTTCAAGGTTGTGCCCTGGCTGTCTATCACACGGATATTAATGATGCGGTGCTGTTCTTGCCAGTGCAGGACAAAAACCAGTGCCGATATCGCGATCACCAGTCCCAGCAGAGAGTAAGCGACCATAGGGGCTGAAACCCCCCCTTTGTCAGGGGCAGGAGCCGCTGACGCCCCGGCAGGCTGACTCTTGGTTCGAAAGACCAGTGCTACCACCAGTATCACGGCAAGGGTAAAAAGGATCTTGGTCAGCACGTGTCGGTCGGAGCCCCCGGGGGCAGCTGCAGATAGAATCCTCGTGATTCTATGCTGTTCATCACAGCAGCGGGGTCGGCCGCTGCCAGGTTGAGGTGCGGCGTCAGATCCAAATCCATCACCTGCTGTAGCTCTCCGAGCTGGCCCAGCAGCGCTTTGGGGAGCTCAGTGAGCGCTTCAGCCGAAGCAACATACAGGTAGGTGTCTTGCTTGCGCATGCCTTTGTAGACCACACATTTCATTAGCGTTGGTCTCGATCAGGAACAGTTGATCGGCGCTATGCGTCAGTCGTTCTTGCGATTTCCGCCCCATAGCCAGGCCCAGCCCGATCGTTTCTCGGTATGTTCGCGCTGGGAGACTGCAGTAAACGGGCGCTCTTCTTTGCCGACGTAGAGTTGGCGTGGTCGGCCGATTCGGCTCTCGGAAGATTCCATCATTTCTTTCCAGTGGGAAATCCAGCCTACGGTGCGGCCGATGGCAAATAGCACCGTAAACATATTGGTCGGGAAACCCAGGGCACGCAGAATGATTCCAGAGTAGAAGTCCACATTTGGGTAAAGCTTCTTGTCAACGAAATAGGAATCGTTGAGGGCGATCTGCTCAAGCTCCAGGGCCAGGTCCAGCGTCGGGTCCTGGATGCCCAGCTCTTTCAGTACCTCGTGACAGGTATCACGCATTACTGTGGCCCGCGGGTCGTAGTTCTTATATACCCTATGGCCGAAACCCATCAGTCGAAACCGGTCGTCGGGGTCCTGCGCCTTCTTGACGAATTTCTGGATCCGGTCCTTGGTGCCGATCTCCTGAAGCATGCTCAATACCGCTTCGTTGGCACCCCCATGAGCAGGGCCCCACAATGAAGCAATGCCAGCGGCCACGCAGGCAAACGGATTGGCATCCGAGGAGCCAGCCAGGCGCACCGTGGAGGTCGACGCGTTTTGTTCATGATCTGCGTGCAAGATCAGGATGCGGTTAATAGCGCGGGCCAGCACCGGGTTAACTTGGTAATCCTGGGTCGGCACGCCGAACATCAGCTGGAGCAGGTTTTCCGAGTAGGTGAGGTCGTTACTGGGTTGCATGAATGGTTGACCCAGAGAGTATTTAAAGGCGTAGGCGCCGATGGTCGGCATCTTCGCGATCAACCGGTGGGCGGCGGACATGCGCTGCAGCGGATCGTTGATATCGGTGCTGTCGTGGTAGAACGCCGACAAGGCGCCAACCACCCCAACCATGATGGCCATCGGGTGGGCGCTGCGCATGAACCCGCTGTAGAACCGTACCAGTTGTTCGTGCAGCATGGTGTGTCGAGTAATGTCGCCGTCGAACTGCTCCTTTTCTTCCGGAGACGGTAGCTCGCCGTGCAACAGCAGGTAACAGACATCCATGAAGTCGGTATTCTCGGCGAGATCAGCGATGGCGTAACCGCGGTGCAGCAGGATTCCGGCCTCACCGTCGATATAGGTGATCTCCGATGAGCACGATGCGGTGGAGGTAAATCCGGGATCATAGGTAAAGGCGCCGGTTTGACTGTACAGCTTGCGGATGTCGATTACCTTGGGGCCAACGGCACCATGCAGGATGGGTAACTCCCAGGACTCACCAGTCTCGTTATCCGTCAGAGTGAATGAGTGGCGTACCGCCTGCGCCAGACCATTATTCTGAGCTTGTGTCCCTTGCGACATAACAGCGTCCTCGAATGGGCTAATAATCAGTATTAAACTGATTAATAGTTATGTAAATTAACTTTGTCTATATTTATACGTAATCCCGATCAAATGATAGTCTTGACAGGGAAAAACAGTGTAAAAAACCTTGTTCGTATCGTCACTTTGTGTAACTTTATTTTTTGATATTTTGTATAAAAAACAATTAATTAGCAGCTCTAGGTCGCAGCCTAAAGGCTTTCTGGGAAGGCATTAGAGCCACCATGGACTGTCAGTCGTTTTCTGTCGAAACACCCAGTGCAGGTACGATCTGTGGGCTTCGCTGGGGATCGGCTGATGGAATCCCGGTACTGGCCGCGCATGGCTGGCTGGATAACGCCGCGAGTTTCTTGCCGATGGCGCCTTATCTCACCGATCTTAATCTGGTAGCGATCGATCTACCGGGTCATGGTTTTTCACAGCACCGGCCCGAAGGCGCGCGTTACCATTTAATGGACTACCCGCCAGCTGTGCTCGAGGTCGCTGATGCTCTGGGCTGGAAAGAGCTGGTGCTGTTGGGACATTCCTTGGGTGGCGCAATCTCAACCACGGTGGCTGTAGCAGCGCCCACGCGTATTCGGGCAATGGTGCTCATCGAAAACCTCGGCCCAGTGTCCCAAGCGGCCGATGGCGCTCCGGGTCGGCTGCGTGACTCGATCGCAGCTTACGCCAAGCTTCGCGATAAGACTCCGGCTCTGTACCCTGACCTTGAGCCGTTAATCATGGCGCGTGCACGACTCGGCAAGATGGGCCACAAAGCCGCACAAGCTTTGGTGAGTCGCAACCTTGCCAAGGTCGAAGGCGGTTATCGCTGGCGCAGCGACCCACGGCTGCGACTGCCGTCACCTGTATTTCTAACCGAGTCGCAGGTATTGGCCTATCTTCGCGCCATTGAGACGCCCACCCGGGTACTGCTCGCCAACGATGGCCTGCTGGCCAAATCTGAAACTTTGACACCTCGCCTTGCATCACTACAAGCCGCGAGCGTGCAATGGTTGAGCGGAACGCATCACCTGCATATGGATGATCCCGAGCCGGTAGCGACGGCCATTTTGGACTTTCTGTTAAGGCTTGATTAGTTCGATCAGTTAGCCTCGCGGGGCTGATTCTGGAACAGCGTCTCCAGCAGTTTGTGCTGGATCTTGATACCAACCGCATTGGTTGCGCGTGGGTGGTTGTGCAGGATCACGATGACCCAGGTGTTTCCAGATGGATCAATGGCATAGCCGGCCAGTGTGCGCACATCGCGCAGCAGTCCTGTCTTTAATCGAAGCCGACCGGGCCGGGCAATCCCGTAAAAACGCCGGCGCAATGAGCCGTCGACTGTCGCGATTGGCAGTGAACCGACGAATTCAGGCCACCAGGGCTCGGTGGTTGCTTTTTCCAGCAGTGTGGCCAGGCCTGCAGCGCTGAGTCGCGCATCTCGGGAGAGTCCGGCACCATTGTCGATACGCAAAGCCGGCATCAATACACCGCTGGCGTCCAGCCAGTCCTCGATAACTTTGGCACCTTTGGCCGGAGTTGCCGGGGTCACCGCAAACTCGCTGGCGAGGGTTAGCAGTAGATTACGCGCCATCACGTTGTTACTGAATTTGTTGGTGTGCCGAATGACATCGGCCAGCAATACCGAATCGAGAGTTCCCAGGACTTTGGCTTGTGCCGGGGTTTTACCGTACATCCAGTTGCCCGACAGCGTGCCGCCCAACTCCTGCCACAGGGCCTTGAAAACTCCGTAGACGTACTGGCCATGTGGCAGCAGGGTGCGTCGCAGGGTGCTCTGGCCGCAGTTGGCGGGATACGTGCCGCCCAGTTGCACATCTGTTTGCTGTGTGTGAGCGGTGGACTCAAGGGTGACCCGGTGCAGTCGATTGGCGCAGCTGGTTTTGTCCTGTTTGACTGAATTCACCAGACGCAGGGTCGTGGCAGCGGGATCAGCATGGACCGCAAGCCGCCCCATACGCGAATCAAACACCAGTGAGGTAGCACCAAAGTTCACCAGCAGTGCGCTGGGCAGCGTGTTGTAGCTACGTTGATATTTGCCGTCGATGGCTTTTCGGCCGATAGCCTTGCGGTCAAACAGGCTGTCATCGAGTACCAGGTTGCCCTGGATATGGGTTAACCCACGTTCGCGCAACTGCCGCGCCAATAGCCAGAAGCGTTCGATGACCAACCAGGGATCGCCACCCCCGCGCAGGATCAGGTCGCCATGCAGCGTATCGTCCCGCAAGGCGCTATCAATAAGCACCTCGGTCTGCCAGCGGTGTTGGGTGCCAAGTAGATTGAGTGCAGCCGCGGTTGTGACCAGTTTCATGACTGATGCGGGGTTGCGTGGCGCCCGACTCTGGTGGGTGATCTGTGATGCCTGGGAGCCCACGCGCCTGATGACCACGCTGATCGAGTCGAGCGGGATACCGTTGGCCCGCATCAATTGGGCGACCGGCGCCGGTAGGGTAGCGCCGGCCCCTTGCGATGCAAGGGCGGTGGCAAGCAGTACGCTGACCCGAATAAGTAACTGCACCTTCATAAGTGAAATTCTAAACTTCTGCCACAAATGCTGAAAATTTCCGCAAAGACAGTGCATTGTGGCATGGCCAGCGTTGCTATAATGCGCCCGGCCGCAAAGCCTGACACCAGATTTCTATTAAGTCATGACAAAAAAAAGCATCTTCCGGATAATTTTTCACAACCAGGGAAACATCTACGAGGTTTATGCCCGCGAGGTTTCCCAGGGCGGCATGTATGCTTTTGTTGAGGTCGGCGAGATCATTTTTGGTGAACGATCCAAGCTGGTGGTGGACCCATCTGACGAAAAACTCAAGAGCGAGTTCTCGGGCGTCAAGCGCACCTATATTCCGCTGCACGCCATAGTGCGTATTGATGAGGTCGAAAAAGAAGGGCAGGCTAAGATTGTGCCTGCTGGCGAAACCAAAGGGGGCAATATCGCCTCCTTCCCGATGCCGATCAAGCCGCCTGGATCGTAGCCGTTCTCTTCAGGGCGCGTTTGATGCAGACCAGGCGCAGCGCACGCCAGTCCCGCCAAGACCACAGTAACCACCCGGATTTTTGGCGAGGTATTGCTGATGGTAATCCTCGGCATAGAAGAATCTCCCGGCGGGGGCAAATTCAGTTGTAATCTCAGCAAAGCCGGCATTGCGCAATGCCTTTTGGTATCGAGTGGCTGTGTCACGGGCCATGTCGATCTGTTCTTCATTGCTGGTGTAGATGGCCGAGCGGTACTGAGTGCCAATGTCGTTGCTCTGGCGCATGCCCTGGGTAGGGTCGTGCGATTCAAAAAAGACTTTCAGTAGTTGGGCATAACTTATCCGCCGGGGGTCAAAGATTACCAGCACCGCCTCGGTATGGCCGGTCATCCCTGAGCAGACCTCCTGGTAGGTGGGGTTGGGCGTGCTGCCGCCGGCGTAACCTACGGCCGTCGTCAATACGCCATCGAGTTCCCAGAAGCAACGCTCCGCCCCCCAGAAGCAGCCCAGTCCAAAGACCGCCTGTTCGGCGTCTGCAGGAAAGGGCGGTTTAAGCGGTGCGCCATTCACATAGTGTTGTTTTGCAACCAGCACCGCCTCGGTCCGCCCTGGAAGCGCGTTGGCCGGTGAGGGAATCGTGAAGTTACTCTGGAGCATCGTAGTTTTGTGTTTGAGGTTTGAGGTTTGATGCCAAGTTTAGTGGTTGCTGCGGGCCACGCGGCGTGCAGTGCTTACCCGTGCCTGGCCTGCGTAGTCGTTGAAGCGGGCGATAGAGCCAAGGCCAGCGCCCAACAGCAATTCATCCAGTGCAGATCGCTGGTCATGGCCGTGTTCCAGTGCCAGCATCCCACCGGGCTTTAGGCAGTCGCTGGCACCCGCGCAAATCTGGCGGATGGCGCTAAGGCCATCAGGGCCAGAAAAAAGAGCCTCTCGTGGCTCAAAAAGGGATGGGCCGCGTTCCAGTGCCGGATCACCCTCGCGCACGTAGGGTGGATTGCTGACGATGATGTCGAAGGCTTGTCCTTGCAGCGGGACTAGCCAGTCACCTAGCTCAAACGTGACCTCAAGGTTCAGGCGCTTGGCATTGTCGCTTGCCTGGGCGAGCGCCCGCCTGGATGAGTCCGTTGCCACGATACGTGCAAGGGGGCGTTCGCTGGCAAGTGCCAGCGCGATGGCGCCGCTGCCGGTACCAAGGTCTGCGATATCCACCGGTGAATCGGCCGGTGTGGCATCGAGCACTGCCTGCACCAGGATTTCGGTTTCGGGCCGCGGCACCAGGGTGTCCTGACTAAGAGCAAGATCCAGCGACCAGAACTCTTTGTGTCCCAGGATGTACGCAATGGGTTCCCCGGTACGGCGGCGCTCGACCAGTGCCAGTAGTTGTCGGCCTTGTGTAGAGCTTATGGCTTTTTCAGGATCGCGGGCAAAAGTCGTGCGATCAATGCCGCAGGCGGCTTGCAGCAGAATCTCGGCATCCAGACGCGGCGAATCACTTTGCCCGGTCAGCGCCTGGCATGCCTGGTGCAATAGTGCCGAGGCGGTGGATTCAGCCACTACTCATCGTCGCCAACAGGTCTGCCTGGTATTCGGCAATTAGCGGCTCGATGACTGGCTTCAGATCTCCAGACAGGACCTCATCGAGTTTGTACAGCGTCAGGTTGATGCGGTGATCGGTGACCCGGCCTTGCGGAAAATTGTAGGTTCGGATGCGCTCGGAACGATCACCGCTACCGACCAGGCTGCGCCGGTTTTGCGCTTCTTCGCTTTTTTGCTGGCTGATTTTTGCTTCGAGCAGGCGTGAGCGCAGGACCGACATGGCCCGTGCTTTATTTTTGTGCTGCGAGCGTTCGTCCTGGCACTCCACAACGACGCCCGTAGGCAGGTGAGTGATCCGCACTGCTGAATCGGTACGGTTCACATGCTGGCCGCCGGCCCCGGAGGCACGAAAGGTGTCTATTCGCAAGTCAGTGGTGTTGATTTCAACATCATCAATCTCGTCGGCTTCAGGCATGACTGCGACGGTACAGGCCGAGGTATGTATCCGCCCCTGTGCTTCGGTTTCAGGAACGCGCTGCACCCGGTGGGCGCCGGATTCAAACTTCAGTTGTGAATAGGCGCCGCGTCCGGCAACACGGCTGATGATCTCCTTATAGCCGCCGTGCTCGCCCGGGCTCTGGCTCACGACCTCGACCTGCCAGTTGCGTTTTTCCGCATAGAGGTTGTACATGCGAAAGAGGTCACCGGCAAAAAGCGCAGCTTCGTCGCCGCCGGTGCCGGCCCGCACTTCGAGAAAGATATTGCGCTCGTCGTTAGGGTCGCGTGGAATGAGCAACTTGCGAAGCGCCTGCTGGCTCTGCTCTAGCTCGGATTGCAACCGCGGCATCTCATCATGAGCCATGCGCCGGATCGAGGGGTCACCGTCTTCCAGCATGCCGCGGGTTTCGGATAGTTCTCCATCGAGGATCTGGTAGTGCTGAAAATGCTCTCCCACCGGACTAATGTCGGCGAGTTCGATCGACAAATCACGAAATGAGTTCTGGTGGGCAATCACCGTGGGATCTGAGAGCAGCGCGTTGATCTCTTCTTGGCGCTCAAGCAGGCGCTCGAGTTTGACTCGCATCGTCGGGTTCATGTTCAGGGGGCGAGCTTGAACAGTCGTCGGGCAGTGCTGATCAGGCTGGCATTGCCTTCCTGGCCAGCTTGTTTCAGCGCCTGACTGGGTCCGTGGGCAAATTTGCGCGAGAGATTGCGGGCGAAATGCTCCAGAACCTGTTGCGGATTCTCACCGTTGGCAAGGCGCCGCTGGGCATCTTCCAGTTCAGTCTCACCGAGTGCTTCTATCTTGTCGCGCAAAGAACGGATAGTTGGCACCGAATCCAGCGAGCGCATCCAGTGCATAAAGCGCATGACTTGCAGGTCGATGATCTTCTCGGCTTCGACTGCCGCTTCCTGGCGCGAGGTTTGGTTGGCAGTAACGACATTTTGCAGATCATCGACCGTATACAGGAAGACATCATCGAGTTCGTCCACTTCGCCCTCGATATCGCGGGGAACCGCGAGATCGATCATGAACATGGGTCGATGCCGCCGTTTGCGTAGCGCGCTTTCGACAGTACCCTTGCCGAGGATCGGCAGAGTGCTCGCGGTCGAAGCTACGATGATGTCGGCTTCATGTAGCCGGGCGGGTATCTCGGCGAGCGAGATAGCCTCGCTACCCAATTGGCTGGTGAGTGCCTGGGCCCGCTCAATGGACCGATTGGCGACGATAATGTGGCGAACTTCATTCTGCTTGAGATGGCGTGCCACCAGTTCGATCGTTTCTCCGGCACCGATCAGCAGCACTGTCTGTTCCTGCAGTCGCGAGAATATCCGCTTTGCCAGATCCACCGCTGCAAAGGCCACGGATACCGCGTTGGCACCGATGGCGGTATCCGTGCGGATTTGCTTGGCAACCAAGAAGGTGTGCTGGAATAGACGATTGAGGATTTTGCCGGTAGTTCCTGCCTGGTGAGCGACCGAAAAAGCCGTTTTCATTTGCCCTAGAATCTGAGGTTCTCCCAGTACCATGGAGTCCAAGCCCGAGGCCACGCGAAAGGCATGCTGGACTGCCTGTTCCCCGGGCAGCGTATAGGTTGAGCTATTCAGGGCATCTTCAGGCAGATCACCGTATTCACGAAGCCAGTTAAAAACCGGGGCAGTTGCTATCTGCTCCTGACGACAATAAATCTCGGTTCGGTTGCAGGTCGATAAGATAGTCGCCTCTTGGACCTGCGGGCTTGCCACAAGGGAGCGAACCGCGTCCGGTAATTGTTCCGGCGAGAACGCGGTTCGTTCACGCAGGGCAACCGGGGCCGTGCGGTGATTGAGACCTAGAGTGAGAAGATACATAGAATCAATATTTTACGATTTTTGGATGCAATTTTCACTGACCCAGAGCCTTTGTAAGGCTGTTAGCGCCAAGCACTGGGCGAAAACCGCCCTGGCGGATCGAGGCGCCTTCACCGTTAGGGCAACGATTCTGCTATTCTGAGTGATTGAGCGCCGATGGGCGTTTATTTGCGAGTTTTACGTGACACACTTCAATTTTTCCACGACTGGCCTGCTATGTACCTTATTGGCATTGTCCGGTTGCGTCGGCGTTGCGCCGGCACCCAATAGCGCCAGTGCGCAAGAGCAGCACCCGCTGGTGGTGGCAGGTCTTTCCCAGGATCTGGTCTTTGAATACCTGCTTGGCGATGTAGCGGCCCGTCGCGGCGATCCGGTCACTGCGGCACAAGCTATGGCCCGCGCAGCAATACTTTCGGGCAACGCGCGGATTACGGTACGTGCTTTTGCCTTGGCCATAGAAGTGCGCGAGTTTGAGCGGGCCCTGGAACTCAGCGAACTCCTGGTATCGATTACCCCGGAGGATCCAAGGGCCCTGGCTATGCGGCTACAGGCCTTGATTATGCTCGACCGTGGGCAGGCTGTGTTCGATGCGTTGGTAGAGTTGATCGACACGATGCCCGAGAAAACGGCTGTCCTGTTGGAGCATATTGTGCAGATCCTGGGGCAGCAGGCGGATCCGGGTCGTTGGCTGGGTTTGATGCAGCGCATCGCCACTCATTACCATGAACTTGATTCGGCACAATGGGCAGCCGCCTGGCTTGGCTACCGCGTTGGTGATGAGGAGGCAGCACAAGCGGCGCTTGACCGGGCCATGGAGTTGACACCTGGGTGGGAGGAAGCTGCGCTGCTGAAGTTTTCATACCTTCGCGAGCACGGTGACCGCGAGCGAGTAAGTGCTTACGCCAACGAGTATCTTGATGCCTATGCTGACCGGCCTCGGTTTCGTCTGACGTATGCCCGGTTGCTGGCACAATGGAACGAGAATCGTGCGGCGCTTGCACAGTTCGACAAACTGCTCGAATCTGACCCAGACAGTATCGATGCCCTGTACGCAGCCGGCGCACTCAACCTCGACCGCGGTGATCTGGCTCGTGCCCGTGAGCATTTTGAGCATGTATTGGCGCTTTTCCCTAACGAGGATCGCGCCCGACTTTATCTTGGTCGAATCGCCAGTGAACAGGGCGACTACGATGTCGCGCTGACATTATTGCGAGAGGTGGTTTCACGGGAGTTGTATTTCGATGCGCAAATGCGCGTTGGTTTTGTCCTGGCAGATGCCGGGCGTATCGATGAGGCCTTGGAACATCTGGCTGATGTCACACCAAAGTCACGCGATGAGCAGGTGCGGGTGTACCTGGCACGCGAACAGGTGCTGCGCGACAGCGGCCAGCCGGAGCAGGCGCTGAAGCTGTTGGATGCGGCGCTGGTTGATCTGCCGGATGACCTCGATCTGCTCTATGCCCGCGGGCTCGTGACCGCGATGCTGGATCAGGTGGTCGAACACGAGCGCGATATGCGCCGGCTCATCGAGTTGGATCCCCAGAATGCGCATGCCTACAACGCGTTGGGCTATACACTGGCCGACAAGACCGAGCGCTTCGAAGAAGCTCTGGCACTTATAGAAAAGGCGCTTGTGCTGTTACCGGGTGACCCCTATGTTCTCGATAGCCTGGGGTGGGTGCATTACCGGCGGGGCAACCTAAAGCTCGCGCTTGAATACCTGACTCTGGCAATGGATCAGCAGCCCGATGCCGAGATTGCTGCACATTTGGGTGAGGTCTTGTGGCATCTGGGCGACAAGGCAGAGGCGATCTTGGCCTGGGAAGACGGCAAGAGTAATGATTCCGACAATCCGGTACTAATTGAGACGCTGCGGAAATTCGGCCAGTGATCCGCGGCGGATGTGCCTTGCTTGCAGCAATACTGCTAAGTGGTGGCTGCGCCAGGATACCGCCTGCGGCATTAGCGCCTAGCGCAGCCGATGCGCTTTGGGCGGCACGCCAGGAACAGCTTAATAATCTGCGGCAGTGGAATCTGCGTGGACGTGTCGCCATACGCACCTCGGAGTCGGGCGCCAGTGCACACCTACGTTGGGAGCGTAAAGATCAGCAGAGCCGGATTGATCTTTTTGGTGCTTTCGGCGGTGGCAAAGCCCGTTTGTGGGTTGACGAAAACGGTGCCCGGTTGCGTGACCACCAGGGCCAGGAATTTGAGGCAGACAGTGCCACCCAAGTCCTTGCTGACGGCACCGGCTGGCATATCCCCCTTGATGAGCTGGGCTACTGGATTCGGGGGCTACCCGCTCCAAGTGAGGTCCGGGCGATAGAAACTGATGCTCGCGGGGCTTTGATTTCACTCAGCCAACTGGGGTGGGATATCACCTATTCTGAGTACGCGGTGTTCGACGAAAAGGAGCTACCCCGTAAGATCCGAATGGTGGCCTGGCCTGATACCGTGAAAAACTTCTCGACCCACGCGGGGCTGATAGGGGATACCCTGATTGTAAAAATACTGATCGAACACTGGAGCGAGCGGGCTACCGTCAAAGAGATGGAGCAATGAGCAGTTGGCTGGCACCCGCAAAACTTAATCTGTTTTTACACGTAGTTGGCCAGCGTGACGATGGACTGCACGAGTTGCAGACGCTCTTTCAGTTGCTCGACTATGGCGATACGCTGGATTTTGATGCCCGCCGTGACGGTGTGATCCGGCGTCTGGGTGCGCCGCAATTGCCTGATGACGACCTGAGTGTACGCGCAGCGCGCGCCCTGCAGGCAGCAAGCGGCACTACCCTTGGGGCCGATATTCATCTTACTAAGCGAATCCCTGTTGGGGCGGGTCTCGGTGGTGGGAGCTCTGACGCTGCCACCGTGCTTGTCGCGTTGAATCGGATATGGAATACAGGTTTCAGCCGGGCAGAATTGACTCAACTTGGACTGGCGTTAGGGGCGGATGTCCCGTTATTTGTCGGTGGCTGCTCAGCCTGGGGTGAGGGAGTGGGCGAGCGACTATTGCCAACAATCCTGCCAGAGCAGCAATACTGTGTGATTTGGCCCCAAGTCAGTGTCTCGACCGGGATTATATTTGCTGATCGCGAATTGACACGAAACAGCCCGCGAATCAGAATACCGGGCCCATTTGAGGGTGATCGGCGCAACGATCTGGAGCCGGTGGCAAGACGACAGTTTCCTGAGGTAGGGCAGTGCCTGGATTGGCTGGGCAAATTTGGTCCCACCCGAATGTCGGGCAGTGGGTCAGCGGCTTTCGTGGCAGTGGTTGATAACCACGCTGGCCAGCAGATTCTTGACCAGCTGCCTGCCGTATACAGTGGCCTGGTTGCCCGGGGAATTAACCAGAACCCGGCGTTTGCCGATGAATCTGATGGGGTGTAGCCAAGTGGTAAGGCACCGGATTTTGATTCCGGTATTCCCAGGTTCGAATCCTGGCACCCCAGCCACTTGCTAAAGTTCCAACCCCTGACACCAAAGCGACAAGAATCTCATGGCAGTTGATGATCTGACATTGTTTACCGGTAACGCCAACCCGGCACTGGCCAGCGAAGTGGCTGATCGCCTGGGCATTGGCATTGGCCGCGCCCTGGTGAGCACCTTCAGCGACGGTGAGGTTAACGTCGAGATCATGGAAAATGTTCGCGGTGCCGACGTTTTCGTGATCCAGCCGACCTCTATGCCCGCGAGCAATCACTTAATGGAACTGCTGGTGATGATCGATGCCTTGCGCCGCTCTTCGGCAGAGCGTATCACCGCGGTAATCCCATATTTTGGCTATGCACGCCAGGATCGTCGACCGCGAACAGCCCGGGTTGCGATCACAGCCAAGCTCGTTGCCGACATGATCGGCATTGCAGGCGCAGACCGGGTGGTGACCATGGATCTGCACGCGGACCAGATCCAGGGTTTTTTCGATATCCCGGTTGACAATATTTATGCGGCCCCGGTACTTAACGGTGAGTTGTGGCGTCAGGAGCCCGAAAATCTGATTGTGGTGTCACCAGATGTGGGTGGCGTGGTCCGGGCGCGGGCGATGGCCAAGCAACTTGGCGTTGAACTTGCCATCATCGATAAGCGCCGGCCTCGGGCTAACGAGGCCAAGGTCATGCATATCATAGGTTCGGTGGATAATCGCACTTGCGTGTTGATGGACGATATGGTGGATACCGCCAACACCTTGTGTGAGGCGGCCCGGGCGCTGAAGGAGTCCGGCGCGATGCAGGTTAAGGCCTGTTGTACCCATGCGGTGCTTTCCGGCTCAGCGGTCGAACGTATTGAAGCGTCGGAGCTGGACGAAGTCGTGGTGACCAACTCGATCCCACTGTCAGTCGAGGCAAGTAATTGCGCGAAGATTCGACAGATCAGTATTTCCAGTTTGCTGGCTGAATCAATCCGGCGAATAGCCAGTGGTGATTCGGTCAGCTCCCTATTTATGGACTAATCAGCCCGGTATCTCCGGGAGAGCAAGACGGCGCCTGCGGCGCCAGTGTAAGGAGACCCTGTAATGAGCAGTAACTACGAACTCGATGCCCGGCTGCGGGAAGCGTTTGGTACCAATGCAAGCCGGCGGCAGCGCCATGATAAACAGGTGCCGGCAGTTGTCTACGGCGCAGGAAAGGGCAATGAAAGCCTGATGCTGGATCATCATCAGGTAATGAATAGCCTTGGAAAAGAGGCCTTTCATTCGGCGATCATCGATCTGAAGACCGATGCCGGTTCGCAGCAGGTGATCCTGCGCGAGGTGCAGATGCACCCACACCGGCCGATCGTGTTGCATATCGACTTCCAGAGAATCAGGGCAACCGAAAAACTGCACATGAAGGTGCCGCTGCACTTTGAAGGCGCTGATGTAACTCCTGGCGTGAAGATTGATGGCGGTATTTTGGCGCATCTTATGACAGAGCTTGATATCACCTGCCTGCCTAAAGATCTGCCCGAGTACATTGCCATTGATGTCTCTGAACTGCAGATGAACCAGTCCTTGCACCTTTCGGACATACAACTACCTGAGGCGGTTGAGTTGACAGCCACTGCCTACCATGAAGGTGAAGACCCCACGGTGGCCATTGTGACGGCGCCCAAGGTAATTGAGGAAGAAGAGCTTGAAGACCTTGATGAGGCTGAAGCAGGCGAGTTGGCCGAAGGCCAGCCGGCAGATGACGAGACGGCGCCGGCCGATAGCGACCGGGCGAAAAGCGGGGAATAAGCAACCTGCGGCATACGCTAGCCCGGGCCTGAACGTGCGTTGCCCGGCGGCGCACGTGCACCATCTGGCCGGACAGATATGACAGCCATTTCACTGATCACCGGCCTGGGCAATCCGGGTAGTGGCTACGCGGCGACCCGCCACAACGCGGGTTTCTGGTTTCTGGATGTGTTGGCCCGGCGCTGGCCAATGGACCCGCGTGTGGAAAACCGTTTTCGAGGCGCGTTGGCAGATCTGCGTATCGACCGTCATCGGGTACGGGTCCTCAGGCCAGAGACTTTCATGAACGAAAGCGGCTCGCCGGTAGCGAGTGTTGCAAATTACTTCGACTTTGCGCCTGAAAAAATACTGGTGGTGCACGATGATCTGGATCTACCACCAGGCACTGTGCGGGTGAAACGTGGTGGTGGGCACGGCGGCCACAATGGCCTTCGTGACATCTTTTCGAAACTCGGTTCACGGGAGTTTGTACGGTTGCGGATCGGCATTGGCCATCCCGGAAACGCTAATGAGGTGACCAACTATGTGTTGCAAAAACCATCCGCTGCAGATCGCAATGCGATCTTTGATGCCATAGACCGCGCAGTTGAACGACTGGACGAGTTACTCGACGGAGAGTTGGAGTTGGCGATGAATGTATTGCACCGCGATGCTAAGGACACGCTCTGAATGGGATTTCGCTGCGGGATCGTGGGCCTGCCCAATATCGGCAAGTCGACTCTTTTTAATGCTCTGACGCGGGCCGGCGCGCAGGCCGAGAATTATCCATTTTGCACTATCGATCCCAATGTCGGCATCGTTGAGGTGCCAGATCTGCGTCTGCAAAAAATTGCGGCGCTGATTAACCCCAAGTCAGTCATACCCACCGCGATCGAGTTTGTCGATATTGCCGGATTGGTCGCCGGTGCCTCGAAAGGGGAAGGCCTGGGTAATCGTTTTCTTGCACACATCCGCGAGGTGGATGCGATTATTCATGTGGTGCGTGCGTTCAGGGATGACGACATCACCCATGTTGCCGGCAAGGTAGATCCGCTGGCCGATGTGGCCACCATCGAGACCGAGCTGGCACTGGCTGACCTGGAGACACTGGAGCGTGGCATCGAGCGAACTGCCAAGGCCGCTAAAACCGGCGACAAAAAAATCCTGCGTGAACTGGAATGCCTGCGCCAGGCCAACCAAGCGCTTAATGAAGGTCAAGGTTTCCAGCGACTGCTGCAGGACAGCGACGTGGCAACGGCATTAATGCCGTTATGTCTTTTAAGCGCCAAACCAGTGCTTTATGTAGCCAATGTCTCAGAGCAGGATCTTGCCGGCAACGAGCAGGTAGCGCAATTGCGTGAACATGTTCAAAAAACCGATGCGCAGTTGGTTGTGGTCAGTGCCGCGATCGAGCAGGAGATATCAGAGCTGGATCCAGACGAACGCAGTAGTTTTTTGGATGACCTGGGATTGGCGGAGTCAGGTCTCGACCGGGTAATTCAGGCGGGCTATGTTCTATTGGGATTGCAGACCTTTTTTACCGCCGGACCTAAAGAGGTAAGAGCCTGGACGGTGCGTATCGGTGCTACGGCGCCTCAAGCCGCGGGCGAGATACACACGGATTTTGAGCGCGGTTTTATCCGCGCTGAGACCATCGCCTATGACGACTTTATCGTCAACGGCGGAGAGCACGGTGCACGTGAAGCGGGCAGGTTACGGCTGGAGGGAAAAGACTACGTCCTAAGTGATGGCGACATCATGCATTTTCGTTTTAACGTCTGAATCAAACGTGAGCGCGACCGGAATATCCGGGTAAGTACGAGAGCGCAACGCTCAGGCTGACCACCTTTGAACAGGCCGGCCTTTTCAAGGTGATATGTCGTACGCTTGAGGCGCGGCCACGCGTTTTTAGCCCGTTTTAGTGGTCTTTACCTTGTTCTGGAGGAGATTTCGCGCTACATTCGCGCACCCACCGTGGCTATGTAGCTCAGCTGGTTAGAGCACGGCATTCATAATGCCGGGGTCGGTGGTTCAAGTCCACCCATAGCCACCATCCTTTCAGTTAGTTATGCCTGTTGCGCCATGTGGGCAATGTTCCGTGGCACAAATATGGCACAGCAGATTCCCGCAGACCCTGGTTGACCGGATAACCGTCCCACCAGTGTCACAGTCGCATCAGGTTTGGGAAACTACCGCTGCTCCCGTTCACTCCGATGTTTTGCGCAAACCCGACTAAAACTGCTGGCTCCAGTCTGCCACCGCCACGACTAACTCGTCATTCATCTCGTCAAAAAAGTGGTTTGCACCTTGGATCACCTTTTGACTGTACTGCGGATTATGTGCTGCAGCCTGTTTTCGAAGTTCGGCCGTTTCGAGTACACCGGGAAGGTCATCTGTACCGTAAAGATCCAGCACCGGAATATTTATGGTTTTCAGTGAAATCGAGCTGTTGACGCCGCTATCTTTCTGCGTCGCGCCCATACCGATCGCGACAAAGCCCTGGATGTCGTTGGTATTACGCGAGAGGTAATAGCTCGACATCGTGGCGCCTTGGCTGTGGGCAACGATGACCAAGGTTTTTACACCCTTTTGCTTAAGGAAGCGCTCAGCCGCCTTCAGGCGCGGTGGAACCTCAGGGTACAGCGGCACCTATTCTTCGTACTTCGCATCGTTGTGCAATATCGGCATCTGGATCGACAGCGTATGCCAGCCATACTCCGTCATCGCCACGCGGATCGGCTGCACGACCTGCTGCCAGTCGGGGTGGATGCCGGTGCCATGGACAACGATCATGCCCTTGTTGGAACCATTGGTAGCTTCGGTGTAAATACCGAACACGCCGCGGCCATCAACCATGACATCGACTTCCTCGCCATCCATGATCGAATCGGCGACCTGCTCGCGCCAGCGTTGCTCCTTGCCAAGGTCGGAAGCAAAGCCAGGCGCAACCAGAGCAATACCCAGAATCAACACGATGTATTTCTTGCCCATTTCCGTTAGCTCCTATCGCGTTTCTCAGAGAAAAACTAACATAAGTGACTCGCGTGCGCACTCAGCAGGTGCGCAGGTTAAGCTGACTGGTCTAGACTATCGACTAACCGCGGATGCTAACTCGCTCATTCATCTCAACCGCCTCACCAACCCCCCCAACAATTTGGAGGCTACCGGTGGTGGCCAAATCTATCGTTGCTGTAATGCTGGTGCTGTTGCTGACAGGTTGCGCTAGTATCCCTGATGGAATGAACGTCCAATTCGGCATCGACTTCAACCCATCAAAATAACCCTTCCGAAAAAATTTGAGGACAACATGATGAACGCCTTTCAATCCTTCCGTAACGCCGTCCTTGAAGATGATGACTTACAAGAACAGGTTATCTCTATCGTAAATACAGCAACTGCCAATGGCTCAGGACTTGGCGACGGCATTGCTACCTTGGCCAAGAATCATGGTTACAGCATTACCTCAGAAGAAGTCTATGCTCATGCTGATTTCTTAGGACAAGACGGTGACCTGACTGATTTTGAGTTAGAGATGATTAGTGGTTGAATGGCCAGTGATACTTTGGGCGGCGGTAAAAGTTAACTCCCTCATTCATTCCAACCTCTTCACCAAATCCTCCGCCCTTAAATGGGTATAGCGCATCAGCACACGCGGATCTTTACGCGCTAAGTGTGCGTTGTCTTAAGAAGCGTGTGAGCGTTTCACAGTCATTCAGCAGTAGCCACTTCTACTAAACGTATCTATTATTGGCATTACAGCTGAAAGAGCTCTGGGTAAAAAGTTGCTCGACTTGAACTTAACTGATTACGAGATTTGACCTGCTATGAATACTCTGGCCGAGGCGCTTGTATGCCGGGCTGATAACGCTCCCAGCGACCCGGCATTTTCGTTTATTGAAAACGACGAAGGGCAGATCAGCCAGTTAAGTAATGCTGAGCTCGCATCCTGGGCATGGTGCGCTGCACAGGCGCTCACGGAGAAGACTCGCGCAGGCCAGCGGATCGTGCTTTTGGCCCCGGAAGGTCTTGACTTCATAGCCGGCTTTTATGCATGCATTCTTTCTGGCCGGGTTGTGGTTCCCACCTACCCGCCGAACAGTTCCCGGATTACACGGGCGACTACAAGACTGAATCTGCTGATTCGAGATGCAGATCCAGATGCCATTCTCACAACGCAGGCCTTGGCCGCGCGCATCACAGCACTGGTGCGCGAGTTTGGATGGCGGCACATACCGGTATTAACCGTTAAAGAGCGCCCTGATAGTGCCTGTCGCGAGACGGCGGAATCGATGCTTAACAATATTCAGCCAAGGTCTCCGGCGATCATTCAGTACACCTCGGGCTCGACCAGTCAACCGAAGGGCGTGGTGTTGTCGCATCACAATCTCGTTAACAATGCACGAGGAATGCAGGCCCATGGCGCTTTCGATAGTACTTCAGTGGGCTTCTCGTGGCTGCCGCCCTATCACGACATGGGCCTGATCAGCGGCCTTACTCTGCCAGTTTGTGTTGGGTATCACTCGGTGTTGTGTGCTCCCAGTCGCTTCCTCGGCAGGCCAGCGTCCTGGCTTGAATCTATCGACCGTTTCAGTGCCACGATCACCGGAGGCCCTAATTTCGCTTTCGACCTATGCGTAGAAAAAATAAAAGATCAAGAGATAGAGGGTATCAGTCTGTCCAGCCTCAAGGCGGTATTTAATGGGGCCGAACCGGTCCGCAGCTTCACCTTGGCGCGCTTTGTTGCACGCTTTAAGTCTTTTGGCTTTAACCCAGATTCGTTTTCGCCAGTCTATGGGTTGGCGGAGACCACCCTTATGGCGGCCGGTATTCGGGCAGGGGAGCCCGCAGTGGCGCGCGCCTTTGATAAAGAATCGCTTTCTTCAGGTGTTGCGCTTCCGCCAACCGGCGGGAACCCAACAGTATCGTTGGTCAGTTGCGGCACGCCGTTGGTAGAACATGCGATCACGATACATGATTCAGAGTCATCGGAACCACTTGGCCCAGGCGTGGTAGGCGAGATATACGTAGAGGGTCCAAGTATTGCATCGGGATACTTCAGATCGGGTGATGCTGATGCGCCGACCGCTTTTTGTTTAAGCCAACGTTACCCAGGTGAGATGCAGTTTCAAACAGGCGACCTGGGTTTCATTCTTGATGACCATTTATTTATTACAGGTCGGATAAAAGATTTGATCATCGTGCGGGGCAAAAATCTTTATCCGCAGGATATAGAGCTTTCAGCCGCAGATGCACATCCTGCAATAGATCACTATCGCGTCTGTGCATTTTCAATTGATGATGGCATGTGCGAACAACTCGCGATTGTCTGCGAGATTAAAAGAACACATAGGCGAAATCTTGAAACTACTACGGTCACGCGATTGATACGAAAGGCAGTTACTCAGGAGCATAATGTGACCCCTGCTGTTGTCAGTTTAGTTAAGCCCGGAACGATCCCCCTTACCACAAGCGGAAAAATTCGACGACACGCCTGTCGAGATTTGTTTTTCGCAAAGGGGTGGAATCCGATTTACCAGCACGCGACAAACGAAGGTGAAAAGAATCCTGATTCGGATGTGTTGATCTCAGCAGGCTATCAAAGGGGTCGATCGCAGAACCTGACGCGACAAAAACTAAAAGGTTTATCGCACGAGGATCAGACACAGGCAATCAAAGATTATCTTGCGACAGTTGTTAGTTCGCTTCTCAACCTATCGCCCCAGGCAGTGGTGCATGACAGGCCGCTGATCGAGTCGGGTGTGGACTCTCTTTCTCTGGTGGAGTTAGGCCACCGAATCCGGCGTGATCTTGATTGTGCTGTGGGCTTGTTCATCGAAAAAGATCTGTCGCTTGATGACTTGGTTCACGAGATTCTTGTTCAATTGAGTCATGATCCGGTCAGCGAAGGGCTCACAGGCGTAGACAGAGGCAACGCTAGCAACCGGGATATTCCCATGAGTCCGATACACCTTGAGTTGCTGGACTCGGGTGCTGACCTTGAGAGGCAGATCGTCACCGTATACATCCGGTTACCACCACAGGCGGACCAGAATGTCGTTAAGCGAATTCTGTCTCACGTACTCGCCCAGCACGGCGTCTTTTATCTTCGCAAGAACTCCGAGAGACAACACTGGCGATTTGTTCCGTCAGAAACCACGAGCCTCTTTTCTTTTGCCGTGCTAAAAGCAATCGATTTGGAGGAGGAGCAAGTAAAAAGGTTTTCTAAGGAGTTGGACTCCCTCGTATGTGAGCCATTTGACTTAATACAAGGCCCGTTGGTCCATGCAGTGTTTGTCGATAAAGGGCCAGGTGAGAGTGGGATGCTGGTACTGTCTTTTTCCCACACCGTCGTTGATGCCATATCGCTATGGATACTTTCTAACGAACTAGAGCAGGTCTGGACTCAGCGAAGCGATACGGCAGAGATTCACTCCCCAGTTCTGGATCAATCAGGTCTCGATTGGAACTGCTACCTTCACGCCCACGCCCAAAGTCATGTGGCAGGCCAGCAGACGCACTATTGGATGGATATCAAGAAAAAAATCAATGGCTCACTTGTCGATTTACAGCCCCGCGGCAATCGCGAAGAAAGTTCTTTGCGGGCGGTATCTAGACCTCACCAGCATCCGGGTCGGTTGAACCCGTTTCTCAGTTTAACCTTGTCTGATCGCTTTGCATCGTTGAGAGAGCAGCATGATGTATTCCTTACGGCATTTTTACGGGCCTGGTATCAGGCGTCTGGCAATGCACTCTGTGCGGTTAGCTTGGAGTCGCACGGGCGGCAACAAATGGGTCAGTGGGGCATAAGTGGTATGCCGGTTGGGTGGTTCACTATGCATTTCCCTGTTGTGTTTGAATTGGATCCAAGTGATTCCATTTGGTCATCCTGTGACAAGATTACAACTGCGATTAATAACGTCCCTGAAGGTGGATCGGGTTTTGGGCTCTTACGGTATCTGTGTTGCGACCCAGAAATTCAAACCCTGTTCTCGAAGTTTCCGGCTCCGCTGATACGTTTTGTGTACCGGGGAAAAATGGATCAACGCTTTCGTGACCGCGATGCGTTCAAGATTCTCGACGCCAGCGTTCAGCGTCCTTATAAGGCGGGCCCCAGCTCTTCTGACTCAAATGAGATACTGGTTTTTGTGCGCCACGAAGTAGGTGGGTTTTCATGGAATATCGAGTCAACACCGGGTACCCGTACCGACTGGAAAATGCCTCCTGAAGAACAACTGGTTAGCCTCATGGAGCAAGCTCTGAATGACGGCCTCAGGCCTTTCGATAAGATGTCGGCAAAAGTCGCTGAACCACGGTAAATAGCAGGCTGGCCTTAATCGAGTCAAAAATGTGTTAAAAAGATCGGTTCATATTGGCTAAAACCAGTTGGGAGAGAGTTGTGAGAGCCGTACTATATTTCTTGGGATGTCTCAGCGATCTTGATATCAAATGGCTGGTATCCAGCGGCAGGGCATTATCCTTTGATGAAGGAGAGACGCTGGTCGTTGCTGGTACTCCTCTTACCGACGTTTTTTTTCTGATGGAAGGAGAGCTCTCAGTCCGGGTGGGCACAAGCGGCGACCAGGAAGTGAACCGCATGAAATATGGAGAGTTCTTTGGAGAGATCTCTTTCCTGGATAGCCGGCCTCCCAGTGCTACTATTGTTGCGGTCACGCCGGTACGTGTGCTCGCGATGGATCGCGACGATATCGAGGGCAAGTTAGACCGCGACGCGGAGTTTGGTGCGCGCTTTTTTCGCGGTATTGGGGTGTTACTCGCAAACCGGATACGCGGCCTGATTCAGCATGTAGATGAATCAGAGGAGATAGACCTTTATGCCGATGAAGTGGCAGGAGAACTTGATCCTGATCTTCTCGATACAATTAATCTTGCCGGTCGACGTTTTGATTTAATGCTGGATTTATTCCGAGATTCATTATCCCGAGGCTAGATTGGCTTGGAAACTTGAGCGCGGTGAAATGAGCGAAGAGAAAAATAAAGCCAGTCCAAAGCCCAGAAGTATTTTTCGGGCCGAAGCGCTCGACCAACTTAGTTCTCCCGAGCAACTTGAACAGCTTTTGCAGGTGACCGGCCGCAAGTCCTGGATCACACTTGGGACGATTGGTGTATTACTCGGTGCTGTTCTGGTTTGGAGTATCTTTGGTCGGATTCCTGTTACGGTAAGCGGCACTGGGATTCTCATCTATCCAAGGCATGTGATGCCTTTTCAGGCTTCAACGGCGGGTCAATTGGCTTCATTAAATTTTGCTGTTGGTGACCGGGTTCAGGCCGGGCAGGTCATTGCTACGATAAGTGTTCCGGAGATCGCCCAACGTTTGGAGCAGGAAATCACACGACTCGAGCGCATGAAAGCGCGACACTCTACGATCACGGACCTCCAAAACCAACGTTTAAGCCTCGAGACAGAAGCGTTGCATCGCAAGCGCGCAATGCTTAAGGACCGAATCGACACGGCCAAGGCGATGGCCCAGGCGCTGCGAACGAAAAACGAAACCTATCTGGCGAAGCAGCATACGGTACTCAATGACTACCTGAAAGCACAAACTGAGCTAGAGGAAACACTGGGTAAGCGATACCAAAGCTTTAAACGGTTGCTTGAGTCGCAGCTTACCTCAGACGAGATGGTCCTTCAGGCCTATCAGAAATTAGTTGATGTGCGAATTAAGAAATCAGATCTTGAGCTGGAGGCGCAACAGCTTGAGCTAAAGAAACTCGAGACAGAGGAGGCCTACGCGGAACAGAAAAATCGGATAGCAGAGTTTACTGCACAGCTGCAAGAAATATCTATTGATGAGACCAGGTTGAAGCAAAAGGGATTTGAAGAAGCCGCAGAACTGGATATTCAAATCCAGGATGCGCTTAGGAATATTGCTCGACTCGAGAAATCATTGAAGAAAGGAGGCGAGATCGTAAATACCCATAATGGGGTCGTTTTAGAAATTAGCGCTGTGCTTGGCGAATTTGTTCGCGCTGGAGAAACGCTCGGATTCATTGAGGCGGAAGATTCGGATAGCAAGTTAATGGCGGTTGGCTATTTCAAGGTGGGAGATGGCAAAAAAATCCGACTTGGGATGCCAGTGAACATTACGCCATCGACCGTTAAACGTGAACGCTATGGCAGCATCATTGGAGTTATCGCGGATGTATCTGCGTTTCCAGTAAGCACAGATGCCGTGGTCGCAGTAGTTGGGAATCAGGAGGTGGCTGCTGAGTTGACCCGAACGCAGTCACGAATTCAGGTCTATGCCTCCTTGAAGATAGATCAGGACACGGTATCTGGTTATGGATGGACATCGGGAGGCGGGCCAGATATGACGATCAGCTCTGGCACAACAGCCAAAGTCAGGGCTACCGTTCAGTATTTTCGGCCCATTTCGTACGTGATTCCCTTGCTACGGCGTTGGAGTGGCATCAATTAATCTGCGAATTGGTTTGAAATCGTCAAGTCGAGTGCATACACCGGCTGTTCTCCAATTGGAAGCAGTTGAGTGTGGGGCAGCGGCTCTTGCCGCTGTGCTGGGGTTTTATAAGCGATTTGTGCCGTTGGCAGAACTAAGACGCGAGTGTGGTGTTTCAAGAGATGGCAGCAAGGCATCAAATCTGATAAAGGCCGCGCGGCGTTATGGGTTGCAGGCCAAGGGCTTGACCCGCCAGAGTGATGAACTAGCCAAGATAAAGGCGCCTTTTATTATTTTCTGGAACTTTAATCATTTTGTTACCTACGAAGGCTGCCATAAAGAAAAGGTATATGTGAATGATCCAGCGGTAGGGCACCGGACGATCGCTCGCGAGGAGTTTGATCGGTGTTTTACTGGAGTTGTTCTGGCCATGGAGCCAGGGCCAGAATTCATGCCTGGTGGCAAACTGCCGGCACTTTGGCCAGCAATCATCGAACGTTTGACTGGTTCGTTTGGCCCCGCTTTGTACTGTTTCCTCGCTGGTCTTTTCCTCGTCATTCCTGGTCTTGCGATTCCGGCTTTTAACCAGGTTTTTATTGACAGTATTATCCTCGCGGGCCGAGTCGACTGGCTCAGGCCATTAATTCTTGCGATGGTGATCGCACTGGTCACACAAGGCCTACTCCACTTTCTCCAGTTGCGTTATCTGCGGCGACTGAAGATCAAACTTGCCATGAATATGTCCAGTAAGTACATCTGGCACATGCTAACGCTCCCCATTAGTTTTTATCAGCAGCGTTTTGCAGGCGAGGTCGCAAATCGTAGTGAACTGAACGACAAACTCGCGACCCTTATGTCTGGCGAGTTAGCGCAAACTGCGATTGGAGTAGTAATGATGGGCTTTTTCGCCCTCGTGATGTTTTCTTACGATGCGCTGCTGACCAGTATAGGCATATTTTTTGCGGCCGTTAATTTTGTGGTGTTAAGGCTGGTTTCTAAACGCCGCATTGAATTGAATATGCGAGTCTTGTCCGAGATGGGGAAAACCTATGGAGTGGCAATAGCGGGTCTGAACAGCATTGAAACCATAAAAGCCAGCGGCCTTGAAGACGACTTTTTTCAGAAGTTTGGCGGATATTTTGCCAAGGGTACTAATGCAGCCCAAGCACTTCAGTTATCGAACCTGGTGTTAGTGATCCTGCCCTCGCTCCTCCTGGGATTAACTACGGCATCGATTCTTGTTGTAGGTGCGTTTCGCGTGATCAATGGGGATTTAACAATCGGCATGCTGGTGGCGTTCCAAAGCCTGATGGCCAGCTTCCTGTTGCCGATTACAGAGTTATCAAACCTGGGGCAGAAGTTTCAGGAACTTCGCGGCGATCTTAACCGGGTAGACGATGTCATCAAATATCCTACGCCTGAGCCCATTGCCAAAAGAGAGCTCAAAGATAGCGCCGGCAATCCCGTTATTCGGCTTGATGGGAAAATTGACCTGATTAACCTCACCTTTGGCCATAGCC
>JABINT010000144.1 GCA_018698075.1 Acidiferrobacteraceae bacterium
AAGGCACGACCTGGTGGTGGCATCCGGTGGGCTCTATCTGCTGGGTACGGAGCGCAACGAATCAAGGCGAGTGGATAACCAGTTGCGGGGGCGTTGTGGACGCCAGGGTGATCCCGGCACCAGTCGCTTTTATCTCTCGCTCGAGGACAACCTACTTCGAATTTTTGGCTCCGATCGGGTTGCCGGACTGATGGAAAAACTTGGGATGGAAGAAGGCGAGGCGATAGAGCATTCCTGGGTAACGCGTGCGATCGAGAATTCTCAAAAGAAGGTAGAGGGTCGTAATTTCGATATGCGCAAGCAGTTGTTGGAATATGACGATGTGGCCAATGAGCAGCGCAAGGTTATTTATGGCCAGCGCAATACCCTGATGGCAGTGGATGATATCTCCGAGACTGTAGGGATGGCTCGTGATGAGGTGATCGAGGAGATTATTGACCGATATATTCCCCCGGAAAGTCTTGAAGAGCAATGGGATGTGCCCGGCCTGGAAAAAGAAATTGAATCTCAATTTGGCCAGCCGCTGCCTGTTGGGGAGTGGCTGACAGGAGATGACAATCTCCATGAGGAGACGCTACGCGAGCGTATCGCGGCTGATGTCGCGAGCGCCTATGAGGCCAAGGTACAGTCGATTGGTGAGCCGATCATGCGCCACCTGGAAAAAGCCGTCATGCTCAAAACCCTGGACGAGCAGTGGAAAGACCATCTTGCGCAGATGGACCACCTGCGTCAGGGTATTGGCTTGCGCGGTTATGCGCAAAAAAATCCCAAGCAGGAATACAAGCGCGAGGCTTTTGAGATGTTCTCGGCGATGCTGGAACATGCCAAGCACGAAGTCGTGGGCATTTTGGCAAAGGTGCAGGTGCAAAGCGAAGGTCAAGTCACGGACATGGAGAACCAGCAACGCCAGAGGGGCCAGGAAGGTCGACAATTCCTACACCCTGATTCTGAGGAGCCCACTTCCCCTGAGCCATTGGGCCCCGGGCAGGGAGTAGATACGCGTACCGCAGATGATCACACCGGGCGGGTGGTTCAGCCGTTCGTCCGCGATACGCCCAAGGTCGGCCGTAATGATCCTTGCCCATGTGGCTCTGGCAAAAAGTACAAGCAATGCCACGGCAAGCTGTAGCCCAGCCGGACTGACTCTGGCGGGTATGTCGACCATTAAACGCTCCCCACTCGCACCCGCACGTTTCCCACGGCTGCCAGCTGTGAAAGGCCTGCATCTGCGTACGGCCCGTGCTGGCATCAAATATGCAGGGCGTGATGACCTCCTGCTGGTCGAATTCGATCGTGGAACGGCTGTAGCTGGAGTATTTACCCGCTCAACAACAGCCTCTGCCCCGGTGCAATGGAGCCGGCAGGTAGCAGGGACGGGACGGGCCCGGGCGATGTTAGTCAACAGCGGTAATGCGAATACCTTTACCGGGGCTCAGGGTATGGCCGATGTAAAGGCAACCGCTGTAATGGCCGCAAAGACCATCGGCTGCCGACCTCGCGACGTATTGATTTCATCTACCGGGGTGATTGGCGAACCCTTGCCGGTTGCTCGGTTCGAGCAGGCACTACCACGGATGGGTCGACAGGCAAAAAAGGCCTCGTGGCTACAGGCCGCCCGCGCCATTGGCACCACGGATACCTATCCCAAGGGCAGCACGCGCCAGGCGCGAATCGGTGACACAACAGTCACCCTGTGCGGCATCGCCAAGGGCTCAGGCATGATCGCACCGGACATGGCCACTATGCTGGCTTTTGTATTTACTGATGCCAAATTACCCGCGCCTATGCTGCAGGCTCTACTACAGGGCGGAGTGGCCAGATCGTTCAACTGTATTACTGTTGACAGCGATACCTCGACCAGCGATACGATTGTACTCGCCGCTACCGCTAAGGCAGGCAATCGACCACCTCAATCGTTAGCGGCGAGTGAGTTGAAGGATTTTCGCCGTGCGCTGAATGAACTACTCACCGACCTGGCTATCCAGGTCGTGCGCGATGGCGAGGGCGCAAGCAAGTTCATTACCGTTGATGTCACTGGAGCAGTTTCAGCGGGTAGTGCCCGCAAGGCGGCGTTGGCTATTGCCAATTCCCCTTTGGTCAAGACAGCCATTGCGGGAGAAGATGCCAACTGGGGTCGGGTGGTGATGGCGGTTGGTAAATCCGGGGTGCGGCTTGATCAGAGTCGGTTATCGGTTGCCATGGGCGGAGTACTTATTGCACATCACGGAGAGCGTGCTGCGGACTACGACGAAACACAGGTCTTTGGGCACCTTAAGGGAGAGAACATATCGGTTTCAGTGGATCTGGGGGTGGGCAGGGCTCGGTCACGGGTCTGGACTTGCGACCTTACCCACGAATACATCCGCATTAATGCCGACTACCGTACGTGATGAGGCGCTGGTTGTTGCGGTAGGTGTTGCCGTTGATCCGTCGGGGCGCCTGCTGGTGGGCCAGCGCCCTGTAGGCAAAGCCTATGCAGGTCAGTGGGAATTCCCCGGTGGCAAACTCGAGCCAGGCGAGACGGGTTACCAGGCGTTGGTACGTGAATTTCGTGAAGAACTGAGCCTTGAGGTTTTGTCAGCCAGGCCACTTTTTTCCTGCTTGCACAACTATCCTGATTGTAAGGTCGAGTTGCACCTTTGGCAGGTGACTGACTTTCGTGGTGAGGCGAGAGGCCTGGAAGGCCAGGAACTGCGATGGGTTAGCCCGACAGATTTACGATCGCTTGATTTTCTTAAGGGAAATCGTTCTCTGCTTGGGCGGATCTGTGAACTTGTGAATAGCTAGACAAAGCCTTTGAATCTGGATGCCGCCTTTCAGCGCCAGGCAAAGCGTGGTTGTCGCAGCTCTTTTACTCGTGTGACCCGGCCCAGCAAGGCAACCTCGCGGAACTGGTAAAGCATTGCCGCAGTCGGGGCGAAAATCTTATGCCCTATTGTAGGCAGCATTATCGAGAAGCCATTACGGAGCGATTCGTCATTTTTCGACTCCGAGGTATCCACTTTTGCGTCGGCAAGTTCATCAACCGGGATAAAGAAAATTTGTTCAACCTCTCCGGGATTGGGAACCGGGGTTAGCCCCGCATCAGCACAGACCACCACGGGGGTGATGCAAAAACCCGATCGGGTAACAAAATCATCCAGCACCCCAATCACCTGATTATCGTGCAGGGTCAGACCGATCTCTTCTTCGCATTCGCGAAGCGCTGCCTGGGTAATTGACTCACCTTCATCGAGACGGCCACCGGGCAGGGCATACTGGCCAGCATGTCGTCGCAGGCTCCTTGAGCGCCGGGTCAGTAGGATGGCTGCTTGGCTATTTGTTGGCGCAGGTATCATCACAATACTGACGGCCGCACGGATCAGACCTTCGGTTGCACTGGGTAGCTTATCTAGCCGCCCAATATTCTGACGGACCTGTTGTTTAAGCTGTGAGAAATCTTGCATGAAGACGATCAACTGCCCCGAATCTGGTTACCCTTGAGCATAACGGTTGTTTCCGTGTAGAGCGAGAGGGTTTTTCGGACACCGGGCTTGTGAGTTAGCTGAAGACGCGCCAGGCATCTGCAGGTGCTTTTCTGAATGGTAAAATTTTCCGCGTTGTGCCGCTCAGCGGGCTATTGCGCGAGGCCCTGGAGCCTGCGGTGTAGTGCATCCAGCTGGGTGTGCAGTGCTTGCAGTGATCCATCGTTAATGATGACCTCATCTGCCGCTTGGCGCCGTTGCGCGTCACTGGCCTGGACGTTGGTGATAGCTCGAAAAGCCTCTGCTGAAAGGCCGCTGCGCTCGCCGACCCGCTGGGCGCGTAGCGCTGCAGGGGCCTCAATAACCAGCACAAGGTCAAAATCGGTCGCCTGTCCGGTTTCTATCAGTAGTGGGATCGAGAATACGGCATAGGGTGCGTCAAGGGTGCTTGCGGCTTCATTCATGCGTTTGCGTATTTCAGGATGCAAAATTGCCTCAAGTTGCTTGCGCTTGCCTTCGTCGGCAAAGATCATCTGTCGCAGTGCGGCCCGATCCAGATTGCCTGAAGCGCTGAGGACGTTTGGGCCAAAAACTTTAGCGATCTGTGCGACCGCTGGCTCTTTGGCGCGGGTAGCCTGGTGAGAGAAATCATCCGCATCCAGAACCGGCACGCCCAGAGCGGATAGGTATTGAGTTACGGCGGTCTTGCCGCTGCCAATCCCGCCAGTCAGTGCGATCCTTAGCATCGGCCTACGCTAGAGCCCAGCGATGTTGAGATAAATCGTATTCCATTTTTGCCCCCACAACAGCGCCAGCCAGCCTGCTCCCGCCAGGAAAGGCCCAAAAGGCAAGGGTTCGCTGCGTTGATGGCGACGCAGCAGGATCAATGCGATCCCAATGATAGCGCCCACGCCTGCACTTAACAGAATAATCAGCGGCAACAGTTGCCAGCCCAGGAAGGCGCCAAGAGCCCCCAGTAACTTGAAATCACCGTAGCCAAATCCTTCACGGCCGGTCAGCGCCCGGTATGCATGGTATACCGCCCAGAGTAGGCCGTAGCCGGATACCGCACCGATGACTGCAGAGAGCGGATCAGTAAAACCACCGATGGCGTTAACCAATAGTCCCGCGGCCAGCAGCGGCAGGGTAATTCGGTCCGGCAGCAAAAAATGCTCGAGGTCTATAAAGGCTAGTGCGATGAGAGCCCAGGTCAGCATCAGCGCGGCAATAGTGAGCCATTGTGGCCCCATGGTCACCACCACAACCAGTGATAGCAAGGCGGTAAGTGCCTCGACCAGAGGATAGCGTAAAGAGATACCAGTTCCACATGCCCGACAGCGCCCGCGTAGTAGCAGGTAGCTCAGTAGAGGCAGGTTCTCCCACCAACTCAGCGCATGTTCGCAACTTGGGCAGTGTGAGGGCGGCCAGGCAATGCCAGGGGGCGGCGCGGCACCTTGCTCATCTTTTTCCCACTGCCAGTGTATTTGCCTTGGCAGGCGCACGATCACGACGTTGAGAAAACTGCCTATGAGCAAAGAAAACACTACCGTGACGATCGACAGTATGAAATCTTGTTCCAGCATCAAGGCCAGTTCGGCGCCCACCTTTGTTTAGCCAGTCACGTGGGCTGGCTTTAGACCACCGACCCCATTTTAAAGATAGGTAGATACATGGCAACCACCAGGGTGCCGACGATAACACCGAGCACGGAGATCATGATGGGCTCAATCAGTTTACTCATGTTATCCACTGATTCGCGGACCTCGCGCTCGTAAAACTCCGCTCCTTTATCGAGCATTTTCTCCAGTTCACCGGATTCCTCACCGGTTGTGGTCATCTGCAGAATCATGGCCGGGAACAAACCAGTCTCCGCCATTGCCACAGAAAGAGCTTGGCCGGTACTGACCGATTCGCGGATCTCCAAGCAGGCATCATGGTAGATACGGTTACCGGTGGCGCCAGCGACCGATTGGAGCCCCTCGACCAGGGGAACGCCGGAGCCAAACATAGTTGCCAGGGTGCGTGCGTAGCGTGAAATCGAGGCCTTGCGCAGGATCCCGCCGAAAACCGGCAAGCGCAACGACAGGCGATCGACCCCATGGCGCATAGCAGGCGAACGGCGATAGGTCATAGACATTGCCATGAAGGTGCCGACGATAACGACAAACACCTGTATCCAGTAATCCCGAAAGCTTTTGGATAGATCAATCACCGCCGCAGTCAGTCCAGGGAGGCTAGCGCCAAACCCGGCGAATAGATCCTCAAACTGGGGAATAACAAACACCAGCAGCAGTACGGTGACGACAAAGCCCACCACCATAACGGCTGCCGGGTACCACATAGCGCCTTTAACCTTGGATTTAATCTCCTCCAGGTTTTCCATGTAGGTGGCGACTTTGTCCATCAGGTCGTCCAGGTTGCCGGAGCGCTCACCTACGGCCACAAGGCTGGTATAAAGCTCGTCGAACTGGCGGGGAAACTTTGCCAACGCTTCGCTCAGGTTGGTACCACTTTCTACGTCGGCACGAATGCGGTCAAAGACATCCCGAATCCCCGGGTGATCGGTGCCGACGGCGATGGCCTTGTATGATTGGGCGATCGGAATACCTGCGCCCAGCATGGTGGCTACCTGTCGGCTGGCAATGGAAATATCTTTGGGTTTGATCTTCTTGCTAAAAAGCGGTTTGGGTTTCTTGCGAATCGTTTTGGCGCTGATGCCTTCACGGCGCAGGGTACTGCGCACAAAAGCAGGCCCCTGAGCTTCCAGTTCACCCGAGACTTTCTTGCCCTGGCGGTCGGTGCCCGACCAGGTGAAGGTTGCCAGTTGTTTTTCGGCTTTAGCGACCAAGAGCTCAGGCGCTGGTGACTCGCAGCACTTCATCTAGGCTGGTGATGCCTGAGCGCACTTTGACCAGCCCAGCCTGGCGTAGGGTCATTACACCCTCGGTTGCAGCTTGTTGCTCGATTTGATCCTGGCCGGCATTACGGATAATCAGGCTGGTAACGGCTTCACTGACAGGCATCACCTGGAAAATTCCAGTGCGCCCCTTGTAACCACCAGTGCATTCGTCACAGCCGTTAGGCCCAAACAACTCTAGTTTCTTGTGATCTTCCGACGGTAAGAATCCGGCGCTGAGCAGCACCTCTTCAGGGTATTTGGTCGGTTTGCGGCAAGTGTTACACAGTCGGCGGATCAGTCGCTGTGCCATGATCAGGTGGACTGAAGACGCGACGTTGAAAGGCTCTACACCCATATTCAATAGCCGGACCACTGTGGCTGGTGCATCGTTGGTGTGCAGGGTAGACAGCACCAGGTGCCCGGTTTGCGAGGCTTTCACCGCGATATCAGCGGTTTCCAGATCGCGAATCTCGCCAACCATAATGATATCTGGGTCCTGTCGTAAAAAGGAGCGTAGCGCTGTGGCAAAGGTCAGGCCGGCTCTTTCATTGATATTGACCTGATTAATGCCCTCAAGGTTGATTTCAATGGGGTCCTCGACACTGCTGATATTGACCACCGGCGAATTCAGTGTAGACAGGGCTGAGTACAGCGATATTGTCTTGCCACTGCCGGTAGGCCCGGTTACCAGTATCATGCCATAGGGTTTACGGATTGCGGTTTCGTAAAGGCTAAATTGCTCGGGTTCCAGGCCCAACGCTTCCAGTCCCAGATCGCTACCGCTGCTGTCGAGCACGCGGATGACGACTTTTTCGCCAAACTGGGTGGGCAGCGTACTGACGCGAAAATCGATCTGGTGGTCCTTGGACAACCGCAGTTTCATCCGCCCGTCCTGGGGCATCCGCCGTTCAGCGATATCCAGGCGTGACAGTATCTTGATACGCGCTGTGATTCTGGCGCTGAGGGATAGTGGCGGGGTTGCGATTTCGTGGAGTACGCCATCGAGTCGGTACCGAATCCGGAGTTTTTCTTCATACGGCTCGATGTGTATGTCAGATGCTTTTTGACGTATTGCATCCATAAAAATTTTGTTTACAAAGCGCACCACCGGAGTATCGACCTCGGCATCTTTGGCGCCCGGGATTTTGGAATCCTCTCCAGCTATGCTGTCGAGGTTGTCATCCTGATTCAGGTCGGCCAGTTCTGAACTGATGCCGCTGACAATGTCACGGATGACCTTGTTGAGCAGATCCACATCAACCAGGATGGCCTCTACGCCAAAACCGGTCTGAAAGATGAAGGCATCGAGCCCGGTAATATCGGCAGGATCAGATACGGCGAGAAAGACCTTTGAGTCGCGTTGAAAAAGTGGAAGTACCTCGTGAGTTTCCAAAAAGCGGGTATCGACTAAATCCAACGGTCGCTGGCTAAGATCGAACGCCGCCAAATCCATGAGCGGCATACCTGATTCCTCGGAGGCGCAGCACAGTAATCGCCCGCGGTCGATCTCTGGTTGGGCCAGGGCTTCACGCAAAAAAGAGTGGTGATTTGTTTGCGAGGCATCATGAATCTCACGTGAACGCTCACGAGTAACTAATTGGCGCTCCACCACGCGACGCGCCAGCCCACTTAAAGTGGCGCCCCTGACGGCAATCGAGTACGCGGCTTGGCTGTTTTCCATAACAAGTATCTGGCGGTGTTGCCCAGCGGAAAAGGGTTCGTAGAGCTAGTCCTTTAGAATAGACCGCTGAGCGATTTTCGCTCTATAATATTAACGAAACTGTAACAGATTATCTCAACGAAAGTGCAGCGATAAAAGCCCAGCCTTAGATAAAAGCGCTGTTAAGTGTGATCGCTATCACACTGACTGCATCCCTTGACTGAATAGAATATAAGTTACACTACAACGAGTTCCAGATGAACAAAGGAAGGGAAATTAAATGAAACAAACGAATGATAGGACTGATAGAAAACAGGGTGGTTTCACTTTAATCGAGCTGATGATCGTGGTCGCGATCATCGGCATCCTGGCGGCGATTGCGATACCGCAGTATACGAGTTATGTCGGGCGCACCCAGGTCGCTGAGGGCATACAACTGGCAGGCTCTGCCAAAACCGCGGTGGCAGAGTACTATCAGACCAATAGTTCGTGGCCAGGTACAAATGAGGTGGCAGGCGCCAGCGCCGATTACGTGGGCAAGTACACGGCTTCCGTGGAAATCTCCACGTCCGGCACGGACCCGAGTGTAATCACAGTTACCATGGGTGCTGCTGCACCAGTGAATTCTGATATACAGGGCAAGACTCTTACGCTGACAGCAGCAGCGGGTACAGGATCGATAACCTGGATATGTGATGGCGGCTCGATTAGCGACAGTTTCCTGCCTGCTGCGTGTAAGTAGCAGCGTAACGAACAGGCCACGATCACTCGCTTCCGAAAAGCGGAGGCCAACATTTCGAGCCCCGGTACCGCCGGGGCTCCTTGTTTTGGTTAAGGTTCTTCGCAGGGGCTGTCGCAACATTATCCCTCAGGTGTACGCGCACAGACCCAGACATCAACACGATTAGCACCCGCAGCCTTTAGCACTTTACTGATCTCGTTGGCAGTGGCGCCGGTGGTGAGAATGTCATCCACCAGCGCAATATATTTGCCTTCCAGTGACCCTTTGCAATGAAAGGCGCCTTTGAGGTTGCGCTGTCTTTTAGACGCGTTCAATGTGGATTGACGATCAGTTTCCCGTAGCTTTTTTATCAGTGAGCTTCTGGCGGGTATGTCGAGTTGCCGGCCTATCAGCCGTGCCAGAAAGACGGCCTGATTGAGTCCTCTTTTGCGTACCGCTCGCTGGGTCATCGGTACCCCGA
>JABINT010000028.1 GCA_018698075.1 Acidiferrobacteraceae bacterium
GCTCGATAGCCAATCTCGCATTTAATCCAACCATGCCAGTCAGGCGTAATGATCCGACTCGCTGACGGTAGCCGTGGACTATGGCGCTGTCGGGATCAGCAGTTGGGGCGACGTCCTGTTCAACCATTCGGGTCACTTCCATTGCCGCTAACCAAACGGCATAGCCGTAAGGTAGGAAGTGTAGCGTGGCCCGGCGTGATCGTAGCGTCGGATCAGATCCGGATTAAATACAGGGTTAGGTGACACAGACTCTCGGATAACGCGTACATGCTAAGACAAAGCAGACCAGTATTTGGATTGATACCCTGAAATGTATCTCCAGAGTCGGCACCCAGGGCTGACTTATGTCATAAGCGCAAGCAATACCGGTATCTTCGCAGGACTCAAGGTTATAATGTTTTTCGAACTTTTCCGCCTAAAAGATCAGCGAATGAGAATAACGATAGTGGCTGTACTCGGTGGGTGGGCGTTTTGATCACAATGGCAACGCAAGGTCTGGGGCCGAGCTGGTACCCGCCGGTTGATCGCAGATTCTTGAATTGAGTCTGATTGAGTAGTTATTCTTCAATCGAAGTTTTGACACGCCCCCGCTCGTATGGATGGGCGCTAAGGAATATGCCGAAATGAGAAAATCTGTTGCCCTTGCGGCCATACTACTGTTGGCCGTCAGCGCCTGGATTGGCTCGGGTCTGCTGCTTGACCCAAAGCCCGCATCCGCGCCCAGTGTAGCGGCGGGTTCAGCCGAAAATACCGGCTCTCAATTGGTGCGACCACCCGCTGTTCAGGTCAGAACCCTGGTTGCGGTTCCCGTCTCACGGAAACTTCACTTGATGGGAGTGACACAGCCGAAGCGCTCTGTACAGTTGCGGGCGCAGACAGCTGGCGCTGTTGTCGTGGTTCACTCTGATGAAGGCGAGACCCTGAAGGTCGGTGATCTGGTGATACGGATTGATATCCGTGACCGCAAAGCCCGTCAGCGCCAGGCGAAGGCACTGGTAGCGCAGCGCCAGGCCGAGTATCGGGCAGCGTCTGAGCTTTCGAAAAAGAAACTCACCTCTAAGACCACGGTGGCCGAGGCTCAGGCACTGCTGGAAGCGGCCAAAGCCTCGTTGCAAGGTATTGAGCTTGAGATGCGCCATACCCGGGTAACAGCACCTTTCGCAGGGATCATTGAACGACGTTTCGTTGAGATTGGCGACTATCTCGATGTGGGAGATCCAGTCGCGGATTTGTTGGATTTGTCGGAGGTGGTTATCAGTGGCCAGGCCTCAGAGCGGGATATCGGACAACTGCACACCGGAATGCCGGCTCAATTGACTTTGTCCGGCGGTCAACAGCTAACCGGCACGGTGACCTTTATTGCTCACGCGAGCGATAGCGCAACCCGGACCTTTCGAGTCGAAGTCACCGCGTCCAATCAGAATCTTGGGGTGGCCAGTGGGATGACGGCCAAGATCAGTTTGAACTTGGGCAGCACCCCGGGGCATCGCCTCACCCCTGCGGTGCTTACCCTGGATGACGAAGGTCGGGTTGGTGTCAAGATTATTGATAACAGCAGCCGGGTACGTTTCCTGCCGGTAGATCTGATCTCGGACACTCCTGATGGCATGTGGCTGGGCGGATTGCCGGATACGATCGAACTGATCACGGTGGGGCACGAATTTGTCTCGGCGGGCCAGCAGGTGACGGTCAGCCGCAGCGTGCAATAGGCCGCGGCTGAGATTTATGTCTTTCATTGGCACAGCGTTCAGTTATTCGCGGACAGTGCTTTCCGTTCTGGTGTTCATTCTTATCGCGGGCTCATTTGCCTACCGGGATATTCCAAAAGAATCCGAGCCGGATATCGATATTCCGATTATTTATGTCACGGTGAACCATGACGGCATATCCCCGGAAGACGCCGAGCGTCTACTGATTCGACCCCTGGAGCAGGAGTTGAAGACGATAGAAGGGGTTAAGGAGATGCGTTCGTCCGGCTATGAGGGGGGCGCCAACGTGTTATTGGAGTTTGACGCGGGGTTCGATGCGGATACCGCGCTGCAGGATGTCCGGGAGGCGGTCGATCTGGCCAAAACCCAACTCCCGACAGCGTCTGATGATCCCGAAGTGCACGAGGTTAATTTCAGTTTGTTTCCGGTTGTCGTCGTCATTCTTTCGGGAGATGTCCCGGATCGTGCGCTCTATGATCTCGCCCGGAATCTCAAGGATGCCGTCGAGGGAATTGGAGAGGTGCTTGAGGCAAAACTTGCCGGTAATCGAGATGAGGTTGTGGAAGTCATCGTTGATCCTTTGCGCTTAGAGAGTTACGGGCTTGATCCCGCCCTCGCGGCAGCTACCGTAAGTGGCTCGAACCTGTTGGTGGCCGCCGGAGTACAGGACACCGGGCAGGGCCGCTTTTCGATCAAGGTACCCGGTCTATTTGAAAGTGTGCTCGATATCGTTGGCTTGCCGGTTTTAACTGATGGCGACTCAGTGGTCACTGTCGGTGATATTGCCCAGGTACGGCGCACTTTCCGGGATCCTTCAAGTTATGCCCGGGTCAACGGTAAACCTGCTGTGGCATTGGAAGTATCGAAACGTTCTGGAGAAAATGTCATCGCCACGATTGAAAAAATCCGGGCGGTGGTCACAAGTGAACAGCTCAAGTGGCCAACAACACTGCGCGAGTCGGTAAAGGTCAGTTACTCGCAGGACCGTTCCGGCCAGATTCGCACGATGCTGAGTGACTTGCAGAATAGTGTCCTTAGTGCTGTCATTCTGGTGATGGTGGTTGTTATTGCCGCGCTTGGTGTGCGCAGTGGCGCCTTAGTTGGAATTGCGATTCCTGGTTCTTTTCTAACCGCCTTGCTATTGCTTTACCTGCTGGAGGTGTCACTCAACATCGTAGTGTTGTTCAGTCTTATTCTTGCGGTGGGGATGCTCGTGGATGGCGCCATCGTCGTAACCGAGTTTGCCGACCGTAGGTTGAGTGAAGCAGTTCCCCGCCGGCAGGCTTATCTGCAGGCTTCTCAGCGCATGGCCGCCCCAATCATTGCTTCGACTGCGACCACACTTGCGGCCTTTTTGCCGCTGGTGTTCTGGCCTGGGATCGTCGGTGAGTTCATGAAGTTTCTGCCAATGACAGTGCTGATGACCCTGAGCGCCTCATTGTTGATGGCCCTTATTTTCGTACCAACCATCGGGGCATTAATAGGTAAACCCGCTGACATCAGCGATCGAGCCTTGCGCACACTGAATGCAGGGGAAAGCGGAGATCTTTTCAGTATCAGCGGATTTACCGGTCGATATCTCACGCTCTTGGCCCAGGCGGTGAAACGACCTGGCCAGGTGATGGCTTTGGCAATAGGATTGCTTATTGGCGTACTCCTCCTTTACGGACGCATCGGCCCCGGGGTGGAATTTTTCCCCGATGTTGAACCTGATAATGCTCAGATTCAGGTCCGTGCGCGTGGCAACCTGTCGGTAGATGAGCAGGATGAAATCATGCGGGCGGTGGAGCAACGGGTTTTGGATATTCGCGGCGTACGTACTTTTTATACGCGAGTGGGTGGCGATGCCAACAGCGAAGAAGCCGAGGATATCGTCGGCTCGATATCACTGGAGTTTGCTGACTGGCGCCACCGGCCACGGGTCAACCAGATTTTTGAGACATTGCGTGAGCGCTTGGTTGATTTTTCCGGGGTGATTATTGACTTGCGCAAGGAAGAAGGTGGACCCCCCGTCGGCAAGCCGCTCCAACTACAACTTTCTTCCTATTATCCGGAGTTGCTGGTACCGGCCGCTGCAATAGTTCGGGCTCAGTTCGACGGTATGAGCGGGCTGAATAGTATCGAGGACTCCCGGCCCTTGCCTGGTATCGATTGGACCCTGCAGGTCGACCGCGCCCAGGCCGCCAAGTACGGGGTCGATATTGGCAAGGTCGGCAATATGATCCAGATGGCGACTGGCGGTTACAAAATTGGCGAATACCGTCCTGACGACAGTGCAGAAGAGATCGAAATTAGAGTGCGTTTTCCTGAATCCGACAGAACTGTTACGGGTTTGAGCGAGGTTCGTGTCAGCACTGCAGAGGGTTCGGTACCGGTCTCGAACTTTGTGGTGCGTGAGGCTCGCCAAAAAACTGGGATGCTCAAGCGCGTCGACGGGTTTAGGGTAATCACAGTCAAAGCAGATGTTGATGAGGGAGTGCTGGCCGACACCAAATTGCAAGAACTAGAGTCGTGGCTGGCGAAGTCTCCTCTTGATCCTCGGATCCAGGTGACATTTAAGGGTGAGGATGAAGAACAGGCCAAGGCCAAGGCGTTCCTGAGTAAGGCTTTCTTGGTGGCATTGTTCGTGATGGGCCTGATACTGGTAACGCAGTTCAACAGTTTTTATCAAGCCTTACTGATACTTTTCGCTGTAGTAATGTCTACGGTCGGAGTGCTGATTGGTTTAATGGCTACCGGATCACCTTTTGGCATCGTTATGAACGGCATTGGTGTGATCGCCTTGGCCGGTATTGTGGTCAACAATAATATTGTGCTGATTGACACCTATGTGCGACTTCGCCAGACCATCGCAGATCCAGTGGAGGCTGTGTTGCGCACTGGGGCTCAGCGGCTGCGTCCAGTGATGCTAACCACGGTGACAACCATACTGGGACTGTTGCCGATGATGCTTGGTATTAATATAGATTTCCTTTCGCGAGAGGTGACTCAGGGGGCGCCCTCTACACAGTGGTGGACGCAGCTTTCCACCTCTATCGTTTTCGGTCTGAGTTTTGCCACGGTGCTCACTCTGGTGGTGACACCAAGCGCTTTGGTACTGCAAGCGAATGTTGGTTCCTGGTGGGCAACCCGTCGGGTCCGGGAATCGCAAGCCGGGACCTGACCCGAGTTCCAGGCTGAACCGGGCTCGAATAGTTTTCGCTCAGCGCGCCTTTACCCGCGCCCAGGTCTCGCGCAAAGGGACAGTTCGGTTAAATATCATTTGTTCTGGCGCGCTATCGCGGTCAACACAGAAGTAACCGAGCCGTTCGAACTGGAAGGTATTGCCCGCAGCGGCCTCTGTCAGGCTTGGCTCAATCTGTGCATCATCTATTGTGACCAGTGAATGTTCATTAAGGCTATCGTGAAGATCTTCCTGAGAAGAGAAGCGCGGCTGTGACTCATTGAACAGCGGCTCATATAACCGAACCTGCGCCTTCTTGCTGTGACGCACTGAGGTCCAATGAATGGTACCTTTGACCTTGCGGCCGTCAGCTGGATTGCCGCCACGGCTTTGAGGGTCATAGGTGCAGTGCACTTGTGTGACGTTGCCTTGCTCATCGTGGATCACCTTGGTGCACGTGATCAGGTAGGCATAGCGTAGTCGCACTTCGCGCCCAGGAGAGAGGCGGAAGAATTTTCGCGGCGGATCTTCGATGAAGTCGTCATGTTCGATATAAAGTTCGCGGCAGAAACTCACAGCCCTAGAGCCACGAGAGGGGTCCGCCGGATGGTTGGCGGCCTCAAAGAATTCTTCCTGGTCTTGTGGGTAGTTGTCGATCACCAGTTTGAGAGGGCGAATCACAGCAAAGGCCCGTGCAGCAGTTCGATCCAGATCCTCACGGACGCAGTTTTCCAGCACGCTGAGTTCAACATGCTGTTGATTGCGTGTGACTCCGATCCGGTTGCAGAAATCCCGAAGTGAGGCGGGCGAATAACCCCGCC
>JABINT010000054.1 GCA_018698075.1 Acidiferrobacteraceae bacterium
CGAGGCGCATAATGATGAAAACTCGAATGGCAGTGGCTGCAATTGGATTCGGCATATTTCTGCTTTCCCTTGGAGAATTCATTGCGAAAGCCCTCACGGCTGTAATCGATCTCAAGCTCGATGTCGCAGGAATCCTGCCCCGCAAGAAAATGGGCTACCGCTTTCATATCATCCAGCGATAAACTTGCTGCAATGGCATTCATGCTGCCCATGATCTGATCCTTACGTATCTCTTTCTTAAATGCCTGGAGTGACTTCACGATATATGCCGGCTCTTGACCATGCAAAATGGGCGTATCAAGCGCCAATCCTTCGCTGCCATGGCAGGATTTGCACTGATTGTCGTAAATCTGCGCACCGACCTGTTCAGCCCTTGCTGGAGCAAGCCATAATAAACAACTCACTGTCAGTAAAATAATACTTTTGCTCATCACCTGAATTTTCCCGGTCAATAGGTACTGTGGGTCGACCCTCAATCAGCCAAGTTTACTTGAGTGCCCGGATAAGATCCTAGCGAAGGTGGGCAAGCCGTCATTTACCTGTAATATCTTATGGCCTTCCTTAGTGAAACCTGGCACACACCAACAACAAAGCCATGAACATAGCTAAAGCGCTCAGACGCAATCTGCACTCCCACACCTATCGTTGCAAACATGCGACCGGGGATGCCCTTGACTATGTATCTGCGGCCCACGAGTGCGGTGCTGACACCTACGGCATCTCGGATCACACGCCCCTGCCCAAAGATCGTTTCAACAATGTCCGCATGGCGCTGGCAGAACTAGATGGATACCAACAGGCAGTAGAAGATGCCCGGTTGCGCTTTACCGACATGACTGTACTAATGGGGCTGGAGTGTGAGGACTTTAAGGACGCTCGCAGTTTCTATCAGGATGAAATCCTGGGTGAGCGCCAGTTCGACTACCTGATCGGTGCCGGGCACTACACGCCAATAAACGGTAAATGGGAAGATTCATATTCTGGCATGAGTAATGCAGCCAAACTGCGGGCCTACAGTGCTCACCTGTGCGAAATGATGGAATCCGATCTTTATTCTTTTATCGCTCACCCAGATGTCTTTGGCCTATCCAACAAAAGCTGGACTGAAGATCTGACTGCCTGCACCCACGACATACTCGCAGCGGCTGAGGCGTGCAATAAACCGATCGAAGTCAACGGAGGTGGTTTTCGTAAACAGGCGGCCAATAACACCAAAGGAATCCCGGGCTACCCATGGGGACAGTTCTGGGCAATCGCCTCAGATTACCAGATAACCGTAATCTGTAATTCGGATGCACACCATCCGGAACATGCGCTGGCCAACATTGACGATGCCCTGGAATTTTGCCAAACCCACGGACTGTCCCTGGCTGATGATGAACAACTGGGAATTGCCCACCGGCTTAATCAAGGCGAGTCTGCGATGTTTTCCGCCCCCGGGTAAATACGCCTGGGCTCATCTGGGAAACCAGCACGCCCAGAGCCACCAACGCTACCGCACCCGCCTGCAGCCAATGCCACTGGCCAAGGGATAATGAAACAAGAATGATCATCACGTAAAACGGTACCGCATTCATATGAAAGGATGCGAGCAAAATGCCCAGTTTCCCTGCCCCACGAATCCACAACAGTTGCGCGATACCCGATGAAGGCAATAAAACAATAAACAGGGGCAACAAGTCTGCTGTATCGATTGTGCCTATATCGGTTTCTCCAAGGCCGGCCACAATTGAGATCCCGCACCACGCCAGGGTTACCAACATTCCCCCACTAAGCGTCACTGCTGTCTGCCCAGTACGGCTAAGCGGTTCGAGCTGACGGGTCGTCGCACGAGTAACCCAGGCAAACAGAAATATCGCACCAAGACACAACACCACCCCAAAGCCAAAATGCCCTTGTGTCAATTGCGCGCCGGTCGCAAGATAGCCCCCGAGAACTGCCAGGATAATTCCGACAACCAGACGCCATGACAACCGGCGGTTGTCAAATACGATCTCCGTAGCCGCACCTGCGATCGGCATCATTGCCACAACGATTGTGACAGTCACCGGGTCCGACAACTTCTGACCCATTAAAAGAAAGACCGAGCCAACCCCCCACCCCAGACCACCAATAACTACGCCTTTTCGCCAAGGCGCTCCAAAAACTTTGGTCCACCCTTCGGTCCAACCCCACCACAGCACTAAAAAGATGACACTGACCGTCAAACGCAGCGAGGATAATGACAAGACACCCCAATCATCCAGCAGATACTCTAAGGCGACAAAACCGGTGGCCCAGAGCAGCATTGCCGCAAAGCAATTACCGTTGGCCTGGAGCGATCCTGTAGGCCGTGAACTCATTGTGAGCAAAAGAATTTAGGAGATATGATCACCGCGGTATTGCAAAGCAGACGCAAGTGCTATTGCTGTTCTACCTGCGACTTCGAATCCGAGAGGCGGGACATCCTGGGCAAGCAAGTATGCTGCAGCAAAAAGAAACCCCGCTAAAGCGGGGTTTTGTAGAGAGTCAGAAGTCTGGCAGCAAGACTCAGTTCTGGGAGTAGCTTGCTGCAGTCTGGCTGTCGAATTCAATCATGACACAAGGCTCGCCTCCTATAACCTCAGCCTGATGGCCAGGCTTGCACTCCTAAACATCGCCCAGGTTAACCGACTACCTCACCGATTAACATTTGTGGCTGCGTGTTTGTAAAGTTTGGGATATCGTCAAGGGCCGGGCCCGCGTTCGCCAAAGCGGCATCCATTGCCGACTGGTTCGAAAATACAATTGTTGCGATAGCATGGTAGCCCGCTGGGACTCCCGGCCCACCCGCAAGACCCTTGGTGACTAAAGTGCTTTCAATGTGCTCCCCCATGACGTCGCCAACGATAGCCATATGCTGGCTAAGATAATAATCGTAATCAAAAGTGGTGCCTTCACCTACCGGATAAAGTACTTGCACTGAAACTGCCATATCTGTTTCTCCAGATTTTTTAAATGTTTATGTGACCTGTGATCCAATTTTACAACAATAGTTTGGCGCCTCCATTAAAGAGGATTATTCCTGGCAGCTGTTCTGGCTCGACTCATCCCTTTTGCTGGGCTCGATCAAAATACGTTATCCGTTCAAGAAACACCCCATCGTTCCTGGTTTTGACTATCGCCATGCCGCAGAGTTCAGTGCCTTTTAACTCCCACCACTCCCAATCGGTCAAGATCCCATTGTTATCCTGGCGGACCTCGTCTGAAAGGCTCCATACGTTTGTCGCGCCCAGTAATCGAGTTCGTGCATCCCACCGAACCATGTATTGCGCCAATGATTCTTTGTTGACGGGTGATGTTTCAGCGGGATCATCAAATATAAAATCAGATGATGCTGCCGCTACCAGCTTTTCGGCATCAAGCTCGTACCATCCTTCTATATACCGCGCTCTTAGTTCAAATCTTGCAGTCATTGCTGTTTTCCATTCAGGATTCAGAGGCTGAGCACTGGGCAACTTCTTAAGCCGGCCGCCAGTGTTCCGTGAGATCCAACCTTCCGCGCTTCACTTTTCTTAACAATTATGAGTCATTGAGCAATGGATCAATAACACCGACAGTGGATCGTTATTGGGTAATCGATTTGCGATGAATCAAACAAATGCGCAGTCTATTCTGTCTTGCCTAGACTGCTTTAGTCCGTTCGTGAGCCTCAAAGCCCGCTCAAGTCGCTAATCCCGACTGACTGACCACTGGAAAACACTACATCACGTCCATTGGCGCAATCCTTCCAACCCGGGGTCATCGCTTCCAGTTCACTCCCGTCCAGCACGCTCGTGTATCGCACCGATCATCTTGAGTTGGACCGCTTTACTATCTGATACTTTGGCAGCGACGTCATGGCCGGTTTGGCCTCGATCATAAGGTGGCCGTCAGATGTGCATTTCCTGATAGGAGCCTTAGGCAAGGTTATCGTCAGAATTGAACCGGCCTTTAGCCAATCAGGAGGGGCCTTTTTTAACTTCTTTTTTATGACAAAGCCCCGGCACACCTGGTTTAGAACGGATCAATTGCATCGGCCAGCCTTACCAGTTTAAGTCCGTCATAACGCTCATCTGTCTCGTAGGAATCGAACCCAAAGCGAAAACTAATCGTCCGGTTAGGCAAGATTTGAATATATTGCCCACCATAGCCCCTCATAGTGGGTATCCACATTTTTTGCCCACCGCGCGACTGATAAGGCAGGTGCCAGGTCGCGCCGTAGTAATACACTTGCCCATGTTCGGTATAGGTTCCTGTGGGGAGGCCTTTATTTGTGTCGAACGAAAAAATACCGTTCAATAACTGCGGGTCAAGAATTTGCTGATCCTGGATTTTTCCATCATCAAGAATCAACTTTCCAAGGGCGGCTACGTCATCCATGGTTAACAGCAGCCCGGCATCGGTCAGCGGTGCTTCGCTCGCAGGGTCGGACTCAATCGTATGAAACTTAACCGCATGGTGAATGCCGGCTGGTTCATAGACCTCGTCACGAACCATATCCCACAGGCGTGAATCAGGGCCCCGGTGCAATTTCAACAGAGCGTCCAGGGCGGCGCCTGCTATGTACAGATCCTGGTCACGATAGCGGGCAACAGCACCCGCAGACCACGGATAACTCGGACAGGCAAATGCGGCAAGATTCTTCGCGTGCTGGCTCGGTGCAAGAAACCAATTGTGATAGTGGTTATAGGTGTTGAGCCCTTCTTCTGACTCCCGTGATTGCCACGGTTCAATCAGGTAATCTCCAAAAACATTTGGCTCTGTACCGTTTTGGGCACCGGTGCCAATGCCCGTAGCCATGTCCATGCAATGGCCAATCGTGATACCCGCCCACTTCTCATTTCCTCTGGCCTCAGGCAACAAGGTGGCCACTTCGTAACTCCGTGGATCTTCTTTCATCACTTGTGCAAGACGCAGGTATGCAATGGTACAAAAAGCCGTCTTGGTTGCAGACCAGATGCCAAACTTCATCGAACGAGGATAAGGATAATCACCCCTTGCCATCCGACAAGGCGTTGCGTAAATCACCTGGTCCTTAACCAGGCCATTGACAATACTCGTCTCACTGCCGAAACCTTGCCCTATATCTCGCATGAGATCTTCAGTAGCTTGTGAGTGCCAGATATTCAATGATTTCATTGGCAATCTATCGCGTTTTTCTTCCCGGTACGCTTTGCGCGCTAAATCGCACTCATCAAGGCCCAGACTTTGTACACGCCCCTCTAACCAACCCCATGCCAGAAGATTATCCGGTACTAAAAAGGCCTTAGTCTCGGCAACGATCTGGAAGAAAATTGACGAGATATCCGTTTCGTTAAATAAAAAGGTTGCAATACCGTGATGGGTATCATTTTCAAAGATATTGCTCAATTGAAATGGCAATGCAGCGCGAGACCAACGTCCGTCTGATGCTTCGAAGAAGACTTTTCCCGGTGATAACGTGAGATCCCAATAACTGTCTCCATCGGAATCTCTTAACAGGCCGCGATCAAGCGGCACCAGATCGCCTTCACTGCTGCTAAGACGCAAAATAACCGCTGGAAAAACATCAATGGCTTTGCCATTGACCTTAACGCCGGGCTGGTTAGATTGCATTGGCGTCTGTGGTATCGCAATCGATGCAGCTAAGCCATGCTGGGCCTCGCCCGCAGGCTCAATGGGCGCAAAAAAGGCATTATCAACCTGGCCTGCTGCTATGCCAGGCTTTTGTAATTGGTCGGCAGTCAATTGTGTGCGGGGATTGATCATGTTTGATTTATGGTGGGCCGTGCAGGGTTCGAACCTGCGACCACCTGATTAAAAGTCAGAGTCGTTTTTCGGCAATTAGTTCAATGGGCGCGATACAGTTCTTTGACAGTTGTGCTACCACATTGCTGATTTTTTCAGATGTCTTCTCCCCCATCAGAATGTGCAACCCCAATGGTGGCGGTCCCTGGGAGTCTGCCATACGCACTTGTAAGTCGGCGAAAAACGCCATTGCGAAATCGCGGCGGTTGCGCTCTGCAATCAATTTAAAGCCTGTGCTTGCCAGGGCTTTCTTGTATTCGTCGGGCGTAGCGACGGCGCTTGTTTCAGGCAGCGAGGACCACGGCAATGGAAAATCCAGGTCCCCATCGCCGATTCGCATCACATCAAAAATCCCCAGATGCGCTCCGGGCTTAAGCACACGGTTAATTTCCTTGGCCAATGCCGCCTTATGCTCAATATTCATACCCACATGCAACATATAAGCTGCGTCGAAACTGCCATCTTCAAAAGGCATGTCCGTTGCGCTTTCATGCAAAAGTGTGACCTGGTTTGAAAGCCCAACCCACGAACACAATGTATTGCCGGTTTCAATATACTCGCCAGTCAGATCAACCCCGGTGACCGTGCTGCCATAACGCGACGCCGTGAAGCGCGCAGCACCCCCGATTCCACAACCGATATCCAGAACGTGATCACTTGCGTTAAGTCGCAACTGGTCCAGAAAGTCTCCAGTTGCCTGACGGCCACCAATATGAAACTCGTCCACCGGGCTGAGATCTTCCGCAGTAACCGTCGTTGGTGTTTTTCCAAGCGCGCTGAGGCCGTCTTTGATCCTGCCAAGAATCCCGCCCTGCTCATAATGCGTGATCAGTGGGTTAAGTTCGTTTGGTTGCATAGCGATTAGGTCTGTTTTTATTGGGAGCTATAACTCATTTATCGATCGATCGATCTGAATCAGCATTTCACATTAACAGGCTTTATCTACTTTCATCAGCAAAACGGAAGTGAATAATGCTATCAGGCTTTGCGGGCGACAATACGGATGCCGCCGAGTTTACCTCCGCTAAAGTGGCGCACCACTACATCGTAAAAGTGTTCCATGGCGGTAAACACGGCCTCACCGTGTACATCTATGTGTCGGGCCTTGTGGGCACGGTAAGCTGCCAGGCGTTCACGGGTAAACACAGCCCAATCATCTGACATCTCTTCAGCGCTCACCAATTCAAATCCCGCTGTCTTAAGATCCTGAAGATAGGTGTCATAATCTGGCAAGCAGTTGGCGAACAGCTCTGTAGCAAGCTCAGATCTTTCCCAGTCAGTGAACTCCTTGCGAGCATAAAGATCCTCGGTAAAAAAGTAGCCACCTTTTTGCAGTAAGCCGTAGCAGCGTTCCAGCAGCACGTTACGCTCGGGAATGTGATAAAGCGCAAGCCAACTGACAATCACATCGAAATGTAGCGTAGACCACTCGTGGGTCAGAAAATCACCGCACACATGAGCCACTTTTTCTGCCAAGCCGCAACGGGCGCTAAGGTGTGATGCCAGCTCGTCTTGATCGTTCTGCAATTCCAATGCAGTAACCTTGGCGCCTGCTGTGGCGGCAATATGCCGGGCCGGGCCGCCGAGCCCTGACCCGATCTCAAGAACCGAACTGCTCGCAGTAATACCAGTTGCGCGAATCGCCTCATCAACCGATTCAGTGCCGTGATAATGCAGTTGATCAAAAGGTGAAAGCTCACTGGCGGACAGTGGCGTCTGCTCGCTTTTGCCCAGGTATTGAAGTTCAGTCAGCACCCGATCCACATGACGATAGAGCTTCATACTCTTGATGTCGCTGTTCAAACTATTCGATTTACTCATAGCGGCTCAACCTAGAGCAGATGCTGGCAATAAAAAAATGCATCACAAACAGGATTAGCCTGCGGTCACCTGTTTATTGCTTAGTGATACCCAGCCAAGCCCAATCGTTGTATTCCTCCGGCCCACGGTGGATCCACGGAAGTGTCGGGTCCTCTGGTTGCGAATCCCATACCGGTGGATCCCCAACCTCGTGCGCTGCCTGTACTAGACGCCTTCGTCGCTGACTGAGTCGAATGTCTTCTTCTAGTGAATCGTAATCCCAGCAGCTAAGAGCAAGATTCTCCAGTCGCTCACGCACATCCAATAGACTGGCTTGTTCTGCAACATTGTTTTGCTCTTGTGGGTCTTTCTTTAGATCATAAAGCACCGCTGGCGCCTGACCACCTTTGATCAATTTGAACTGGCCATCTCGGACCATTAACATTGGCGCGGGAACCCCCTCAGATGTTATTTCAGCAAATACTGGCCGCTCATCACGAGCATCCGGATGCTCGCACTGTGGCAGCAGGCTGGTTCCGTCAAGCGGTTGAGGTGCACGCTCGGCCACATTGAAATCCGCAAACTCGCATAGTGTTGGCAATAGATCAACCAGTGACACATTATTTAAACTCCGACCCGAGGAAAAATGCCTGGGCGCGTGCACAATCATGGGTACGCGGGAGCAATGATCGAAGAAATGCTTTTTAAACCAGAGTCCGTGTTCTCCCAGCATATCACCATGATCAGAGGTAACCACAATCATCGTGTTATCTAATAAGCCGGCTTGTTCGAGCGTAGCCATTAAATCTCCGACCATATCGTCAAAATATGAGACATTAGATAGATATCCATGGCGTGCGATACGGATGTGTGCGTTATTGATGTCACCATCTATTAAGGAATGGTGATGCAACATTCGCTGGGTATGTACTTCACGTTTGTCTTCTGGCTGAAGCTCGGTGATTGGCATGGGTATGTCATCGTGCCTGTATCGATCCCAATATTTCTGCAACGCAAAGTAAGGCTCGTGCGGGTGTGTAAAAGAGGCTACAAGGAAAAACGGCTGTCCTTTGATACGCGCGTAATCGTGAAGTTTGGCCTTTGCACGATATAAAACAGCCTCATCGTGATCCATTTGAACACTGCGTGCACATATCCCGGCTCGAGTGACTCCACTAGAATTATTATTAGAA
>JABINT010000105.1 GCA_018698075.1 Acidiferrobacteraceae bacterium
AATCCGACGATGACGAGGATGGCTCCTATACGCGAGTGAGTCTGGGATACGACGCCTGTTGCTGGGCGATTCAACTAGCGCTGGAGGACCGCCCAAGTGAAGAGGAAGATGAGGGCGGCCTACAGTTCATGGCGACTTTCAGCCTGAAGGGTCTGGGGCGCATTTCCAGTAACCAATTCGAAGAGGGCTTTTCGGTCACGGCCCCGAACTTCGATTGACACGAGCTTATGTTGAAATATTTTTGTCGTATTCTCGATAGCGGATTGCTGTTCAGGTCGATTGCAGCTTGTTGTATTGCGATGTTATTGCTGGAGTCGGCCCCAACAGCCTCGGCTGACCAGGGTCTTGACCGGGTTATGGTTATCGTCAACGAGGGAGTGATTACCCAGTCTGATCTTGACCGGGAGATGGGTCTGGTCGAGATGGAATTGCGTTCTGCCGGTCAAACGATACCTCCTCGTGAAAATCTCGCACGCCAATTGCTCGAGGACTTGATCGTAGATCATATTCTCCTTGAGGTTTCTGGGCGACTCAACATCACCGTGAGCAACCAGGAATTACAGTACGCGCTTTCGAGTATTGCCGGACAGAACCGCCTGACTCTGGCTCAACTACGCCAGACGATAGAACAGCACAGGGTCCGGTTTGCTGACTACCTGGATGATCTGCGCAAGCAGTTGACAGTCCGTCAACTGATTAATCGGCAGATCAGCGGCACCGTCAATGTCACTGAGATAGAAATTGATGAATACCTGGAGCAACATCCCGAGTTATCAGTACTGACACCAGTTGAAATCGAGTTGGCCCATATCTTTTTGAAGGTGCCGACAGACAGCTCCGAGGTCGAGGTTGTTGGCCGTCAGGAGCTGGCCCAGAACATACGTCAGCGTATTCTCGACGGCCTACCGTTCGGGCAGGCAGCACAACAGTATTCGGATAGCCCTGAGGCGGCTCAGGACGGGTTGCTGGGATGGCGCAAGGAGGACCAACTGCCTGATGTTTTCCTGAGTGCGCTCGACGGAGTCTTAGCGGGCGGCATATCTGAGGTCTTTCGTAGCCCTAATGGCTTGCACCTGCTGAAGCTGCTGGCTCGGCGTGGCGGGTCTGAGACCATTGTCGCCCAGTACCAGGTGCGCCATATCCTTGTTCGTTTCAGCAACCTTCTAGCCGCAGACCAGTTACGCAGTCGACTTGAGCATATACGCGAGCGGATACTCGGGGGAGAGAGTTTTGACGCGGTGGCACGTTTGCAGTCAGAGGATGCCAATACCCGGGCGCTGGGGGGGAGCCTCGGCTGGGTTAGCCTGAGGGAACTGCCAGGTGCGTTGGGGCAAATGGTACAGCGCCTGGTGATTGACGAAGTCAGCCCGGTCTTTCAGGCCGGGGCCGGTTGGCATATCGTCCAGGTCACTGCCAAGCGGGAGGTTGATCTTGGTGATGAAGTCCGGCGTGGGCGAGCTGAGCAGGTAATCCGCGGCCGTAAGACCGAGGAATCATTTGATCAATGGACCCGGTCATTGCGTGATGAATCATTTGTGCAGTATCGAGTAAGACCGGGTGAATAAATAAGAAAGGCGCCCCTAAGGGCGCCTTTCCAGTTAAGAGCCGGTTTGAGCCTAGGCGCTCAGGTTGTACCCACGCTCGTCGTGCAGGGCAACATCGAGACCTTCTGCTTCTTGCTCTTCATTGACTCGAAGCCCCATCACGCCGTCGATAACCTTGAGGAGTATGAAACTCACTATGCCGGTATAGATAATGGTGGCGATGATGCCGATAGCCTGTGTTTGAACCTGCTCGCCAATACTACTGATGCCACTGCCAAAACCTGCGCCACCGAGTGCTTCTGCTGCAAATACCCCGGTGAGTAGTGCGCCGATAATGCCGCCAACCGCATGCACTCCGAACACATCGAGTGAGTCGTCATAGCCGATTTTTCGCTTAAGGGTCGTTGCTGCGAGAAAGCACCCGACACCGGCCGCAATGCCGATGGCCAGTGCTCCCATTGGGCCAACGGAGCCTGAAGCTGGTGTGATTGCGACCAGTCCACCAACGGCACCGGAAGCGATTCCAAGTACGCTGGGTTTCCCGTGCGAAAGCCACTCACAGAACATCCAGCCCAGTGCAGCGGCTGCGGTTGCGATCTGGGTGACTGCCATCGCCATCCCGGCAGTGCCGTCCGCCGCCAATTCGCTACCCGCATTGAACCCAAACCAGCCAACCCACAGCATGGCGGCGCCGATCATGGTGTAGCCTAGGTTATGCGGCGGCATCGGGGAAGTCGGATACCCTTTACGCTTGCCAAGCACCAGGGCTGCGACCAACCCTGCGATTCCCGCATTGATGTGAACTACGGTACCGCCGGCAAAGTCCAGTATCCCCATGTTACCCAGCCACCCGCCATCACCCCAGACCCAGTGCGTAATAGGTGCATAAACGAGGGTCAGCCAGAGTCCCATGAACCAGAGCATGGCGGAGAACTTCATCCGTTCGGCAAACGCACCGACGATCAATGCCGGGGTGATGATGGCAAACGTCATCTGGAAGGTCATGAAGACGGTTTCCGGGATAGACCCACTAAGGGAATCCACTGTGACGCCGCGCAAAAACAGTTTTTCTAGTCCGCCCCAGTACGCCCCTTCACCACCAAAAGCGATGGAATATCCATATAGTGCCCAGAGAATGGTCATGAGGGCGGTAATGGTGAAACACTGCATCAGTACAGATAGGACGTTCTTGGCTCGAACCATTCCTGCGTAAAACAGTGACAGGCCGGGGATGGTCATAAACAGCACTAGAGCAGTTGCAGTGAGCATCCACGCGGTATCACCTGCACTGAGTTCGACCTCGTCGGCAAATGCTTGATTGACATTCAGGAACAGGCCTACGGCAACCATCAGTCGGGCCATGTTGGGTACAAGAAAAAGTTTCATATGGTGTTCTCCTGGCGTTCGTTTCGGGTTAGAGGGCGTCGTTACCAGTCTCACCGGTACGAAGCCGGATAACCTGGTCGAGGCTGTAAACAAATATCTTGCCATCGCCTATCTTTCCGGTCTGGGCGGCACTGGTGATTGCCTCGATAGCCTGATCTACCAGATCGGCTGAAAGGGCAACTTCGAGCTTGATCTTGGGCAAAAAATCCACGGCATATTCAGCACCCCGGTATAGCTCGGTGTGACCTTTTTGTCGGCCAAAACCTTTGACCTCGGTGACCGTCATCCCTTTGACCCCAATCTGGGCCAGGGCATCGCGCACATCGTCTAGCCGGAATGGCTTTATCACTGCGGTTACCAGCTTCATCAGTGTTCTCCTGTAGCATTGGTTTAGCTTTGCACTTTGTTGCCCAACGGCAATTCGAGTGCCTTAACCCGAATAAGCAATTTGCGTGCCAGGTGGAGAAGCTGATGTCCGGGTCAATAAATCAAGCCGAAATAAAGCGATGAGGTTTGAATCTGCACCGCCAGGTCGCACCCAAACTGGGGTTGCCCCGAATCGGTGCGTTTTTCACAAAATATTTTCCTCCCCCTCTGGTAACATTAGATTTCTTGTGGCCTACAGCGTGTACAGTAGAACGGTGAGAAAAAAATGCCCCTGAAAAAAATTGCCGAATCACTGGGCGAAGTGGTGCCTGGCGAACTGCTCCAGGATGTGAAGAAAAACGTGCGGGGCGTGGTACAGGGATCGCTTGACAAGATGAATCTTGTTACCCGTGAAGAACTCAATGTTCAACAGAAAGTGCTGGCCCGAACGCGTGAGCAGTTGGAAGTGCTGCAACAGCGGGTCAGTGAGCTGGAAAAAGCGCTACAAGACACTGCCGACCCCTGATCGGCAGACCAATTCCAAGGATCGGAAATTTATGACAAGGAGCTGTCAACATGTCCCTCGCGAGATTGCAAAGCCGGGCTGGCAACGGCCTCGACGCACCCCCTGTTTCAGTTGAAGTCCACCTTGCCGGTGGACTACCGTCGTTCACTATCGTTGGTCTTCCCGAAGCCGCTGTCCGCGAGAGTCGTGAGCGGGTCCGTAGCGCGCTGATCAATTCGGGGTTTGATTTTCCCGCACGTCGGATCACGGTCAATCTGGCACCTGCTGATCTGCCCAAACAGGGTGGTCGCTTTGATCTGCCGATCGCGCTAGGTGTTCTGGCCGCATCGCAGCAGTTGCCAAGCCACAGCCTGCTCGACAATGTGGAATATCTGGGCGAGTTGAGTCTCGGAGGGGAGTTACGGGCGGTTCCAGGAGTTTTGCCAGCGGTGCTCGCGGCAAGCGCTGTCGGTCATCCAGTCACATTGCCGAGCGAGAACTATGACGAGGCCTGCCTGGTTCGCAGTGCCAAGGTAGTGCCCGCAGTCAGTTTGACTCAACTGACTGCGTATCTTCGAGGCGAGGCATCGGCTCCTGTGGCTCCTCAGCCAAGGCCGCCGTTGTTGCCCGCGGCGCCCGCACTACCTGATCTGAAGCAGGTGAGCGGTCAGCAACTGGGTCGTCGAGCATTGGAGATTGCGGCGGCCGGTCAGCACTCACTGATGATGGTGGGTCCGCCCGGGTGCGGCAAGACGATGCTCGCAGAGCGCCTGGCAGGGCTGTTGCCGTCTATGACGGATGTTGAGGCGCTGGAAACCGCCGCCATCTACTCGGTATCGCGTTCAGGGTTTGATATTAACGACTGGCAGACGCGTCCGTTTCGAGCGCCACACCACAGTATCTCGCCGGTAGCTCTAGTCGGTGGTGGAGCCCGGGCGATGCCAGGGGAGATATCTCTGGCGCATAACGGCGTGCTGTTCATGGATGAGTTGGGGGAGTTCGACCGGCGGGTCTTGGAC
>JABINT010000078.1 GCA_018698075.1 Acidiferrobacteraceae bacterium
ATCAAATTAGATGTAATTCTTCAAGTGCTGACCGAATCGCCAATTGCTGGGATGCCTGGGGTACCGTCATCGGTTTTCGCGGCAGGCCTGCGGGTATTTGCTGAAGAGTTTGAGCATATTTAGTGCAAGCTGGCAGGTTGTCACCATTGATCGCGTTCCATAGCCGAAGCAGTCGTTCATGTAGGTCAAGGGCCTTATCGGACTCGCGCGCAACTGTAGCATCCCAAAGTGCAACGCTGGGTCCGGGGGCCGCCGCTAGGATCGCTGCGATCGCACCATGTGCACCAAGTGTGTAAGAAGAATAAAGTAGCGCATCAACGGCGCTGAAGATGAGATCACCCGGTTTTGCCATGATCATCAGGTCAGCAAAAAGTTTCATGTCGCCCGCGCTTTGTTTAACGCCGATTACGCCGGGCACCTCTTGCATCAACCGGCAAAGGAGTTCCGGTTGGATGTAACTCCAGGGGACCACGTTATAAATGATGACGGGCATTTGGGTTTCTTGTGTGACAGATCGAAAATGTTCAATCGTGGCCTCTTCAGTTGGTTTGAAAAGATAATGAACCGGTGTTACCTGAAGTGCTACCACGCCAGAGTCTTTGACCAGCCGACCGCGTCTGATGGCTTCACGGGTCGAGTCGGTAATGATGCCGGCGATCACAGGCACGCGCCCATCTACAGCGGCTACAGTGGTTTCTACCAACTGCAGGTGCTCGTTTGGGCCCAAGGTGTGGCCCTCACCGGTACTGCCTCCCACAGCAATGCCATGTACGCCATTGTTGATCAGCCAGTCAATTTGCAATGGAACCGCAGCATAATCGATCTCGCCATCTGCATTGAAAGGGGTGGTGGCAGGAACAATCACGCCGGCTAGGTTGGGTTTGATCATTGTCTGAAATACCTGTTCATAAACTGGAAAAGGAAACGATGGCTCACCATGGTTGTCTATTGCCGAATACGAAAGTCGTTTCGCCCGGAAATATCGGTGCCACGCATCAGAAACAGCGTCCGTTGGGTATGATCGAGCAGTTTTTTCTCCTTGGCCTGGCGCGCAGCTAGATCACGGTCGAAAACGGAAGTTGTTGGCATATATCGCAAAGTCATCCCGCGCCTGGAATTGGGTGATTTATTTTCTTCTGAACCGTGGACCAGGTAGATATCATGCAAAGAGATTTGTCCTGCTTCAAGGGTGAGATCGACGGCTTCGTCTTTGGAGAATTCTGTTGCGATCAATTCCTGGTTTAAAGTCAGGTCGGGGCTTGGGTTGATCTGATGTTCTCGCAACATCTGTTGCTTATGAGAGCCTGGGATAAGTCTGAGACACCCATTGTCTATCGTTGCATTATCGATTGCCATCCACACGGTACAAGTGGCCAGTGGGCGCAGGGGCCAATACTCGCCGTCCTGATGCCAGGGGGTCGCCTGCCCGTCACAGGCCGGTTTTGCAAAAAAGCTGGAATTCCAAAGTGCAAAATCTGATCCCAGGATCTGTTCAACCATATCCAGAATCTTTGGAATGCGAGCATAATTCAAAAAGCACAAGTCGTGAGCCAGAAGGTTGGGGCAATAATTGCGAAACTGGGGGTTTCGTAATATCAAGCGATCATGATCGCTGCGAATGTCGGCCAGAACCTCATCGGACAGGCGATAGTCCGGTACCGTGTAACCGTTTTCGTGATAGTGCAAAACTTGATCGCTAGTCAACATAGAACTTTGAGCTCACACTGATCGGCCAGGTGGAAAAGGCAGGTTTACACACCCCAATGCATTAAAGGGAAAGACCAACGGTTCCCCTGGTTACCTGAAAATTGCTGCACCCACGTTGGTGTAACTTCGGTGAGTATTGCTGTGTCAGCATGTTTTCGATTTGGGTCATCAAGAAGTCGCTGGGCGAATCGCCAGGGTCTTGAGTCAGAACAAAATCCAGATCGTCTTGGAACTTTTCGCTGGCCGCATTCTGATCGCTGAACTGCAACACAGGAACCAAGGGATGGGATGTAACGGGCAGATCGCTGGTATACATTAAAATCATTTCAACTCCAGTTCCCCCAAGCCCGGTCAAAATCTCCGTTAGACTGGTTGTCGGGGTCGCCATAATGAAAAACCCACTGCCAGATGGGTGTGCGCCGTAGTCGAGATTAGCCGACCAACTTTGAGTTTCCCCAAGCAGATGTTCGGTGAACGTAGTGGAGTCAGCGATACTGGCGCTCTGGGGCACTATAACCTGTGCTCCTGAGGTCACCAGGTCTCTTGCCAGCTGTGCCAGCGTGTGAGCCGTAACCTTGTCCACGGGTCCTTGACTCATAAGGCCAATCTTAAGGTCGGTAATGGCGCCGGTTTGGTGCTCCACAGGCGAATCAAACGCGATACGGAACTGGTCGGCAACTTTTTTAGCCACCCGATCAAGGCCGCCATCAAGTTGCACGCTGGCCCAGTCAAAGCGTGACGGATCTAGACCCTTCGCCAATAAATCATGCCGGATAGCGTCGTTGTGGGTTCGCTCACACCCATGTTCCAGCAGTACCGCGTGCGTGACGAACCGGTGTTGCAGGTGTCCGCTGACGATATCGAGGAATAGATCCTCCGCGTTGGCGCTGCCGCAACCCTCTGTATGAACCAAAGCAATATAACGGTTAGCCCGGGCTAATACTGGCTCGTTTGCACGCGCTGCGTTTAATTGATTGGCGATCAGTTGGGCAACCTGTCCTGAGCATAGACTGGTTGGCATGATCAACCCGACTTTGTCACTGGTAATCCCATAGTCCGATACGTAACCCTGAAACGATAAATGCCTTCGGTTACCGGCCTGCACCGAAACCGGGCCGCCGCGGACAGGGGTCGGTTTGGTGTGAGGCTGCCTCAAAGGAGAAGACTGCTGCCAGTTGCGCCATAGTTGCACCTGCGAGTGGCCAGCAAGTTCTCCTTTGCTCTGCTCTCCCGAGGCGACTCGAACGGTGAGTGCAAAGGTTTCCTGACTAAGACTTTCCATGTCCTCTCCATCGTTATAACGACCAGCATTGATATCCATTTCATTAGATAGCATCTCGAAACGGCCGGTGGTCGTTACAAATTTCAAAGTGGGCACGAAGGGGAAATTGGTGATTGATCCGTTGCCAGTAATAAACAGGATCGCGTTGCATCCTGAAGCCACTTGTCCGGCAATACTCTCGAGATCGTTGCCTGGGCTATCCATAAAATAGTAGCCGGGTTCAGTCATCGGGGCGCCATAGTCAATGACCGCATCCAGTCGAACTTCAGGGTCCTTTTTTCTGGCGGCCCCAATAGATTTCAAGGCAATGTTATAAAGGCCCCGGAAGTTATTACCGCCACTTGGATTGCCCTCGGCACTGGCGCCATGGTTGGCTGCGTACTGTTTAAATTTCTCTATTTTCCGTAGAAATGATTTTGCAGTTCCAAGGTCCTTTACGTTACGCAGTACATAGGATTCTGCACCAATCAGTTCATCGGTTTCGGCAAGATTGGCTTTACCGCCATGGCGGATCACCTCTTTCGCTATGCAGCCGGCCAGCGGATTACCTGAAATTCCAGAAAAAGCATCAGAGCCGCCGCACTGCAGTGCCAGAGCGATATTCGCTATAGGCTCCGGTGTTCGGACTTGTTCACCGACAATGGGTATCCATTGGTCAACTTTCTGACTTGCGTCGACAAGCGCCTGTTCGCCAGATTGGCTAATTCGGAAGAATTCATGAGGTATGTGACTCAATGGATAATGCTTATCAAGCATGAACTGTTCAAGATCAGTCGCTGTGAAGGTTCCGTTCCCATAATCCACGGCCAGCACGGCAGCCACATTCGGGTGCACCATGAACCCAGCCAGCGTCCGCATCACCAGTGACCAATTATTCGGGCGGGTGCTACCGTCCCCTTCTGTATGAGTTACGGCAACAACCCCATCGATATTTTTCCCAAGTTTCCGATTTGAATATGCTGACTCAACTTGACGAGCAAACGCAGCAGATTGCACGGTTAACGCAAGGATCACAATGAAGTTACGGGTGCCAACACCTCGCTGTCCTGGACGCCGATATCCCAGAAACGTCCCTACCTCACTGGTGGGTGCGACCTGCGTTCCTGGCGAAAATGTGGCTTCATTGATCTGATGTTCCAGCATGACATCCAGAAAGTTGGCCTCGCGCGGCAGTTCGAAATCGATGTCTCGCTGCCCCAATGCCGCGAGGATTTTCTGGTTGCATACATACTCACCAGGATCAAGAGATCGGATCGCCGTTCCAAAAGGTAATCCCCACGATAGCAGTGGTTCATGAGCTTTTATTGGGGTCAGAACAAATCGATGCCCTTCCAGTATGGTGTGATGAGTCGTGATTTGTCCGTGTCGGGTTTCGATGATGGCGCCATGATTTATCCGTCGCGTGGCGATGGCTACGTTGTCGCCACGGTCGGCTAACCGGGCAATCTCGTCAAATTGAAACTTGATCATAGGCTCAGAGTATTGTCAGACGATGTTTTGGTCAAATTGTTGTGAGATTGTTAGGATACTGTGAAGCGCATGGAGCCGGTTCTACCGGTTTGTATTCTGTCAAGATAAGGCGCGTTGGGCTTGTACGCCAAATAATGAATCATCCCTGGGTGGCCCGAGCTGCCGCCATACTAAAGATGAATATCCAGATTCTTCGCAGTGGAGACGATTTGTTGCCAAGTGACATCGTCGAGCGGTATCCCGTTTTTGCGTCGATCATTTTCGGTCGCCTGCTCTGGATCACCTGGCAACTGGACAGGATGATTAGGGTCGGCTGGGGCCGATTGGCTGACCCAGTCCGCGAATCGGCTTATTTCTGAATCTACACGCTCTTGGTCAGCAAAGACGCCAGGATCCATCAGGATAGATAACATGCCGTTTGTTAATGCCGTAACTCCCGGGCGGGCACAGCCACCACCGGCAATCGCCCCGGCCAGCAAATCAGCCATGATCGCAAGACCAGAGCCTTTGTGTCCTCCCATTGGCATCAGTGTCCCTGGTGGTTCAGCATATAGGTCTGCCGGATTACAGGTCGGTTTTCCGGTCGCATCAAGCAACGAATCCGCAGGAAGTTCCACGCCTTTGTTACGAGCCACTCTGACCTTACCCTCGGCAAGCGCAGAGGTCGCAGCATCAAAAATAATCGGACTTGCGTTATTAACAGGCATACCGATTGAAATAGGGTTGGTCGAATAGCGCGCATTGATCCCGCCAAAAGGAGCGACCATCATCCCCGCGCCCGAAGTATTAACAAAATGAAGCGATACTTGTCCTGCCATCGCGGCTTTCTCTGCCCAATCTCCAATTCGACCCAGATGGCCAACATTTCCAACGCCGACCATAGCAAGCCCAGAGGTGGCGGCTTTTTGGATGCCTTCGCCAATTACCTGGTTGCCGATAGTCTGGCCAAACCCCTTATTGCCTTCATATAACGAGATCGTATCGTTTTCAAAAACAACAGTGGCAGTCTGATTGGGCACCACATCGCCCTGACGCCAGGAGTCGATATACTGCGGGATTCGAATAACACCGTGGGAATCGTGGCCGGTCAAATTCGCACGCACCAGAAGTCGGCTGATATTTTCCGCTTCGGTGTCGTCGCAGCCAATTGCGCTGAAGATTTCTTTCGAAACGCCTTCCAGTTCCGTGACTATTATTTTCATGATGCTCCTGTGGGAGAATGTTTAGGGCGTTGACGGTGAATGAATCAGAGCTGCCAAGTAAAAGTGACCAAGGAAAAGTGACCAAGTAAAAATGAATAGTGATGTACGTACATAAACTATTTTGCTGTACAGAGCAAGAAGATTAACCCAAACCGGAAATGGAGAAACCCTGATGATTGGAAACCCAGTTAGCCTGATCGTGCGCAAGCATTTCGAAAGACCAGACATTGAGAAACTGAAAATGTTTCAGGGCGTCGCAACGGGTTTTGTCGTTGACGCCCAAAATGGGACCGGGGCGCTGGATCGAAAAATAAAGCCAGTTGATCCTGAAATGAAGTTTGCAGGTCCTGCTATGACAGCAGATGCAGAACCTCGCGACTATCTTCCCGTGCAGCCTGCGATTGCGTTGGCTAAGCCTGGAGATGTCCTGGTGATTGCAACGGGGGGATATGAAGGTGCCGCGGTCATCGGTGACAATGTCGCTATGATGGCAAAGAATCAGGGCCTTGCGGCAATCGTAACCGATGGTTTAGTGCGCGATATCGAAGGGGTTTTAGCCGTGGGTATTCCCGTATTCTGCTGTGGAATATCCCCGAACTCTCCCTATGCGCGTGGTCCTGGCCGAGTAGGCCTGCCGATCGCAATATCACGATCGGTAATACACCCTGGAGATGTCATTATTGGTGATCGAGACGGGGTAGTGGTTATCTCTCGAGATGAGATCGACGCCGTGATTGAGAGTCTCAAGAGCGTTAGGGAAAAAGAGATCGAACTTGAATCTAAGGTCAAAGCAGGGCTTTGTTATGCGCCTTGGGTGGACGATTACCTGCAATCTGATCAGACACGATACTTAGACTGAACCTTTGCAGCCCAAAATCAGGTGACAAACAATCGCCAGTGAGTCATCGACCTTGAACTTCGACATAGTCAGATTATTGGGCAAATAAAAGCACACTCAATTGTTTGACCCTACGAGCATGTCTATGAGAAATTGATTCGGCAGCGTTCGAGTTTGGTCTGGAATTTTGAATTGTTAACCACGTCAGGATCGACCAGAACGGACGGTGGCGTCCCGCGCTTGATCGAAAATACGTGCTCGAGATCCTGAGCGCCAATGCCTGCGAAACACTGGTCGGTCCAGCACAGGGCGTGCGGCGACAATATGACATTATCCAGGGTCAGCAAAGGATCGTCAGCCTCGGGGGGTTCGGGCTCGAAGACATCCAATCCCGCACCGGCAATCATCCCGGTTTTCAGCGCCTCGACTAAAGCGTGCTGATCGACGACCGGCCCACGTGAGGTATTGATCAGAAATGCTGTTGATTTCATCAGTTGGAGCCTGGATGCGTTCACGAGGTGTCGAGTGTCGGCAGACAGCGGAACACTCACCGACAGGAAGTCACTTTCACGAAACACCGTTTCAAGATCAGTGAGTTCGACGTTGATGGCCCGGGCGCTGCGCGGATCAATGTAGGGGTCATGGGCGATCAAACGCATGTCAAGCGGTGCGCAGATGCGAGCCAGTTCGGCACCGATATTGCCAAGGCCAACCAACCCCAGTGTTCTGCCGACCAGGCCTGTGCCCATATGATCCGAACGCCGGGCAAAACTTTCTGGACCCCCGCGGACCAGCGCGTCTTTGGCCATGAGCTTCCCGGCCAGCGCCAGGATGTAGGTCAGGATGGCTGTCGCGACCGGTCGCCTGACTCCGTCGGGCGTGATACCCACGGCAATGCCCGCTGCCGTGCAGGCCGGCACGTCGACAGTGTCATAACCGACGCCAAACCGCGTAACCAGGGCCAGTCGGCCGCTGCGGGGAATGCTGTCGGCGTCGAATTTCTCGAGCAACAGCACCAGAGCATCGAAGTCGTCAAGGGATTCCCCGGTCATGCGACCATCCACACCGGGCACGTAGGAAAATTCGATATCCGGATCGCTGGCGAGCGGCGCCAGATCGAACATTGGAAATACCGGTTCACCATCGCCGCTCTGGAACGTCCCTGAAAGGGCCACACGAAACGCCTTGGGCTTGGTCATGATTTTCCCCGGCCTTTGCTGCCCTTACAGCCCTTACGCAACCGGCCAATGCCGTCGCTCAGGGTTTGCTGGTAGGCCAGAACATCTGTCTGGTAGCAGATCACGTCGTAGCCTTTGCGAAAACATGTGATGCCTTGTTCGGCGGTGACCACGAGAAAGCCCAGTGCTTTGCCATGGCGCCGCGCCGCGCGTCTGATCCGTTGCTCCGCCTTAATAAAGTCTGGGTGCTCAAACTGGCCCGGAATGCCCAGCGCAGCGCTGAGATCGAAATGTCCTATCCAGATGCAGTCGACACCCGGTACGGCAGCAATCGTATCGACGTTCTCAAGGCCTTTTACCGTTTCAATGAGCGCGGTCATCGCAATTCTACGGTTGGCTGCGCCCAGCGCTGCGGCAGGAGTTTGTGGTGCGTAGCCGTCGTGGGCAATGCCCAGTGCGATGCCACGGTGTCCGCGAGGCGGGTAGCACATGTGCTGGATGATCTCGCGAGCTTCTTCAGCCGAGGCGACCATCGGCAGTATCAGGCCATCGGCGCCCACATCAAGCACCCGAGCGATATGCTGATAGTTTTTGGACGGCGGTCGAACCAGCGCGGGCAGGTCGGCAGCCCTCAAACTGGTGATCAGCCGCTTGAGCTCGGAGATTCCAAATCCAGAATGTTCCATATCGACAAAAACAAAATCGAGTTCGGCGATTTTTAGAATCTGGCCGATGCCAGGTGTAGAAAACTCGAACAATAAGTGGCCGGCTTTGAGTTTGTCATTAGCGAACAATCGCTTCAGGTTGCTTCTGGCCATGGGGTTGTTCTCCTTTGAGGTTGAAGGATGAGCGCGATCGTTCAAATTGCACAGGGCATCAGGCTAACGCTCCTGGTTGGATGTAAGGATAGCAGTAGCCAGGTTCACACGCGCTGCACCACAGGACATGGCCAAACTGCTCGCGCTACGGCACCCCTCAGGCGACCCTCGATGCGGCACAACTTGTCATTAGAGTCGATCCAGAGTCACAATCATCGAAATGGCGACTCGGGTGACCGAGGCGAGGCATAGGTTCCCGGGTTGGATGTGACACACCAAACCAGGGAACTGGGGAAGCGGAGACAAAGATGAGAGCAAACACTGCACTCGAAGAGACCCAACGCTGTCTCGACAATATTGAGCGTTTCGATGGACAGGTAAATGCGTTCATTTCAGTGCTTTCAGAGACTGCGCTGGAAGAAGCGCATGCAATGGATATGGCCTTGCAACGTGGTGAAGAACAAGGACTCCTGGCCGGTGTCCCGATCTCGGTCAAGGACTGCATTGATGTGGCGGGAGTCAAATGCACCAACGGCAGCCGGTTTTTCCAGGATCATATGCCGCGAAACGACGCGTTGGTTGTACAACGATTACGCGAGGCCGGGGCGGTGATTGTTGGTAAGACCAATCTGCATGAATTTGCCTATGGATCGACGACCCAGAATCCCCACTACGGCCTGACCCGGAATCCGTGGGATCTGGCGTGTATTCCCAGCGGTTCCAGCGGCGGTGCAGCCGCTGCACTGGCGGCCGAAATGTGTGTGGGCGCCGTTGGCTCAGACACCGGTGGCTCGGTGCGCACTCCGGCCGCGATCAACGGTGTCTGCGGACTGCGACCATCCATGGGCGCGATTCCAATGACAGGCAGTTTTACCCGGATCTGTCCTGCAATCGATACGGTTGGGCCACTTGGGCGCTCAGTGGACATTGTGGCCCGGATGTTCGCCGTTATGGCTGGATACGATGATGAGGATCTCTACTCGGTTCGCCATACTTGGGACGATGTCCTCAGTCAGATGGCTGGTGACATCGCGGGTCTGCGCATCGGCGTACCCCGTCGATTTTTTTTCGAGGATCTCGCACCGGGAATCGGTGAAGCGGTCGAACAGGCGGCAACGCAGTTGGCATCGCTAGGGGCCGTGCTGACTGAGATCGAGCTGGACGGTGCGAAGAGTGCCCAACACAAAGTGATGCCGATGGTCTGGGCTGACGCCTACGAGTACCACCGCGACCGCGCCGAGGACTCCCCGGAACTATTCGGTCAGGATGTGTTGGATCGTATCCTGTTGGGTCGGGATATCTCGGGCAGGGACTACGCCGCTGCATTGCGGGCCCGGGAAGACTGGAACAGGACTATCGATCGGGCTTTGCAGGCCCTCGACGTGATCCTGACGCCAACTACACCCCTGGCAGCGCCACTGATTACCTCGAGCGGTGATATGCTGGCGACCACCCACCACCTGACACGCTTTACTTATTTGTTTTCCTGGGCGGGTTTGCCCGGTTTGTCGGTCCCGTGTGGTTTTACCGCCAGCGGGTTGCCCATCGGCATGTTGTTAAACGGTCGGCCCTATGACGAGGGCCTGTTGTTCAGGGTGGGATCGGCTTATCAGGCTGAGACGAACTGGCACCAGCACCGGCCCCGATTGCTATCCAAAGGGGCCTGATCAGCGGTTCACTCAAACCGAACTAAAGGCGCCAAGCCCAGCAGGAAAGTTGGTCTTACTGCTGGCGTCGGATACGCGTTATTGCAGCGCGCCCGTGATTGCAGATGGTTGAATTGACGGTTAACGAAACAGACTCAAAATGGAGAAACCCCACGAATGAAAGACAGCAAACGCCACCGCAGTGCCGAATGGTTTGGCAAGGCCGACAAGGATGGATTCACTCATCGCAGTTGGATGAAGAACCAGGGGATCCCTGATGACCATTTTGATGGCCGGCCCGTAATCGGCATCTGCAATACCTGGTCGGAACTGACTCCTTGTAACGCGCATTTTCGAGAATTGGCCGAGCGGGTGAAGCGGGGGGTTTTGGAGGCGGGCGGTTTTCCACTTGAGTTTCCAGTGACCTCGACTGGCGAAACCTTGATGCGGCCGACAGCAATGTTGTTCCGGAATCTGGTCAGTATGGATGTCGAAGAATCGATCCGAGCCAATCCGATCGATGGGGTGGTACTCCTGGTGGGCTGTGACAAGACGACACCGGCTCTTCTTATGGGAGCTGCGAGTTGCGATATTCCCACATTGGCTTTGTCGGGCGGTCCGATGCTGAACGGTGTCTACCGCGGTGAACGGATTGGTTCCGGTACCCACGTCTGGAAATTCGACGCCATGGTCAAAGCGGGTGAGATCACGCTCGATGACTTTCTTGGAGCCGAGGCGTGCAATGCCCGTTCGCCTGGCCATTGTATGACGATGGGTACGGCGTCGACGATGGCGAGTATGGTCGAAGCGTTGGGCATCGGGTTGCCCACCAACGCAGCCATTCCTGCAGTAGATTCAAGGCGTAAGACCCTGGCTCAGATCGCTGGCCGACGGATTGTAGAGATGGTTGAAAGCGACTTGAAAATGTCAAAAATATTGACCCGGCAAGCATTTGAAAACGCGATTCGTGTCAACGCGGCAATCGGTGGCTCTACAAATGCGGTGATCCATCTTATGGCCATCGCCGGGCGAATGGGTATCGACCTGTCGCTGGACGATTGGGATTCGCTTGGGCGAGATGTCCCCTGCCTGGTCAATTTGATGCCATCAGGCGAATACCTTATGGAGGACTTCTATTATGCCGGCGGACTTCCCGTAGTCCTTAAGGAACTTGGTGCCCACGGTTGCCTGCACAAAGATGCGCTGACCGTCAATGGCGAAACCATCTGGAACAATGTGCGTGATGCCGAGTGTTATGACCGCAAAGTCATTTTTCCGTTTAAGGATCCGTTTAAGCCTGTTGGCGGTATCGCGGTTCTGCGGGGCAACCTGGCACCTGGTGGATCGGTAATCAAGCCGTCCGCGGCATCTCCGGAGTTGATGCAGCACCGTGGAAGAGCTGTGGTATTCGAGACCATAGAAGACTACAAGGCCCGCATTGATGACCCCGATCTGGATATCGATGAGACCTGTGTGATGGTGCTCAAAAATTGCGGGCCCAAGGGATACCCGGGCATGGCGGAGGTGGGCAATATGGCTTTACCTACCAAGGTGTTGAAAAAAGGTATTACCGATATGGTGCGCATCTCTGACGCCCGCATGAGTGGCACAGCCTATGGCACAGTGGTGCTCCACGTTGCTCCGGAAGCCGCCGCTGGCGGGCCCTTGGCACTGGTTGAAAACGGGGACATCATCGAAATCGATGTGACCGAACGCTCCATTCATGTCGATATTTCCGAAGCAGAATTGGAGGCTCGAAAAGCCCGCTGGGTACTACCAGACACGGGGCCAGGAAGAGGCTATGTTCACCTGTATGTTGAGCATGTCAATCAGGCTGATACGGGTTGCGATTTAGACTTTCTGGTTGGCAAGAGCGGCGCAGCAGTGCCCCGGGAGAGTCACTAGATGTTGACTGACAGTCCAGAAATCAGGTATCGGTCGATTTGGACATCCAGGGTTACGCGCCGAACCGAGTAACCGATGCCCAGGGTCACCGGCCAAATCGACCCGTGATCCGGCCAGCAAATCTGATGGTGTTGATGATGTTATATCAGCCGTAGTCCAAGTCGTGGTCTGGGCCGACAGGTCGACTTGTTTGTGGCGCGGCTAGTGGCTGACAGTCAGGCGTTGGAGTACAGCCTCATCAATGTCGACACCAAGGCCTGGCCCAGTCGGCACCGCCAGGTATCCGTTTTCTAGGCGAAATGGCTGTTGCAGCAGATCGTCTCGAATGGGATTGGGTGTGCGATCGAATTCGATCATGGGTTCGTTTTGCAGAGCAACTGGATGTGCCGTGTGTGGGCAAGGCGGGGCCGTGGCAAGGGCTTGCAATGCGGCAGCGACTGCAATGCCTGAGCCCCAGACATGTGGCAGGATCGGCTTGCTGAATATGCTTGCCAGGGCAGAAATCTTCTGCCATTCGGTGAATCCGCCCGCACAGCAAAGATCCAATTGCACGATATCCACACAATCCTCGATCAGATCACGAAAACCGTATCGCGTAAATTCGCACTCGCCTCCGGCAATTGGAATGTTGAGCGAGCGGCGCACTTGTTGATACCCGGCATGGTCTTCCGGCGTTACCGGCTCCTCGAACCACAGAATCTCGTTGCTCTGGACTCGCCGACCCATTCGCGTTGCAGAAGTGGCGTTGTAGGCGTGATTGGCATCGATCATTAATGGGAAACCTGGGCCAAAGATCTGCCGAACCAGATCGACTCGCTGCCCATCGATCTCAATCGGCAACAGTCCGATTTTGATCTTGACTGCGCGCAGGCCCGATTCTTTCAATTGTTGAGCTTCACTCTCCAGAGCCGCCAGCATTTTTGGCGTGTCAGCAAAGAAATCCGGGTAGTAACATCCAGTACCGTAAGCCTTCACCTGATTGCGAAATGCCCCGCCCAGCAGGGCATGCACGGGTCGGCCAAGAGACTTGCCCATGATGTCCCACAGGGCAATATCGATAGCACTAAGCGCCTCAATGTAAGTGCCTTTTTGTCCAAAATCTCGGCTAAAGGCATAAAGCTCTTCAAATGTCCGGTTGGGTGTATCCGCAGGAGTATTGATAAGCCTCGGGGCCAGAACATCATTGATGCAGCACGCCACCGGTTCAGGAGGGCCATATTGACCACCTTCTCCCCACCCTACGATTCCGTCATCGGTGCATATACGAACCAGCAGGCTATTGCGGTCTGTGAACCGGGCCTGGGAAGAGTAGAACGGTTTATCGAGCGGGCTTCGCAGAATATAAGTTTGAATTGCCTCAATCTTCAAAAAAGAACTCCCAGCGGTGACTGTGCCGATGCCTTAGGATTTAGCTGCTTTTTGGGAGTAGTCCATTGGCAATGGCGCTTTCGAAATGGGCCATGGTTTTTGCGACACCTTCTTCGAGTGGCGTGTAAGGGATCTCACCGAGCAAGTCATGCAATTCGGTGTCGGTCGCGCCATGTGGAAACGGCAATGGGGTTTCTTCGTGAGTAATTTGGGCCGTGGGCAGCACCGCCTGAATTGCGGCGACCACTTCACTCATCTGTGCCACAGAGCCCGCTAAGTTGAATACGTCGGCACCTTGCTTTGGCGTTCTGGCTGCCTGTATAAATATTTTCGCCACATCATCAACGTATTGAAATCCATTGTAACCACCAAAGCTGATGCGGTAATTCTCATTTCGCACTGCGGCGAGCATCGCCTGGGTGGGGGTGGATGTCACACCTTGGTCACGCCCTGGCCCGTAGACGGTATAAGGGCGAAGGCCAATGCTGGCGATCTGGTTATCCTGCCAGTACACCGTTGCGGTACCCTCGTTAGCCTGCTTGTAGACCCCATAATGTGTTTGTGGATGCAGCACCGCATCATGCTGCAAGAGCTCAGTTGAATAAAATTCACTGCTACCAAAGACCGCTATGCTGCTGGCATAGACCAACTGGCTGATACCGGCTTCCTTGGCGGCTTCGAACAGATTTGCCGTGCCCACGACATTGACTGCAGCACCGAGCGGCGGGTCTGCCTTGCAAAAAGGAACCTGAAGGGCGCCCAGGTGAATGATATGGGTCGCAGCGGATTGCGTTACTGATCGTTTGACAGTATCGGTATCAGTCACATCTCCTTTGATAAAATTTACAGCGTCGAGCTCTTGTTGAGTCATGATCAGCTCGAGCCGATGCCGATTCGAACTGAGGTCAAACACAGTAACAGGGGTGTTTGATTGCACCAGGTTCCGCACCACCCAGGCGCCAATACAACCCATGGCACCCGTGACAAAAAAGTGTTCATTACTCATCGGAATTCCTCGTTAGTTATCGGTTCGGTACGCAGTGGGTTTGTATAGCGTTCGCAATATTCCAATGGGAGATACTCCTTGTTTACGACGTCGGTTGCAACCGACGCAAGCAGAAAAATTAAAAGCAGGTGTTATCTAGCCCAGATTTCTGACAATTGTGCATCGGGAATGTATAGTGCGACTCTACCAGTATCGCTCAGCGGCAAAGGTTTACCCACCTTTGGAGCCGCGTTGTTCTGACTGGCAACAGATTGTCTGTCGACGATGTCTTTCGTCGGAGCGATCTGGTTCAATCCACCCGTTTTGAGCTGACGATGACAAACCTGGTTTTCCTGGTATCTGTCAGGAGATGCGGTTTGTGGCAACGCACGAGCCAGGCAATAGTGAGAATGCAAGAGTGAATCATCGATCAAACTGGTTTTATGGCTGGACCGTTGTCGCGGTTTGCACGGTGACCATGACGCTGGGTTATGGCGTGCGCCATTCCTTTGCGGTTTTCTTTACCCCAATACTTGACCAGTTTGGGTGGAGTCGAGGCAGTACCGCCATAATGTTGTCCATTCACTTGTTGGTCTATGGCAGTGTTGCGCCATTTACGGGGGCTCTCAGCGATCGTTGGCGGCCCAAGCGAATGATTTTACTCGGCGCCGGCATCACCGCTTTGGCAACCGCCGCTTGTGGCTTTGCCTCCCAGTTGTGGCACTTCTACATTATCTTTGGGGTTGTCACGCCCATTGGCCTGGCGCTTATCGGGGCTCCGGTAATCAATCCGACGATTACCAATTGGTTCTACAAGTTCCGGGGGATAGCCTTTAGTTTGGCGCAGATGGGTGGTGGGCTGAGTTTTCTCTTCGCCATTTATGCAGAAACCATGATCGCGGCTTTTGGCTGGAGGAGGGCCTATTTTGTACTGGGCCTGACGTTGTTGGTGATACTGGTGCCGCTGTTTCTTCGTTTCTATGTCTACCATCCCAGAGAAAAGAATTTGGAGCCGCTGGGCATCAAGGATGGAAAGTTAGAAAAAGAAGATGCTGCGACGGGAGAAGTGGAGCAAGGCGGCTGGACTCTAAAACAAGCGAGCCGCACTTATCAGTTGTGGTTGCTGGTTCTGTCACAGACGTTGTTCTGGGGTGTGGGTTGCTACATGTTGCTTGCACATCAGGTTAAGTTTGCTCAAGACATGGGCTACAGCGCCGGTTTTGCAGCAGCGACTTTTGGCCTGTTCGGTATTTCGATGGTGATTGGACAATTGAGCGCGTCGATTTCCGACAAGATCGGAAGAGAGACAGTATTGGTTTTGGGTTGCGCCCTTGCTATTGGATCGGTGTTTGTCTTGACCTTGGTGAAGGATGCCTCGCAATCTTGGATGTTATACACATACGCAATCGGATTTGGATTGGGCGCTGGTCTTCAGGCGCCCACGGTTTTTGTGGGTGCATCGGATATTTTTTCCGGCCGACACTTTGGTGCAATCAATGGGTTGATCCTGGGTGGTATGGGGATCGGTGGCGCAGCCGGTCCATGGATCGGCGGATACATTCATGATCTTTTTGGCAGTTACCGATATGCCTTTGGCCTGTCTATGTTGTGTTTTGCGCTATCGGCAGCTGCTTTCGTGATCGCCGCGCCAAGGCGCGCACTGCCGCCGCCGGGGTATCTCAGTGTGGTGCCGGCAAAAGAATAAAACGGCTGTTGCGGCTAAGATTTAGGCACTGTCTACCACTTGCTGCTGTTGCAGGCCGAGACCCTCGACACTGAGTCTGACGACATCTCCAGATTGCAGATAAACAGGTGGGCTCATGCCGTGACCAACGCCAGGTGGGGTGCCAGTGGCTATGACATCTCCCGCTTGCAGGCTCATGCACTGACTGAGGTAGGAAACGATCTGACTGACCGGAAAGATCATTGTGCGGGTATTGCCATCCTGATGGCGCTTATCATTAACTTCCAACCACATATCCAGATTTTGTGGGTCGGGAACTTCGTCGCGTGTGACCAGCCAAGGTCCGATCGGACCGTAGGTATCACCTGATTTCCCTTTAATCCATTGGCCGCCTTGTTCCAGTTGCCATTGCCGTTCAGAGACGTCATTGACTACACAATACCCGGCCACATGATCCAGTGCGTTCTCCTGGGATACATATTTGGTGTGCGCCCCAATAACAATGCCGAGCTCTACTTCCCAGTCGGTTTTAACCGATCCCCGAATTAATTCGATGTTGTCGTTGGGTCCCGAGATAGCACTGGTGGTTTTCATAAACACGATCGGCTCGGTTGGAATAGGCATTCCGGTTTCCTTGGCGTGATCGGTGTAGTTAAGGCCAATACAGACAAACTTACCGATTTGACCGACACACGGTCCGAGCCGGGGATTGCCTTCAACGCGGGGCAAACTGCTTGGGTCTATCGATGCAATTCGTTCAAGTTCACCCGCTTGGACGGTCGCAGGCGAAATGTCGCCTACTATGGATGACAAATCTCGAATGCTGCCTTGGTCATCAAGTATGCCAGGCATCTCCGCACCGACTTCTCCATATCGCACTAATCTCATAATGGCTCCCTCGCCGTTGATTTAGATGAAAACGCAGTGGTGGTCCTTAAAAAATTCGCGGTAACCATGAGTTCCACACAGCGGTGCTATTGTATGCAATTGCGTCGCCAGCGGCGACTGAAACCGGCTAGAGTGGTCGGTTGGTAACGCACAAGAAATTCGATTGGCCGTGCAACCGGCGTAGCGTAGAATGATAGTGAACCCAAAATTCGGATTGTGGGCGCTCCCAGGGAGTTGCCTTGCAGGCTGGTGCTGGCACTTGGTGGCACGACACCGCAATCTTCAATTGATACAGGATAAGAGCATAAGAAAATGAGCATGGAACTTGCGAACAAAGTGGCCCTGGTGACGGGAGGTTCCCGTGGAATCGGCCGCGCAGCCAGCATTGCCCTTGGGCAGGCCGGGGCAAAGATTGCGGTGAACTATATGCACGATGATGCAGCTGCACAGGCGACTTTGTCCAAGATTGAAGAGGTTGGTGGCGGCGGTGCAATCTACCAGGCAGACGTGGCGGACGAGTCAGCTGTTCAGGGAATGATCAAGGACATTGAGCAGGCACTTGGCCCGATAGACATACTGGTTACCAGCGCCGGCATCATGAGTGCGCAGCATCACAGCAAGCTGACGCTTGAGAATTACCGTGAGATTATGACCACCAATGTCGATGGCACCTTTATTCCCATCATGGCGGTTAAAGATGGGATGATTGCTCGAGGTGGCGGATCTATTGTTTGTATTGCGTCAGTTGCCGGATTGCGGGCGCGACCAACGATGATTCCATACAGTGTTTCAAAAGCGGCTGTGATCGGGCTTACACGTAGTTTCGCTGCTGCCTTGGGACCGCAGATCCGAGTTAACGGTGTGGCGCCAGGGCTCATTCAAACAGATATGACCGAGGCTATGCAGTCCTCCGCAAAAGAGGCGATGAAAGAAGAGGCGTTTCTTAAGAGGCTGGGTGTGCCTGAAGATATTTCCCAGGCGGTCCTGTTTCTGGCTTCTGATCGTGCGAGTTTTGTTTCCGGGCAGACATTTGTCGTTGACGGCGGACGGGTGACGATTCCCTGAATATTGGTTGATTTTTAGTTAGTTGAGCACTTTTCGTCACCATACGATTGCCGCATTGCCGCTGCAGGCGGTTCTGATCAGCATCGCGATACACGCCTTGTGGGGCGGTAATCCTGTGGCCGTTAAATTCGGCCTACTTGTTTTCCCCCCCATGTGGAGCGCTTTTATTCGCTTTGTTATCGGTATTGTTTGTATTGCCAGTTGGGCAGCATTTCGCGGAATACCCATTTGGCCCAAGCCCGGGGAGTGGCGTTTATTGATCATGCTCGGCATTCTGTTTGTCCTGCAGATTGGCGCCATGAATATTGGATTCGATCTCACCCAGGGCTCCATCGCAGCCATCTTGATTTCTACTAACCCATTTTTTGCAGCCCTCGCGGCACATTTTTTAATCGCCGGTGACCGTTTAAGCGCTCGCAAAGTGACAGGACTGATCATCGCATTTGGCGGCATCGTCGTGGTGTTGCTCGGTGGTTTCAGCTTTGAAGATTTGAACCCCATTGGTTTGGGCAGTGCCGTAGTGCTCTTGAGTGCAGCTTTGTTAGGGCTGCGGCTGGTATTCATGGCCAGGGCGCAGCAGAAGATTTCGGGCGTTCGTGTCGTGCTCTGGCAGATGATTCTTTCACTGCCACTGTTTGCCATCGCTGGAATCACACTGGAAACTATTCGCTGGGAGAGTCTCGCTTTTGCGCCAATTGCCGGTCTACTTTACCAAGGCGTTGTAATCGCCGGTGTGGGGATGATGGTAGTTTCATACCTATTGAGTCGATACACAGCAAGCGTTATTACCAGTTTCAACTTTATCTCTCCAGTGTCGGGGGTATTGCTCAGCGCCGTTTTCCTGGGAGATCAAATAACCCCGGCTATTGTTTGGGGCGTGGTACTCGTCGGCGTGGGGCTTTACTTTGTCTCACGACCCAAGGCAGTTTGAACGGCGCGGCACAGGCCTGGGGTATCGGCGGTGGTAATATCTGGTCAGACCAAAGACATTGAACAATCAGACAACAATTCAGACAAGGAGGTTGCGATGGCTATTGAAACTCGTTATTTGTTCACAGCGAGCATGGATGTGGATCCGGACAAGGAGGATCTTTTCAACGAGGTATACGATACAGAGCACGTACCGAACCTGTGTAAAGTACCGGGTTTGTTGTCAGTCACCCGTTTGGTGAATGAGCCGTTTACCATGGCGATTGGGGGTGAGCTACGGTCGGTTGAGCCGGGCAGTGAACCTCGGTACAGCGCGATCTATGAGATCGAAAGTCCGGATGTGATTGCCAGTCCGGAATGGGCGACGGCTGTGGAGAAGGGTCGCTGGCCAACGGAGGTGCGCCCCTTTACACATAACCGCCACCATCGCTTACAGAAGGTGACAAAAGCGGCCGAGTAGAAGGGTGGGCGCTGGAGATGCAGGCTTAAGGCCTTGACCTGCTTAGACAACGCTGGCGCCCCCATCCATCGGCAGAATAGCCCCGGTCACCTGGCGCGATTCGTCTGAAGCGAGATATACAGCCAGTGGTGCGGCGTCTTCCGGCTCGCTGGGACCTAGCGGTGTTTTCAAGCGTATTGGATCATCATCGCTGAGTAGTCCACGTACCCGGTCGGTCAGGACAACCCCTGGTGAGATCGCGTTGACCCGGATACGGGCATGCGCCCATTGCAAGGCAAGCGCCCGGGTCAAAGTGATGATGCCGCCTTTGGCTGCAGTGTACGCATCCGCGCCCGATGTCCCAATCAGTGCCCGAATAGAGGCGCTATTGATAATGGCGCCACCACCGGCTTTAAGGAGGTACGGAATTCCGTATCGGCAACCGAGCACTGCGCCAAAGAGGTTCAGCCGGATCGCGTGCCAGAATTCGTCCAGCTCAATTTCGGTGATCAGTCCATCATTTCCAGTGGCACCGCCGGCGTTGTTATAAATTACATCCAAGCCGCCAAAAGCGGCGGCCGCCTGCTGGAAAGCCGTTTGCATGGCTTCAGGATCGCCTACGTCGACATGAATAGCCAGCGCTTCCCCTCCCATATCACGGATTTCCTCAGCCAGTTGGTTATTCTCCTCAGTCTTGATGTCACAGAGCGTCAGTCGGGCGCCCTCCTTGGCAAACAACCGGGCCGTGGCTCGGCCGATCCCGCTCGCGGATCCTGTGATGAGCGCTCGCTTTCGATCCAGTCGTCCCATGGCATAACTCACTGGTAAAAGAAAAAAGTATAGCAAACTCCAGCAAGTGTCCCAGGCCCGATTAGAATGTTGGGTGGACCATCGTTAACCAGGAATAACAAATGTCAGATTTCCAGATTTTATCGACCAATCACACCAGTTTTACCGTTTCCGATCTGGATCGTACGGTGGCGTATTTTCGCGACGCGCTGGGATTTGAAGTCACGTCCAAAGCACCGAGGGACCCGAAGAAAGTGTCCGAGATCACGGGTATCGAAGGGGCCCAGGTCATGATTGCCTACGTTCGTGGTGCTGGACACAGTATCGAGCTAATTGAATATCTGGGTCCGAGCGATCGCACGTCGGTTCGGCCCAGGCCATGCGACGTTGGATTCGCTCACCTTGCCTATGATGTCGATGACATCGACGCGGCAATTGATAGATCGGCCGAGCACGGCGTTTTTCCGATCGGGTTGGTCACGGTAATAGACCAGGGCCCGAATCGAGGTGGCAGAGTGGCCTACCTGCGGGACAGCGACGGAATTACGATTGAGTTTATCCAGAAACCGTGACCACCCCAAGGCCGGCGATGAATGCTGCGCGTATTGTGACCGACCACCGAAGTGCTACCGATAGTGACTACACCAACACAAACTATTCAGGAGGGGGTGATGACAAAGAGAACCATCGTCGTAACTGGCGCTTGTGGGTACATCGCGCAACGCATGTGGCCGGAACTCAGTGAGCGTTACCACCTGGTTGCCCTTGATGTGGGCGAGGTTATGGGGGATGGAACGAAGTTAGCCGACGTTCGAGTCTGTGACCTGTCGAATCCGGATCGTAGTGTGTACCTCGAGCATTTCAACGGGGCGGATGCGGTGCTGCACTGTGCGTTTGTGAGTCCCCCTGGCCTGGATGCTGCGAACTGGCAGGACC
>JABINT010000114.1 GCA_018698075.1 Acidiferrobacteraceae bacterium
GTCGTGATCATCGACGACGTGCTCACCGCCGGTACTGCGGTCCGCGGATCGGGTTCGTGATCGCCTGTCTTAGAGATATTTACGGATAGTGTGGTGACGCCGAGGATCGATACGTCGGGCTATCTCCAGATTCGATAATGTGCCGTTTCGCTTACGCAGCGCTGTTGCCACCCGGCGCCACCAGCGTAGATCCCCTCTTTTGATCTGTTGCCTTCTGGTCTGTGTACTGGCTTTGTGCTCACTATCTATCGCATCCGTCAGCTCTGCGGTTAAGGCCAAATCCAGCAAATCCAATATACTTGCGGTTGCACGCTCAGCATCGTTTTCTTTCAGCCAGTGTTCCACACAATAGGTCTGGTAAAGCAAACGCGCAGTATCAATAACTCCCTTACGAGAGTAAAAAAGCGATCTGCCAGAATTGTCTGTTTCAGGCACTTGATGGGTATCCAACAGGTCAAGGCAGGCAGGCCAACCGCTGGGCAAGCCAAGTGTCGTTAGTCTTTGTTCAGCCTGGCGTCTACACCCCAGCACAAGCCGTCGAGCTGGCGATGTTGTACGTTTACTGGCCATTTTCCACGTCATCCTGGTCGGTCAAACCGATCCATCAAAACTCGTCAGTGCAATGGCCGCATGCATCGCAACACCGACAGCCATTGCATCCTCATCGATCAGCATGTGATTTGAGTGGCACGGCGCTGCCGCACCTTCTGTTCCCGGTGGTGCTACTCCCAGAAATGCGAATGCGCCGTTATAACGCTGTAGCAGGTAGGAAAAATCTTCGGCCGCCATGAACGGCTCCGGCATTAAGCGATAGCCTTTTTCGCCAAGCAGGGCCTTTGCCGCCGCTGCGACGAGTTCTGAGCCCGCAGCATGATTGATGGTGGGTGGGTATCCACGTTTGAGCTTGACCTCGCCCTGCAGACCGTGAGCAACGGCGATCTGCTCGATTAGATCGCAAACACCGGATGCCAATCGTTCTCGGGTGTCTTGCGACAAAGAGCGCAGGGTGATGTCGAGTTCTGCACTTTCGGGTATGACATTATTGGTTGTACCAGCCTGTATTCGCCCCACCGTTGCAACGACCGGCTCAAATACGCTGAACCGTCGGGTGACCAATGTCTGTATGGCCTGCACCACCTCGCATGCGACCGGTATAGGATCTGCAGCGTTATGCGGCATGGAACCATGGCCTCCCCGGCCGATGATGCGGCCGTAAACCGTATCGGCTGCGGCTAGAATTGGTCCACTGCGACAACCCACCACGCCTGAGGGAAGCTCTGGTGCGACGTGCAGAGCAAAAACCGAGTCGGGTTTTCCGCCCGCTTCTAGCACACCTTCATCCAGCATGACTTTGGCTCCGCCGTATCCTTCTTCTCCGGGTTGAAACATAAACAAGACGTTGCCGCTGATATGTTCTACATGTTCACTCAACAGATGAGCGGCACTGGCGAGCATGGCAGTGTGCGCATCGTGGCCACAGGCGTGCATACGTCCCGGTGTTTGGGATGCATACGGCAACCCGGTGTCCTCAGACATCGGCAGTGCATCCATATCACCACGCAGCAGGACATTGGGGCCTGGACGAGCGCCGCGCAGGATCGCTACTAAACCCGTTGTCGCCTGCGATTGGTTGATCTCTAGATCCAGACCGGATAGGCCATCCAGAACTGTTGCCCGCGTCCGTGGCAGATCCAGTCCCAGCTCCGGTTCTTGGTGAATATCTCGCCTCATTGCTACCGTCTGCGATTGCAGGGCCCGCGCACCGGTTAGTAGTTGTTCGTACATTGTGTTCTCATCAGTGTTGTTGGAATAGTGTGACAGCTCAGTTCAGATGATAGTGCACATCTCCGGGTCCAGAACAGCCCCGCCGGCGTAGTCGAGTTGAAAGTCCTTGGACGACTGGAGCTACTTGGGTCTTTACAGCAGTGTTACCAGAATTGCAGGCAAAGGGCGCCCGCCGGAAAAGGGCTATATCTTCACCGCAAAGGCCTCGTCGAGTTGGTGTTTCTGCAGGCCAGCCGCCAATGCAACCCCGCCCATGAAAAGAAAACTGATCGGGTTCGCAAAATTGGCAAACGCCTCCCTGACCGGAAGCAAGCCACTGAGCACTGCCAATACCGGTACCAATAACGCGGTGACGCTGATATTGACCGCCTCACTGACCCACAACCAGCCGATGATAATGGAGATAAAGAGTCCTAATTGAATCGACTCGCCTGCTTCTGCCCAGTAGCTGACGGAAAAACCAGCGCAGAGGGCCAGTATCTGGTGGATAAGATTTTTAGCAGCAATTAGCCTATTGATAGTAATTGATGGCGGAACTTAACCGCGCTCCACTATTGATAGTGGCCAAGCGTTTATAGTCTTTGTAGTTGTTGGTGTTGGCCCGCAATTTGGTCAGTAAATTCTACGCCAGGCGATTGCCAAATGAGTCAGCAACCGATCAGCGTGCCATACTTTTTCAGTGCTTTTTCAGAAAGTGTCAGGCCGAGGCCAGGATCCGGATTGAGTGTCAGCCAACCGTCCTTAATTACTGGCGGGTTCTCGAACAACTCGGCCTGCAGTGGATCGCGCTCCGGATCCGTGAATGACTCGACGATAAACCCAGACGGGCTCGAAGCCACCAAAGGCGCGTGGATGAAACAATCGTGGTGGGGTGCGATCTGGACGTGGTTCATCTCGCAAAGGGCTGCCAGTTTCCGCCCGTGAGTGAATCCACCGAACATCGTGCAGTCAAACTGGAGTATCTGGATAGCTTGTTCCTCGAGCAGTGCCCGGCAACCATAACTGGTCAGCTCGCTCTCACCGGCCGACAGGGGAATACTCGTTCGTTGGGAGAGCAGTTTCAACTCACGTCGGTCGTCCTGCCAGCGCACCGGTTCTTCGAGCCAGCGTGGCCGAACGTGAGCCATCCGGTTAGCAGCTTCGGTCGCGGTCTGAAGATCCCATGCCCGGTTTGCGTCGACCATTAGATCGCTCTCTTCCCCTATAACGTCGCGCACAATTTCGAGCCGCTCGATGTCTTCTGCGACAGATAGCCCACCCACCTTGGCCTTGAAACCCCGGTGCCCCTGATCTTTCAAAGCCTGGATCTCATCTCGCAACTCGACCTCGTCCTTGCCATCTCGGTAGTAGGCACAAGTCACGTAACAGGGCACCCGGTCACGGTAACCGCCAAACAACTGGTATAGCGGAAGCCCTGCCGTTTTACCGATGATATCCCAGCAGGCAAGGTCGACAGCGGCCGAAATCTTTAGCAAAGCATCCCGACTCCAGCCCTTCTCATGGGCCAGACGTTTGGCCGTGAGCGAAAAGAGTTTTTCGTACACCCGTTCCGGTGCAAGCGGATCACATCCCACAACCTCGGCTGTGATACCCGAGTTAATCGCTTTGACCACAGGTTCCACAGTGCTGTAGCAGGTGGCGAGACCAAACCCACAGATCCCTTCATCGGTCTCAAGACGGACCAGCAGTTCGTTGGCTCGCGGCACAATAAAGTGGCTGACCCAGTGTGGTCTGCCGTCTTCTGGTGCCTGCAATATGGATGTTTCGACTTTGCTTATACGCACATTATTTACTGTTCTATCTTACTTTTCTGTGAACGCGCCCAGGTGGCCCGTATAGCCGGTCCCGAGGAACTCGGTGGAAGTTTAGCAGGCCTTAACCGCACTCTACTATTGATAGCGGCCAAGTGTTTATAGCAAATGGTGGCAGGAAGGGGCGTTAATGCTGCTTATACTCGCCGTGGCAGGCGCTGTTGTCATTCTGCCAGGTGGGGGCCGGCCTGGGCTTGATCTCTTACGGATTAATTTCTCCGTCTGGTATTTTCAAGCGCCTTTTTTTGTTAGCCGCAGGTGCGGCCGTGATCTTCGGTCGCCTATTTCTTGTATAGTTATTCGCAGTAATCCGGTAGCTGACAATACACCCAATGCAGGTTGTTTTTCCACCAGATGAAACATCTTTGGACTATTGCTGACCGCTTGAAAAAATTATCATCTCTAAACCCAAGCTTGCCGTGCATGGATAAACGATCTTTACCGTCTATCACTCGCCATGTCTGATGCCACAAGTGGACCATAACCCCCGGGCGATTGTGATAGGCGGTGGAGCCACCGGGTGCGCGGTGGCTCGTGACTTGGCATTGCGCGGGTTTGGTGTGACCCTGGTTGAATTTGGCGACCTGGGTTCTGGTACCAGCAGCCGGTTTCACGGAATGCTGCAAAGTGGCGCGCGCTACGCAGTCAGCGATACTGATTATGCCGCTGAATGTATGCGCGAGCGCCTTATTGTCGCCGATCTGGCAGCCGGGGTCGTAGAACAGACGGGAGGGCTTTTTGTCTCTCTCCCTGATGATCCACCGGAATTTTCCGATAGGTTCTATGACGGATGCCTTAGCGCAAACATTCCTGTCGAGGAACTCGATCCGGATTTGGTTATGGCACGAGAGCCGGCAATCAGCCGGCACGTACTTAGAGCGTTTTCAGTTCCGGATGCCACAGTACAGTCCTGGAGGCTGGTCAATCTTCTGGCTGATGATGTTCGGCGCAGAGGAGGCGAAATTCTCACCCGCCATCAGGTGATCGGAATGAAGGTGCGCAACGGACGTATGTGTGGTGTCCGGGTTACCAGTGCGGCAGGTGAAGTAACACTGGAAGCCGATGTTGTTCTCAACGCGGCGGGGCCGTGGTCGGCTCGAGTGGCAGCAATGGTCGGGCGAACTGTGGATCTGGAACTGAGTAAAGGTTCGATTATCGCGCTCTCTCACCGCATGGTATCGCACGCAGTCAACCGCTGTAGACCTCCCACCAGCCACGACATCATTGTACCGACGGGTACCGTAGGCCTGTTTGGTGCGACATCTGAGGTCGTGGGCGATCCAGATACTACAAATGTGCGTGGGCAGGAAATTCAAGAACTGCTGAACAATGCAGAGGTCCTGCTTCCCGAGGTGAGAAACTATCGGGTGTATCGTGCCTGGGCGGGTGTACGCCCGTTGTTTAAGCCCAAGGGTTGGCCTTCGGAAAAACCCGTGCCGCGCCGGCATTCTGTTATCAATCACGGTGATGACGGACTTGTAGGATTTTTTACCGTCTGCGGTGGCTCGCTGACGACGCATCGGTCTATGGCGGAGGATCTTGGTAACCAGGTATGTCTGTCACTCGGGTTCGATGCAAAATGCATCAGCGCAATTACACCCCTGACCAGGGGTAAAAATGGACACGGTTGGCGACCGGCAGATAACTATCGCGGTATCGAAGAGGACCGGTGTTATCAGTCACTGGTTTGTGAGTGTGAAGCGGTTACTCAATCGGAAGTCATTGATTTGATCGAAAATCATGGCATCAAGCACATACATGATCTGCGGCGGCGTCTCAGAATTGGATTCGGACCGTGTCAGGGAACTTTTTGTGGTAGCCGCGTCGCCGCACTCATCGCCAGGTATCACCCGGACTTCGCTAGCAACGATGATCTGGGAAGGTTTTGGGTTGAGCGACTTAAAGGCATCGTTCACACGGCCTGGGGGCAGCAGGCCAGACAGGCATTGCTGAGTGATACGGTTTACCGGGAAACCCTGGGGGTACGTCTCAAACCGGAGTTGGCTACATCGGCAGACTACCGTTGAAAACGGACGCTATCATCATCGGTACGGAACTGGACGGACTGATTGCGGCAATACGACTTCGAGAACACGGTTATTCGGTCCGAATGATTGGCAATGGTGGCGGGTCTTTACACTATGCGCCCGAGGGGATTCACGTTCTTGGCTTTTCTCCACGCAATGACGAAGAGATCATATGCGAGCCGCTAGCCATCATTTCTCAACTGGATCAGTCCCATCCATACCGAAAGGTTGGCATCGATCAGATAAGAAACGCCCTCGACTGGTTCGTCAATATTTCAGGAGAAATCCACCAGAAAATTACCATCAGTGGTCACAATGAGTTGGCTGTTTCAGCGACGGGTTTGTCCATTCCCGTCTATGGCACTTCGGAACACCAGGCTACAGTTGGAAAAATTGGTGGCAAAACTGCAGCACTTGTACGGTTTCGGGGCTATCGGGATTTTCCTGTTGAACTGGTCGCTATTGAGCTTGGCAAGACAGGTACCAAAACTGAGATTGTCGATGTCGTTGCACCAGGCGATGCTGTTGAAAATGCCGCGTTGGCGAAGGCATTCGATGAACTGGAAGAGACAGATTCCTACTTTACGGCACTGAAAGATTCCATTCCGTCATATGCAGACGTCATGTTGTTTCCTGCGGTAATGGGATTGTCCAACTTCCATAGAACCCTGGCTTCGGCGGAAAGAGTGCTTGGTATGCCATGTCTTGAAGTACCGACTCTGCCACCGAGCGTACCTGGAATGCGACTGGAACGGGCCCTCACGAATTATCTGCGAAATGGTACGGCATCGCTTCATAGCTGTAGCGGAATTAGCGGATCCTCGTTCGAGACCGACCGAATAGTCGTATGGGACGATATGGGGCGCCAATATGAGGCTTCTCTCGTTATAGTTTCCAATGGCGGCGTATTGATGGGAGGTCTTGATGTAGATTCGTACGGGGTTGTCCATGAGACTTCTTTCGGGTTTAAGACCTATCAGAGTGAGCCTCTGAAGCCTACTACCGTGGGCCGGTCCCTGAATGCTTTGCACATCACAGGTGTTGAAACCGACGATGCATTGCGACCACAGCGCAACGGGTCAGGATTCTGCCGCAACGCATTTGTGACCGGACGTACTCTTCCTCACTGGAACCCTGCCATGGAATGCTCGACAGAAGGTGTTTGTGTCGCCACTGGTTGGGCTGCGGCCGAGAACGCCCATGAATATCTGGAGTCTCTGAATGTTGCATAGCGGTGTTTTCATAGGCATTGATCACGGCAGCGCGAATGTCCTGGGTAGCATGGATCAGTGTACGAAGTGTGGTATTTGTAACGCACATTGCCCTGTTGCGGCAGTTACCAGGGAGTTTCCCGGACCCAAATATTGCGGTCCCCAGGCACAGCGGTTTCGTCTTGCGGGATCGGTGCCAGAATGGTCTCCCATGCTGTGCAGTGGGTGTGGCGTGTGTACCAGTGTCTGCCCAAACAATGTAGCGATCTCGGACATCATTACCTTGGCTAAGGCCGATATCGTGGGAGGAGGCGATAGAATTTCTTTGGGTCAACGTCTCCTAAATCGCCCTGATCTTATTGGCCGGTTGGGTGGGAAGTTTCCAACACTGACGAACACGCTTCTGGGAAGTTCGATCGTTCGGAGAATTGTTGAAAGCCTCTTTGGAATACATCGGAGCGCCCCACTACCTGAAGTCCACGGCCGCAAATTCAGAAAATGGTTGGCAAGCCACGACCAGGAGAACGGACCAATTGTTTCCTATTTTTCGGGTTGTGCGATCGAAAACTACGATCCTGATGTCGGAATAGCCTTGGTGCGATTGCTGAATCACCTCGGCTACAAGGTGCAGGTGCCTACAGACCGGTGCTGTTCGTTACCCATGTTATCCAGCGGCGAAACTGGTCCTGCGCGAGCAAGAGTGCAAGCGTTAGTCGATGCGCTTCACCCCTCGGTTCTGACAGGTCAAAAAATCATTTCGACATCGACAAGCTGTAGTTTAACGCTGCGAGCAAAGTACGCAGCCTATCTGGATATGACTGATGATAAATCAGGTGAAGTTGCGAGCGCAGTCGTGGACGCCTGCGAATTCCTCCTCGACGGCCATGCCGGCCGACTGCGGAAATGCCTGAACGCCATGCCGCTAAGAGTTCTGTACCACGGTCCCTGTCAACTGCGTGGTCACAAAATGGGCACACCGGCAGTTGAACTCATGCAACTGATCCCGGAAATTAATCTCCAGCTTTCCCAAGCCGACTGCTGTGGTATCGGCGGCACCTATGGCTACGAAAAAAACAAACACGATATCGCCCTGGCAGTTGGGGCATCGCTGGTTGAGCAGGTCAGGCAATTCGAGCCGGACATCATTGTTTGTGACAGTGAAACCTGCCGCTGGAACATCGAGGCCCGGACCTCTGTGGAATGTGTTCACCCGGTGCAGCTGTTGATGCGTGCAATTGATGGCCGCGGGTAGAGGTGATTGTCTAATCTCGAATTTGACTATCTTTAACCCGATTTCCACACCGCCTGGGCTCAGGAGTTTACGAGATGTATGAGGGTCCCGGCATGGTGGGGTTTAGGAAGGTGACCTTCAGCAGTAGCGGCATCGAAACACTTATGTCGAGTTGCAATCTCATTCAGACGGGTCTGTTTGCGAACCTTAACCGCGCTCCACTACTGATAGCGGTCGAGCGTTGATAGCAGATCGTGACAGGAAGGGGCGTTAATGCTGCCTATACTCGGTCTTCGATCATTAGTTTGTCCTTATAGCAACATTACCTGTTCTGCGTCGTCTGCCATGCTAGCATGATAACAATCGAGAGGAAGATGATTCACAAATGGCGTGGCGCAAAAAAGCTTATAACGTAGAAACGCTTCGGCAGTTGGCGAAGGCTGAACTTCCACGGCCAATTTTTGATTTCGCGGATGGTGGGGCTGAGGACGAGCGAACTCTGCGCCGGAATGAGAACGCTTTTGATGATTACTGGTTGGTGCCAAAACCCATGAATGGTGCAGCAGACCGCGACCTATCGGTAGAATTTCTAGGCCATCGTTATAGCATTCCACTAGTTATCGGGCCGACTGGACTTTCCGGCTTGTTTTGGCCGGATGGAGAATGCGCGACGGCGCGCGCGGCAACTGCAACCGGTGCCGGATTTTGCTTAAGTCATGGATCAGTTTGTACTCTTGAGGCGCTTGCAGACACCAAAGCTCACCCAAGATGGATGCAAGTATTTTTGTATCGGGACCGACCGTTCACCAAGGAACTGGTTCGTCGGGCCGAAGCTGCAAATTACGATGGAATTGTCTTAACAATCGATAATCAGCTGTTAGGAAAACGCGAACGCGATCTTGCAAACGGCTTTACCATCCCGCCGGAATTTAGCCTCGTCCAATCCGTCGCTATGCTTGGTAAGATTAAATGGTGGTGGCGTATGCGCGGTGAATTGAGGCGTATTACTTTCGGCAACTATGTTCGCCCCGGAAAAAAGGAAGACATCAAAAAGCTAGCTTCGCGCATGGCGGAACTTCTTGATCCCTCGCTTAGCTGGAAAGACGTAGATTGGATCCGGGGTATGACTTCCAAGCCATTAATTATTAAAGGCATACTTAGCGGTGACGAGGCCGAAGCAGCGATTAATCATGGGGCTGATGCAATCGTTGTTTCCAACCATGGTGGGCGCCAATTGGACGGCGCTGTCTCGTCGTTGGATGCTTTGCCAGGCATCGTCCGGCAGGTCGACGGCCGCATTCCTGTACTTTTAGATGGCGGAGTGCGCCGAGGCACCGATGTGGTCATCGCTTTGGCGTTGGGAGCAACAGCGTGTCTCCTTGGTCGGCCTCAGCTTTGGGGTGTTTCTGTAGCAGGCGAGGCAGGAGTGCGGCATTTGCTGGAGATTTATGCCAAAGAAATTGATACAGCCATGGGGCTTTGCGGGGTCGGGAAGATTGCTGATATCGACCTTAGCCTACTAGCTAATCGACCAGGCAACGGCTGATTAAATTGAGATTTTATCAACGTCTAATGCAGCATACGGTTTTGATTGAATGGACCAACCGCGCTGTGCTGTTAGCAGACCCTAACTGCACTCGACTGCCGTCTATCGCCTCGCATGTCTGATACCACACAATTTTTGTCATTGTGGCCAACCGTACTTATGCGCGACCGCCTACCAGCGGATCAGGCCATAACCCAGGCGTTGGTCGATGAGATCACACGCCTGGACAGCGAACGCGCTGATCTAACAACGGGCTATCTTGAAGACAACCTATTGACCTCAGAACACCCGGCGCTGGTGTGGCTGCGAGACTGCATCAATCATGCTGTCATTCGCTATATCGATCACAGCGCTATCGATTACGCCGTTGACTGGCATCTGCAGGGCTGGGCCAACGTCAATCGCTTTGGCGACTACCACAACCTGCATAACCATCCGCACGCCTGGCTGTCCGGCACCTACTACGTGTCCGTACCTGATGCCCCGATTGATCTGCCCGGACGCTCCGATCGCACTCCGGGTGCAATATCCTTTTTTGATCCACGGCCCCAGGCGAACCTGACGGCTATCAAGGCCGATGGTCAGGTTGACCCGGAGCACCGAATCCAACCACGCTCAGGCGACATTCTTCTGTGGCCTGCCTTTGTCCATCACCTGGTACATCCAAACCTCTCGCAGGATCACCGTATCTCGATATCCTTTAACGTAGTGCTGCGCTGGTCTGACACTTACCTGCCCGCGCACTGACGATAATCAATACCGTTGGATCAAAACTCACGGGCAAACCGACCTGCCGGCGATTCTCAGTTAACGTACAAACCGATTAGCCCGAAGCTGATGAGCGCCGCCGGATAAGGTCACGCGCTGCAATCATCGCGCCGCCTGTGATCAAAAAGGCGGCGACGATGATCGATAACCGGGGTGACTCCAGCCCCAGAGCCAGCAAGGCTGCGGTGGATAAAAGCGGCGCCAGATAGGCGCCAGCGCCAAGAACCCGAAGATCGCCCCGCTTGCAGCCATAATCCCAGACAAAAAATGCCAAGCCGACCGGCCCCACCCCTAACCCGAGCACGGACCACCAGGCGAGTGTTGTCTGCGGCCACAGGGTCTGCTCGAACAGCAGATGGCAGATGCCGGCCAGGAAACTGCTGACCAGGCAGAACCCAGTGACAAGACTGGTAGGCACTTTTGAAAAAATTCGATTGCTGACCGAGTAGGCAGACCAGATGAGTGCACAAGCACCGGCAGCCAGATAGCCTACTGGCTCGGTGATGATTAGCCCCCTGCCCCGGCCTAGCACGATTACTGCCACACCGGCGAGTCCCAACACAGCACCGGCAACGTGGTGCACCTTCAATCGGTGACCGGGCAACGCCGCAGAGAATAATACGATTAGCAGCGGCCAAAGATAGGCGATAAGGCTGACTTCCGCCGGTGAGCCGTGACGTAACGCGGTGAAATAAAAAAAGTGATAACCAAAAATACCCCCTACACCATGCAGCCAAACCGACAATGGCTGGCCCGTTAACAGCCGAAGTTCTCCCCGGATACCCGTCCAGATAAGACCAAGCGCGCCACCGATTGCAAAACAAACGGCTGCAAGCTGAAAAGGCGGAACAGCGCCGGTCGCCACGGTCAGTGCCGCCAACAGCGACCACATCAGGATCGCCGTGAATCCGACCAGGGTGGCACTTCGGTAAAAACCTTGATCTAGGTCAACGCCTTCAGCCATCAGATTACCTAAGATTTACGCATAACAAAGTAGGAGATTAATTTACAAAACAGGATCGTTTTCAGGCGCAGGCCAATTTACGTTTCGTTGCCAGGCCATAGACTGCGCCCCGTACACCCAAAACGATCATACCTCTTTTTCAGAACAAATCCTGGGTCACCGGTTACTCCCCATTGCGCATCCAACCCCCCAACCGGTGATCCGGGATTTTTTTGTAATCGCTATTGGTCCCTGCTTGGTATACTGCTAGCCGCGAGTCCCCGTAGCTCAGCTGGACAGAGCAATCGCCTCCTGGGTTATTCTGGGCACCAGGCTTTGGAAACAATCTGTGTGAATCTGCTCAAACTCGGTGAAACCTCAGCACTTTGGGTGGTGGCAATACCGAGCCAAGCCCGCCCCGGCGGGAAGGTGTAGAGACTTGACGGGCAGCGCCTAAGGGCCGGACGGCCTACTGGCGAAGATAAAGTCCAGACTCCAAACGGGCTTTCAAATCCGGCAGTGAAAACTGTAGGGGTATGAAGCGATAGGTCGCAAGTTCGAATCTTGCCGGGGACGCCAATTTTCGCAGTAGGTCGTTGGTAAACTAACTGTGGATAAAGTGTGAGTAAGTGGGGGATTAACTGGGTGCAAGCTGTGGCTTATTCTTCCAGCGGGTTCCGAGCTTAGCTCCATGAGTCTCTGGTGCGCCTATGACAGTTAGTAACACGCTATCATCAAGACCCGCTGGAATCCTGCGTCGTTTTGGAGCAATGGTCTACGATGGCTTCGTAGTCGCCGCCGTTCTTTTTATCGCTGCCCTGCCCCTGCCAGTACTGGATCAGCTTGCGTCGGGTGAGGCTTGGGCACTGGCCATCAAACGGGTATATCTGCTTGGCGCCTGTTTTGCCTATCTGGGGGGCTTTTGGGTCCACGGCGGCCAAACGATTGGCATGAAAGCCTGGCGACTGCACTTATTGCGGGACGATGGCCATCGACTGCGCTGGAAAGATGCCTTTTGGCGCTTTACAGTATCCTGCCTGTCGTTGGCAGCACTAGGGCTGGGTTTTTTCTGGGTATTCGTCGATCCTCATCGTCGAACCTGGCACGATCATCTGTCTCACACCTACATTGCCAAAGTTGAATCTGCTTAATGCTTAAGGTTTATTTGTCAGATATGAAAACCTGTCAGAGCACAGCATTCACTGAGCAAAAATGATCAGGACTGAAGATATGAGCGAAGACCAAGCAACGCTCGTGATAAATGAGCTACAACAGGAAAATGCAGAACTGAAACGTCAGGTTAAGATGTATAAAGCACAGGCTAAACGCCATTGGATGATGATCCTGGTATCGGCTGGGTTGTTTGTTTTGTTGGTGATGAATAGATGAGGCGCTCAATTCTCGCGATCTGTTGGGGTGCTTTGGGTGTAATCGCACCCGTGCACGCGGCGTCAATTGCAGCGCCTGAACCGGCGAGCGGCTGGCAGGCAAAACCCGCAGTGCAGGCCCAACGCTTCATGGCGGTAACAGCCCATCCGCTGGCCACCCAGGCAGCAGTCGATGTTCTTTCCAACGGCGGCACTGCGGTCGATGCCACCGTTGCCGCACAAATCGTGCTTAACCTGGTAGAGCCCCAGTCCTCAGGTATTGGTGGCGGCGCATTCATGCTGTTCTGGGATGCAGCCGAACGGCAACTGCACACACTCGACGGTCGTGAAACCGCCCCGGCTGCAGCGGATGCCAACTACTTTCTCGATGCCAATGGCGCTCCTCTTAAGTGGCGCGAGGCTATGGTGGGCGGCCGTGCCGTTGGTGTTCCAGGAACACTGCACCTGTTGCATACAGCGCACAATCTTTTTGGAAAGAAGCCATGGGTCGAGCTCTTTAAGCCGGGTATCACGCTGGCCACTGAGGGCTTTAGCGTATCGCCACGACTGGCACAGTCCATTGCAAGTGCAGCCGACCGGGGACTGCTCAAGTTCGCTCCAGCTCGGGGCTACTTCTTTACTGCAGGCGGCGATCCCCTGCCGGTGGGCTTTACTCTGAAAAACCAGCTTTTTGCCGACACCTTGCGACAGATATCGCAAGAAGGCATTGCCCCGTTTTATCAGGGCCCGATTGCCCAACGGCTATTAAAAGCCCTTGAAGATACCTCAGCGCTGCCTGCGCTGATGACGACCGAAGACCTCGCTGGATACCGTACTATTTTGCGGCCCCCTGTTTGCGCGCCCTACCGGAGCTACTCCGTTTGTGGCATGGGCCCACCCAGTTCTGGCGCACTGACCGTTGGCCAGATCCTGGGGTTGGTTGAGCGCTTTGACTTGCCGCGATTAGGGCCCAGCCCACAAAGTATTCACTTGATATTAGAAGCTTCGCGTCTCGCCTTCGCCGACCGGGCCCGTTATATGGCCGACATCGATTTCGTGCCGGTTCCGGTCGTTGGGCTGCTCGATTCAGACTACCTTAGCGAGCGAAGCCGAATGATCCATGCCGACTCGTCGATCGGCAAAGCCTCTGCCGGGATACCTCCCGGGGTACTGAGCGCGAATGCAACGGTCTATCAAAGCGAGCCGGCCGGGACCAGTCACCTCAGCATTATTGACACCCTGGGCAATATCGTATCGATGACCACGACGATCGAGTCCGGGTTTGGCAGCCGACTGATGACCGACGGTTTCCTGTTAAACAATGAGCTCACCGATTTTTCATTTATCAAAGAGCGCGAGGGCTTGTCAGTCGCCAACCGGGTCGAAGGCGGTAAACGACCTCGTAGTTCGATGGCCCCGACGATAGTTTTTGATTCTTACGGTGAACCGGTTCTTGTCACCGGCTCACCGGGCGGCAGCCGGATTATCTGTTACGTAGCCCAGTCCCTGGTCGGTGTTCTTGACTGGGGGATGAGCCCTCAGCAGGCCGTCTCGATGCCGCATTTTTGCAACCGCAACGGCAAAACCGACCTTGAACCTGCTAAGGCCAATACCCTACTCGACTTTGCACTGCAGGCGATAGGCCACCAGACCCGGGTTCGCGATCTAAATAGCGGTCTGCATCTTATTCAAATCTTGCCCGGCGGGCAGTTGGTAAGCGGCGTAGATCCGCGTCGGGAGGGCCTGGCAGCAGGCGATTAGGCAAGCGTACTACTCAAGGCGCTCGATCACCTGGTGATGGTACGTCTCGCCGTCAAAGCGGCTCATTTCCTGCAGTCCTGTCGGGCTCGTAATATTGACCTCAATGAGTAAACCGCCGATAACATCAATGCCGGCAAAACGTACCCCATGGCCGGTAAGATCTTCGCGCAGAGCATCGCAGATCTCGCGATCGCGCGCATCCAGCGCACATGGCTGAGCCGTACCACCTTGATCCAGATTATTGAGCTCGACACCCTCGGCGTGAACCCGGAGGATGGCACCCAACGGCTCACCATCCAGCAACAGGATACGTTTATCACCATCGCGAGCAGCCGGTAGATACTCCTGTGCTACGACCCAGTGACGACCCTCATGGGTTGCCAAGTGCAGCTGTGTTTCAAGATCGGCTGAATCTGCATCCAAAAACACAATACCCTTGCCGCCGTAACCATCAACCGGCTTTACGGTGATTCGACCCAGACGCTGCACAAACTCGTCGATCTGGACAGGGTCACGTGATACCAGAGTACGCGGTGTCAGCGTCGGGTAGCGAAGCGCTGCCAGTTTTTCATTCCAGTCCCGAATGGTGGCAGGGCGGTTAATCACCTGCACGTCACTGGGCAGGTAATCCAATATCAGCGTAACGTAGAGATAGCCCCGATCAAAAGGCGGATCCGGTCGGATCCAGACTACATCCATGCCGTGTAGGGCCAGCGCAGTTTCAGCGCCAGAGCTAAAAGGCTTGTCGTGGCGTTCCGATACCGTTACCGAGCACCCTTTGGCCACCACCTGATCGTGATCCAGAGCCAAAGTCTTCGGATCAACAAAAAAAACCTCATGGCCCCGCTGCTGCGCAGCCAACATCAGGAAATAAGTGGTGTCCTTGTGGGGCTTAACCCGCTCAAGGGGATCCATGATAAACGCATGTCTCACCCCGTCAGCATAGCACTTTCGTCATCGTTTTAACTGATGCCACGACGCCGGCGATTTCCTCTGGCACGACGTGGAGTTGCCTCAGCGCTTGAGAGCTCTGGAGAGCAGGCGGCCCGGGCTCCAGCTGTGACCGGTCCCAGCAGTTCTGCAACCCTGTCAATATCCGGCGCGGGCCGAGGCTGATAATTCTCCAGCGCCTGACGCATTGCCGCCAGGTGTTGCGGAGTCGTGCCGCAACATCCACCGATAATTCTTGCCCCGGTATCGCGAGCCAGCTGGGCGTACTGGGCCATCAATTCTTGTGTCCCGCTATAACGAATCTCGCCATCTACAAACTGTGGGATACCGCAATTGGCTTTGGCCACCAGCACGTCATCTTTTGCCAGGTGTCGACTCATAGCGAGAATGGTGCCGACCAGATCCGGCGCGCCTACGCCGCAGTTGGCACCAAAGGCTGCCAGGCGCGGTACGCTCTCACGATAAACATCAACCAGTTCTGAAGGCCCGACCCCCATCATAGTGCTGCCATTAGTATCAAAGGTCATAGTTGCCACCACCGGCAATCCTGACTGCGCAGCACCCGCTCCCGCTGCTTGTAGTTCTTCTTTTGAGGACATGGTTTCCAGCCAGATCATATCGGCGCCACCGTCGGCAAGAGCGCAGGCCTGTTCAGTAAAAGCAACCTGCGCGTCCTCGGGGTCCAGTTCTCCTACCGGCTGGAAGATCTCGCCAGTGGGGCCGATGGAGCCAGCGACCAACACCGTCCGAGAGGCACTATCAGCCGCCTGCCGGGCTATTTGCGCTGCAGCACAATTGAGCTCTGTGACCCGATCCTGGGCCTGGTGCAGTTTCAGTCGATAAGACGAGCCGCCAAAACTGTTGGTCAAAATGATATCGGCGCCCGCCTCAATAAATTCGCGATGCAGATGCGCAACCTTGTCTGGGTGGGTAATATTCCACAATTCAGGGGCATCTCCGGATTGCAGCCCCATGGCGAAGTAATTGGTACCGGTCGCACCATCGGCCAACAACCAATCCCGCTCTGACAGGAGATTTTCTAAAGTACCTGACATGACCGTTTTCCCCTCTCGTTCCCCCGGGGTGGGCAACCCGGAAAGTAGCGATTTTCCGTAGAAAACAAAAAACCCGCGCTGGCTATTGCTAGAGCGGGCTGGTCAACAAACACACGCTTTAGCAAACTTATTTAAGCGCCTGCAAGCTGATAATCAAATCGGCGCTTCGAAAATTTTAACAGAAAATGAGTGCCGAGTGGGACCATGCCCACGCCAGGAAGGATTGGAAAAGCCCTAAAACAGTTGGGCGAGGGGTTCGTCAGGGTCTATGCCCGCCATGAAGGGCTGACGTCGATCCTGGCCTGTCAACTGGTATACAGTGCCAAGCCAGTTGTTAAAAATCATCTTGCCCGTATCGCCCCAGGTATTTTCCACCGGGATTTGCTGTTCCGGGAAATCATCGAAAGAGACGCCTTGTTGGCGCGACCGAATCGCTGACTCACGATAAGCTTCCAGCAAAGAAAGGGCCTCCTTGCTGAAATAATGGTCCGGGTAATGGGGGTAATCATCAATCTCCCCGGCCAAAAAGCGGTTGACCTCTCGCTTGTACTCCTTAAGCAGGCTGAAGTCATCGTATTCAGGGTGCCCCTGAAAAAAAACCAGACGTAGCCCATCAGCACTGGTTGCCAGGTGTATCCCAGCCTCTTCGCTCTCAACCAACACCAGTTGTGATGCCCGCGTCATCTGCTCTGCGGTAATCTCATTCCAGCGCGAGTGGGGCACATTAAATCGTGTGTTGATGTTACGCACTAACGGATGCTCCAGCACAACCCGGTGACTGAATACACCCCAGCGCTTGGCCGTCAACGGCTGGCGTTCTATATTGTGAAAATGCGAAAACGCCGCATGAGTTGCAAGACAGGCGCACAAGGTAGAGGTCACGTTCTGTACAGCCCAATCCAGGGTTTCGCACATCGGCTCCCAGAAACTCTCATCCGGCAGGTGTGCGCAAACCGGATTGGCTCCAGTGACAATCAAGGCATCAAGCCCTTCTTCCTTTAATTGGTCGAAATCATGGTAGTACTTTTCAATATGTGCCTGAGCCTGATCTGTGCGTGGAACCTGTGGCGGGGAAAACGGATAGACATAGAACTGAGCAATGCGGTTACAGCCGCCGATGAGGCGCAAGAACTGCCGCTCTGTCGATTCAAGTGCTGCGTCGGGCATGTTATTCATCAGCCCAATATGCAGTTCCCGGATATCCTGTGACCCGGCCCGGCCCGCGCTAAGCACTTCGCCACCCTCGCGCCGAAAACGCTCGAAGCTGGGCAAATCCGAATTAGCGACGATCGGCACCGTTAACCCAGGGCCTCGCAGATCAGCTCTATAAAATCGGCCTCGCCACGAATGCCATCGATCTGGTCGGCCTCCAGAACGACGCCGTACTCATCAGCAATTATCTGGTACCGCGGCAGGCGATGCTCGACCAGCCGAGGGAATATCCAACAAAAAAAATCGTTGGGGACTATCTCATCCGCCGAATTAAGGTCTTTTTCTGCAAGATACTCCGGTAACACCCGGTCGAGAAAACTGCTCTGATAGTACATAGGCTTGGGATCAAGCAACGAGCGTTCAATAATCTTGGCCAGCATCGCCTCTGGCGGCTTGAGATAGAGGATCAGGGTATCTTCGGCTAATTGTTGAAGCACCGAGGGTTCGTCGAGTTCACAGAGGCTGCCGCCGGCGTCATTGATGAAATTAGGGTAGCCGTAAGTCTCCTGCGCCTTGCCAATAAACTCGCGTACATCCATCATCGCCGCGATCTCTGCAACACGATGCAGGCTCTGCCGGCGCTTAAATTCAGCGACCGAAAGCCCCCCCAGCGACGGGTTTCCGATCATTCCCAGAAATGTTGCGATTGGAGCCAGATTATTGATCGTGATGTTGTGACACAGGTAAATGGAATCCGAGCGTAGCAGGTCTGCCAGAAACGGCACCTTCATGGCTTCGCGTTTGACGTTATCGAGGATTGGCTCACCCATGTAGCGAGTGCCGATACGGTAATCACCGGAATAATGAAACCAGTTGTGCCGCGGTAGTTTGGATGCCAGCATGGTCTTGCCAGACCCAGACATGCCAAGCAGGGTTACCGCTTTATGGGGCGCTTTGCGAAAGGCCGAGCCACTCATTTTTTTTCGATACATCAGTTCTTCTTACTCCATAGGTCAAATAAGTGCCTGCAGCGCCTTGCGGACCCGATCCGGAACCGGGCACGGCCGGCGCTGCTGCCGATCAACAAACACATGCGTGAAGCCGCCAATGGCGGCGGCGGCCTCAATATCTTCAGCGAACATCCCCACCTCGTAGCCTACGCTGGTGGTGCCCAAATGCCTGACCCGCAAGCCACAGTCCACCTGCCCCGGGTACGCCAGTGGGTGGAAAAACCGACATTGCGATTGCACCACCAGACCGATCGTCGGACTATCTTTGATGTCCAGCAAATTGTTTTCAATCAGAAACTGGTTCACTACGCTGTCTATATAGTTGAAATAGACCGCGTTATTTACGTGCCCATAAACATCATTATCTGCCCAACGGGTCGTGACCCGTTGCCAGTAGAGGTAATCCTGACGCGAGGCCTCCTCTGGTTTCTCGTCTTGGGCTGCCGTCAATGTCCAATCCTAACCACGGTACGTCCTGTTACCGCACTTGCGATGTAGTCATCGAAAGCCCCGGGCAGTTCATCAAATGAGATAGTTCTTGGCGCGATCAAATTCAAATGTGCCGGCTTCAGGTCGCCCCCCAGCCGCTGCCAAGCCAGATTACGAAGGGATGTCGGCATTTCGATCGAATTGATACCCAGCAGTGAGACACCGCGCAGGATAAACGGCAGGACAGTCGTCTCCAACTTTATGCCGCTGGCGTTACCAATAGATGCAATATTACCCCAAGGCCTGACAGTACGAGTCAGCCAGCCCAAGGTATCGCCGCCGACGTTATCTACCGCCCCGCCCCACAGACCTTTTTCCAGCGGTCGGCCACCCATCTCGAAACTGTGTCGATCGATAAAATCCGATGCCCCTAGTTGCCTCAGGTAATCATGCTGATCAGACTTCCCGGTCAAAGCAACCACTTCGAAGCCTTTGGCGGCGAGCATATCGATCACAATACTGCCGACGCCACCGGTGGCTCCAGTGACGATCATAGGCCCCTGCTCGGGACTTTGGCCATTGTGTTCCAGGCGGATCATGGCCAACGCCGCCGTAAACCCCGCCGTGCCAATAGCCATTGCATCACGTAACTCAAGGCCATCCGGCAACGGGACCACGCAATCGGCTGGTACCCGCGCCATCTCGGCATAACCCCCATCACGGGTCTCAGAAAGGCTACTGCCACAGACCAGTACTGAGTCGCCCTCGTTAAAGGATGGGTTTTGCGAACTCTCAACAATGCCGGAAAAATCAATGCCGCCATTGAGTGACGGCGCTCTTAGAATCTTTGCCGTTCCGGTCGCGGCCAGCGCATCCTTGAAATTGATTCCCGAGAAAGCGACGCGGACGACGACATCGCCCGCGGTCAGATCATCGACCTGCATCTGTTCAAAGCCTGCACTGACGGCTTTTTCCTGTTGGTGTATCCTGAAAGCCCTGAAAGACATCTTTCGTAATTCTCCTTTTATTTTCTGCCGAAAAGACCAGAATCGGGTTCGGCAATAACAAAGGGCTAATTTTAACGCCGTCGCGGCAGCTAAGCACAGTCAGGCTGCCCCCTACTGTGATTTCACCCTGGGGCATTGAGCTGATTGCGCTTTCACCCCACCAAGGAGCATAAAACCAGATGGAAGAAGAAACCCTGTTCAGCAAGATCATCAAGGGAGAAATAGAGGCCGATATCGTATTCCAGGACGACCGGGTCACGGCCTTTCGTGATATTCACCCTCAGGCCCCGACCCACATCCTGATCGTGCCCAACCACGTAATCCCCACCGTCAACGATGTGTCCGCCGAGGATGAAGCAACGCTGGGCCACATGTTTATTGTCGCCAAAGGCCTTGCCCAGACCGAAGGAATTGACAGCGATGGCTACCGGCTGCTGGTGAACTGCGGCCGGCACGCTAATCAAGAGGTCTTACACCTGCATATGCACCTGGTAGGCGGGCGACCACTTGGCCGAATGCTGCCCAGCGACAACTAAGCTGAAACCATCAGGAGCGTCCTTTTTTATCGCGCTCAAGTTGTCGCAACTCGATCCGGCGTACTTTTCCGGTGGTGGTCATGGGTAATTCACTGACAAACTCAATCTCGCGTGGATACTCGTAGGCGGCGAGATCGCGCCGAACCGCATCCTGTATATCCTGTCGCAGAGCGTCCGACGGGGCGTGATCCTGTGCCAGCACGATGAACGCCTTGACAATTTCACCGCGCAGCTCATCCGGGCTACCCACTGCCGCGGCCTGCGCAACAGCCGGATGCTTTAGCATGCAGTCTTCGATTTCACCGGGACCAATACGGTGGCCCGCGCTTGAAATGACATCATCCTTGCGCCCAACAAACCATAGGTAGCCATCAGCGTCACGATAACCGAGGTCGCCTGTCGACCACCACGGGCCGAGATACTTATCCTGAGTCGCCTGCTCACGCTGCCAGTATCCCAAGAACATCACCGGGTCATCACGGTGTGCGCAAAGCTCTCCGATTTCCCCATCGCCAAGTACATTGCCACCTTCATCAACCGGTTCTACCCGGTGCCCAGGATAAGCCTTGCCCATGGATCCTGGTTTTACCGACATAATCGCTGAGCAGTTACCGACAATATAGTTAAACTCGGTCTGACCCCACATTTCGTTAACCTGCACACCAAGTGCTTGCGCCGCCCATTCGTAGAGTTGTGCGCCGAGCGATTCTCCGGCCGACATAACGCTGCGCAAATGCACGCCCCGTGCTTTGAGATCGCCTACCTGCCGAAGCATTTTCAAAGCGGTGGGTGGAATAAACGCGTTGCGCACACGGTAGCGATCCATCAGGTCATAGGCTTTTTCGGCATCAAAACGGCCGCCGTCATAGCCCAGTACGGGCTTGCCATAAAACCATGCCGGGATCAGTGCGTCGAGCAACCCACCTGTCCAGGCCCAGTCTGCAGGCGTCCACATCAGATCATCAGCCTGAGGGAAGAAATTGTGCGACATCTCAAAACCTGACAGGTTACCCAACAGACACCGATGAGCGATTACCGCCCCTTTGGGAGGCCCCGTAGTTCCCGAGGTATAGATGATGAGAGCCGGATCATCAGCGGCGCTTTTGATCGTCTCGAAAGTATCAGCGCCGCGGTTTAATAAAGGCCAAAAACCCGCCTTCGGGTCGTCACAATTTATTACGGTATCCAGATCAGGCAGTTCAGTGCGCAAAGACTGAACGCGATCAAATCCCTCTTTCGAGCAAATCGCGATTCTGGCGCCGCTGTCGTGCAATCGATACTGCAACGCGTCTGTTCCAAACAGAACCGACAAAGGAAGCGAAACCGCACCAATCTTCCACGCCGCAAGATGACACAAACCGGTTTCAACCCGTTGGGGCAAAATAATCGCGACCCGGTCTCCTGGCTGGACTCCAACGCTCTGAAACGCATTGGCAAGGCGGTTGGAAAATGAACGAAGATCACTAAAGGTGTAGCGTGTCGTTTGGCCTGCACTGGTCTCACATAAAAGTGCCGTGGCGCTGGATTTTCCGGCGTGTCTATCGCAGACCGCCCCAGCCATATTAAAGTCCCCAGGCACCTGCCAGCGAAAAGATCGATGCACCTCTTCAAAGCTCTTCGTTTTAGGATCTACCAACGATGTCAACACAGCGTCTCCCCTTACTTATATGTCCGGTTTTGAGCCCCAAACCACGTAGAGACTTGGTCTAAGCGGATTCTAACCAGCCCTGAGCCGTTCATAGCTATGATCAAAGCGCGAGGAATAGCTCACAAGATGTAGATTGGCTGGTCAGTACGTGGCGCACCGGAAACCGGCTAACCGGGCCGGGGGTTAGCGCTTTATCGAGCACGGCCCGCTTAGCCGCACCAATTATTGGAAGAACAACATGCCTCGCTTGGCCGAGAGCCCCCGGACTAAGGCTGATCCGTTCAACGGGTTGAATCAGGGCTGTACTCGCCGCCACAAGTCGTGTGCGTTCCTCGTTTTCGCCGCCACCGGGAAACAACGATGCGATATGGCCATCATCACCCATCCCAAGAAAAACCACATCGAACGGAACTCCAAGGTCAACCAAACGTTGTTCAACCTCGTTCAAGGCATTCTTTGCACTGGCATGCCTTGTCTTTAGACCGCAAAAACGAGCGACTGTAGCAGGGCCCTGCAGTAACAGGCCCCGAACCAGCCTCTCATTGCTATCGTCATCATCTATCGGCACCCAACGCTCATCCACTAAAAAGATATGCACATTGGCCCAGTCCAAATGACACTGCGAAAGAACCGGAAACAAGGCGCTCGCCGTTCTGCCGCCACACACTCCCAAAGATGCCTTGCCACGCCGCGCAAGAGACTGTTTGAGTATTTGCTCGAGTCTCGTCGCGGCAGCGCCAATGGCCTGGTCACCCGACGAAAATTCATTCATTGAGCATCGATGGGTCATCGGTAGAACACGCTTATCGACCCCGATTCACCACCGACCAAAGGCTGGCGAGTACAAATAATATGATCGCCGCTACGATCATGGTCGGGCCAGTCGGAGTATTCCAGTAAAAAGAAGCGCTCAGGCCGCTAATGATTGAACAAAGACCAACAATAGCAGCGATCACAGCCATGGATTCAGGGGTGCGCGACATCGAGCGTGCGGCAGCGGCCGGTATGATCAACATGGCGGTAATCAATAATGCACCAACGATCTTGATTGCCACCGCAACCAGCACTGCGAGAGCCAGCGTCAGAATAAGTTGTTCACGCCGGGCGTCGTAGCCACGGGCAGCAGCCAGATCGGTACTCAGTGTCACTAACAATAAGGCCTGCCAGCGAAGCCTCAGCAGAATCAGCACCACTACCGCCCCAATCCAGATTACCGCAATATCTAGTTGGCTGACGGCAAGGATGTCGCCAAAAAGATAGGCCATCAGATCGACTCTTCCCCCAGGGAGAAATGATACCGCCACAAGACCAAGCGCCAATGCACCGTGGGCCGCTACGCCTAAGAGAGTATCCATAGTGTAGAGCCGCCCGGCCAGCGCCAGCACCCCCAGCGACATTGCGAGTGCTGCGACCAGCACGCCGACAAATAACGACAAAGAAAAAGCCAGCGACAATGCAACACCAAGGATTGCGGCATGCGCCGTGGCATCACCGAAATAGGCCATGCGCCGCCAGACCACAAAACAGCCCAGCGGCCCAGCCGCAAGCGCCAGCCCGATCCCCGCGAGCGCTGCTCGAATCAGAAAATCATCCAGCATGGGTGTCTGTTGTGTCTGCGTGGTCATGACGATGGTCATGTTCGTGGCGATACAAAGCCAGCGCCCCCTCAGCTCCAAATCCAAACAGAGCCTGGTATTCCGGTGCAGCCGAAACCACGGTCGGCGTGCCCTCACAACAGACATGCCCATTAAGGCAAATCACATGATCGGATGAGCGCATCACGACATGCAGGTCGTGACTAACCATCAGCACAGCGCAGCCGATCTCCCCGCGCACCGCTTCGATCAAGCGATAAAAAGAAGCCACCGCCAATTGATCAAGGCCCTGCGTCGGCTCATCGAGCACCAACAGGGCCGGGCGTGCCAACAGAGCCTGCGCCAATAAGGCCCGCTGGAATTCACCCCCGGAAAGCGAGGTCATCTGCTCCCCGAGTAATCCGACAATATCAACTCTCTCCGCCATACGCTGGCGATCACTTGCCTGATGCGCTCCGGCCAGACGCAGCCAGCGAGAAACCGTCAATGGCATGGACCGGTCAATAGCCAGGCGTTGGGGCACATAGCCGATGCTCACGCCAGCGCCACGGGTAACTACCCCTTCGGTCGGGGATTGCGCGCCGATCAAAACCCGCAGCAGTGTTGTCTTGCCCGACCCGTTGGGGCCTACGATCGTGACAATCTCCCGCTCGCGAATTGACAAATTGATATCGCGCAGGATGCGCCGTCCACCAAAGCGTATACCAACACCGCACGTACTTATCAGGTTCACAAAATCATACCTCCCGACAAGCGGCGCAGATGCCTTCGGCCTCAACAATGGTCTCTTGGATATCAAAGCCGATAGCGCGGGCGGTCCTGCCGAGTGTTCCACTGGTGGACTTACCGTGTGTTTCAGCCACCTGATGGCAATCTTTACAGATCATGAATGCTGGCGCATGTCCTGCCTGTGGCTTGTTGCAGGCAACAAAAGCATTCAGTTTTTCAATCCGGTGCACCAGACCGTGCTCAACTAAGAAGTCCAGGGCCCGGTAAGCCACGGGCGGCTGGGAGCGAAAGCCCGCGCTGGCCAGTTTTTCCAGGATCGTATAGGCGCCCAATGCGCCATGGGATTCTAAAAGCAGCTCCAATACTTTTTCCCGAACCGGGGTGAGCCGTAACCCCCGAGTGGAACAAAGCTTATGCGCCGCTTCCATTGCGGATTTGGAGCAGGCGCGGTGGTCATGCTCGACGAAAATCTGAGCCGACGTCGTTAATCGAGATTCGGTTGGCATCAGTAAACGCTACCCCCTACCGAAATGATTCCGCTCAATCGCATTATCCCCCAGCACCCCAGGCGTCCAAATCGATCGATAAATTAAAGAGCATAATTCCAAAGCTCTGTCGCCTTTTTGCAGCAAATACAACACCCAGTGAGCAAACTCTTGGCAGTAGCCATGATAGCTATTCTTCCGCGCAAGCGACTATCTCTTTGGCAATGCTTTCCAATACCTGCGGATATAAAGCCATGCCAAGTGCGAGTTCGATACCCTGGGAATCTATCACCGCTGTGCTTACCTCAGCATCTTGAAAAACGCTGGCCACCAGAGTTGGGTTGAACTGGGGCTCTGAGAAAACACAGCCGATTCCCAGCTCGGCCACTTGTCCTCTGATCTCAATGATCCTGGCAGGGTTAGGGGCCACGGCATCGCCAACCAGGATTGACCCTGACGCCGAGAAACCAAAGCGTCGTTCGAAATACTGATAAGCATCGTGAAAAACAATAAATCTGAGTCCGCGAACAGCGATAAGCGCTTCATTGATTCGAGCTACCGCTTGGGATATCTCCAGTGTCCCAGCGGCGGCATTTTCAAAATAAAGATCAGTATTTAAAGGATCAATCTTGGACAACTCTGACGCCATCACACCAAGCCAGACTTTTCCATTCTCTGGATCCAGCCAGCCATGGGGATCGATGACACTATGATCGTCGTGGTTGGCAAAAGTGGCGCCTTCCCGATAAGGCAGCTCAATAGCGCCATCGGCTTTCATCAATTCAACCACTTGAGCTTTGCTGGCGAGAATCTCAAGCCTGCGCTTCAGCCATGGGGTCAGCCCTTCGCTCACCCAGAAAACCAGATCGGCTTTTTCAAGAGCAGCGGCTTCCGATGGACGCAAAGAATAGGCATGCGGTGAGGCCCCGTGGCGGATAATAAGTTCGGGACCTCCGATCCCTGCCATGACCCGTGCTGCCAGTGAATAAATGGGGCCAATATCTGTCGCCACCCGTGGAGTCATGGCTGACGCGCTTAGGGCTGATGTTGCTAAAAAAATTACACCAATGACTCTGCAGACTCTTCTTGACGCCTGCCCCTTACGCAATCCTGTTACCTGGCGTGCTGACGGCTGTGCAAATCCCATATGTAATATTATAACATTGCAAGAATTGACTGCACCTTCATTAGCTTCAAATGTTATTTCGTGTTCATTTCAGCAAACAGTTTTGCATCCCCTACTTCATGAGCATAAGTAAAATA
>JABINT010000060.1 GCA_018698075.1 Acidiferrobacteraceae bacterium
GGCGGGCGAATAACCCCGCCGCCGCAGTCCGGAGAGGGTCGGCATGCGTGGATCATCCCAGCCATCGACGACACGCTCGCTGACCAAGGTGGTCAAAAGCCGCTTGCTGACAACCGTGTATTCCAGTGACAGGCGGGAGAACTCGGTCTGGTAAGGGCGTGACGGGATCGATACGTGTTCAAGTACCCAATCATACAGAGCTCGGTTGTCCTCAAATTCGAGAGTACACAGCGAATGGGTCACCCCTTCGATAGCGTCTGACAGGGGATGGGTAAAGTCGTACATCGGGTAGATGCACCAGGTATCCCCGGTATTATGGTGCGTCTGGTGGCGAATCCGGTATAGAGCGGGATCCCGCAGGTGCAGATTGGGCGATGCCATGTCTATCCGCGCCCGTAGAACGCGGCTACCGTCGGCAAATTCTCCAGCGCGCATCTGCGCCAGGAGTTCAAGGTTTTCTTCAGCACTGCGACTCCGGTACGGGCTGTTGCTGCCGGGAGAGGTGAGCGTGCCTCGGGTAGCCCGAATTTCCTCAGCACTCAGGTCGCAGACATAAGCGTGGCCATTCTCAACCAACTCCACTGCCCATTGGTATAACTGCTCAAAGTAGTCGGAGGCATGCCGTAGTCGGTCACTCCAGCCAAAGCCTAGCCATTTCACATCTTCCTTGATGGCTTTGACAAATTCCGGGCTCTCCCGGTCGGGGTTGGTGTCGTCGAAGCGTAGAAAACAACGCCCGCTGAACTCATTGGCTAATCCAAAATTCAGACATATCGATTTTGCATGACCGATATGCAGATAGCCGTTGGGCTCGGGCGGAAAACGAGTCGTTATGCCCTCAGGATACTTGCCAGCGGCTAGATCCGCCGCGATCTTCTGACGGATAAAGTGGGCAGGCGTTAGGGTGCTATTGTTTTCGCGCATCAGTTTGTCAGTATGCCACGCGGACCATGCGTATGTGTGGCTGCGTACCCGGGTTCTGGCCGGAACATTCAGTTGATCTCAATATGAACCATTCCGTCGAGCGTGCTACGCTGTGCGTTAAGACGGCGCAACTTTAGGCAACCGCTGTCGAGGTTGCAACAATTTTAAGGAAAAAAATAGTTTTATCTGACCGAGTTTCGACGTTTTAGAGCTAACACTAACTCGTTAAAGCCACTCGGGTGCGTAACCCTTTGGTCTTGTTGGGGCGGCCAGCGCCATCGTGTCGCCGGGAAAATCTTTTTCAGCGATTCAATGGCGCAGTGCCAGGGCGGCCCGCCTTCGCGGTCAGTCTGCATGAATAGGCCCAATAGCAGTCCTTCGGCAGTCAACCACCGGTACAGGCGGTCGGCATAGTTGTGCCACAAGGCCGGCTCCAGCGCACACAGCGCCGTTTGCTCATAAATGATATCAAATGTCTTCGTTGGCTCCCAGGCAAGCAGATCAGCTTGGATGACATCAGCCTGCAGCCCCTTTTGCTGGAGTTTTGTATTGAGTGTCTCGATCGCACTTGGTGCGAAATCGATAGCGGTGACAGCATAGCCCTGTTCACAAAGTGTCACGACCTCGTGACCGCAACCACAGGCAGGCACCAGTATCCGGGCCGGGGGCGGGCACATCGAGGGAAACCAGTGACCGATCGCTGGACTAGATTGCCCCCGATCCCATCCGGTTTTCCTGCCCTGGTAGCGATTTTCCCAAACATCTTGTTGATTTGACTCGGTGAACGTGATAGTCATGACTCTGTCATTAAAAAGAAAACAGCAGTTTGAAGGCCAAATTCGGAAAGTCAGTCATTATAGGAATCGGCAGGTAAGCATAAAACACAAGGATAACCGAGGAGGGTGAAGATAATGGATTACCAGACAGAGGATATTCGCAACGTGGCTTTTGCTGGCCACGCTGGCGCGGGCAAGACGATGTTGGTAGAGCAGATTCTGGCTCATGCTGGTGCGATTAAGGCTCCGGGTGTAATCGAGAAAGGTACCACGGTTAGTGACTGGGATGAACTTGAGAAGAAGCACGGTCACTCGCTTTCATCTTCACTCGCTGGGTTCGATTACCGTAACACCCATATCAACCTGCTCGACACCCCCGGTTACCCGGACTTTATTGGTGCGGCACTCAGCGTCTTGCCTGCCGTTGAAACAGTGGCTGTAGTGATCAATGCCGAGCGAGGTGTTGAGAGTGCCAGTCGCCGGATGATGAGTTGGGCCCAGAGCCAGGATCAGTGCCGCATGGTGGTGATTAACCATATCGATAATGATCAGGCTGATCTTCAGGCAATCTACCAGGAGGTGCGCGAAGCTTTTGGCGGTGAATGTCTTGCGGTTAACCTGCCGTCCAGTGACAGTAAGGAGGTTATAGACTGTTTCTTCAAAGCTGAGGGAGAGTCAGCGTTTTCCTCAGCGGAAAGTGCCCACACAGCGATTGTGGATCAGGCGGTTGAAGTAGATGAGGAACTCATGGGGGTTTACCTTGATCAGGGTGAAGTCTCGGCGGAACAGTTGCATGATGCGTTTGAACAGGCGATGCGCGAGGGGCACCTTGTTCCGGTGTGTTTCGTTTCTGCTCATACCGGAGTTGGGGTTCCTGAACTACTGGATTTTATTGTTCGCCTGTTACCCAACCCTGCCGAAGGAAACCCCCCTCATTTTAAAAACGGCTTCGGTGATGATACGCAAAAGGTTGAGGTCAGCCCCGACCCCGAAAAACATGTGCTGGCCCATGTGTTCAAAGTCTCTTTTGATCCATTTGTCGGGCGCCAGACCCTGCTCCGTGTACACCAGGGCCGGGTCCGCAAGGATATGCAGTTATTTGTGGGCGATGCCCGTAAGCCTCTAAAAATCAGCAACTTGTCAACTCCATTGGGCAAGGAAAGCAGCGAGTTGAGCATCGCAGTTCCCGGTGACATTGCGCTGGTGTCCAAGGTTGATGGTCTGTCCTACGATGATGTGCTGCATGACTCGCATGATGAAGATCTCATTCATCTCGAGCCGTTGAATCTGCCTACGCCGATGGCTGGTGTATCGATTGCAGCGAGTAGTCGAGGCGATGAACAGAAGATAGCGGATGTGTTGTTGCGCCTCACCGCGTCTGATCCCTGTCTGCGGGTAGAGCAGGATCCGGTAGCCAATGAGACGGTTCTGCGCGGAACCGGTGAACTGCATCTACGTATGGCTGTTGAACGTATGTCTGACCAGTATGACCTCAAGGTCACCACCGGGGTGCCGTCTATTCCCTACCGGGAAACCATTGGCAAAACCGCCAAAGGCCATTGCCGACATAAGAAGCAGACCGGCGGTGCGGGCCAATTTGGCGAAGTGTTCCTGGAAATTGAGCCTTTACCTCGTGGTTCGGGTTTCGAGTTCGCCAATAAAATTGTTGGCGGGGTGATTCCATCTCAATTTATTCCTGCGGTGGAAAAGGGGGTACGCAGCGTTCTAAATGGAGGTGCGATAGCCGGATTTCCCATGCAGGACCTTCGGGTCAAAGTCTATGATGGTAAGCATCACCCGGTCGATTCTAAGGAAGTGGCTTTTGTGAACGCTGGGCGCAAGGCATTTTTGGACGCTATAGCCAACGCCAAACCGCTGATTCTGGAACCGGTAGTCAATATCGAGGCGCTGGTTCCAGCTGACAATATGGGAGACATTGCAGGCGATCTTTCATCAAGGCGTGGCCGAGTTGTCAGTACCGATGTGGCCAGTGGGGGGCGCATGATGATCAGCGGCCAGGCGCCTCTGGCGGAGATGACTGATTACCAGTCTCGGCTAAAGTCGGTGACGGGCGGGGAAGGTAGTTACAACATGGAGTTTGCCAACTATGAACCCGCGCCAGCAGCGATACAGAAACAACTGATGTCGACTTTCGAACACCCCGAGGAGGATTGACGAGCTACGGCTTGTGTTCATGCAGTGATATAATTCGCGCCGTTTTGCGCCGCCAGGGGGGTGACGCAAACAAGCCCTTGGGGTATCACAGTGCACGCAACCAAAACCGACGATCTTCGTATTGTCGACATCCGAGATGTTGCCAATCCGGCAACGGTTGTCGCTGAGTGTCCCGTGACTCAACGGATGGCCGAAGTAGTTTTTGCGGCTCGCCAGGATATTCACCAGATACTCCACGGCCACGATGATCGTCTCATCGTTGTAGTTGGGCCATGCTCGATTCATGATTCTTCGGCGGCACTGGAATATGCTGGCCGACTGTCGCCGTTGGTAGGCCAGTATGCAGAAGAGCTGGTGTTGATCATGCGGGTCTACTTTGAGAAGCCCCGCACTACTGTTGGTTGGAAAGGGCTGATTAATGATCCGGGTCTCGACGGGTCGTTTGATATTAACCGGGGCTTGCGCACAGCACGCAAACTGTTGGCTGATATCAATGAACTGGGTGTTGCGGCGGGGACCGAGTACTTGGATCTGTTAACTCCGCAATACCTGGCCGACCTAGTAAGTTGGGGGGCTATCGGTGCGCGGACTACTGAGAGTCAGCTGCACCGCGAGATGGCGTCTGGATTATCCTGTCCGGTAGGGTTCAAAAACGGCACGGACGGCAATCTAAAGATTGCAGTCGATGCTGTCGGAGCAGCGCAACATCCGCATCATTTTCTGACTCTTACCAAGGAAGGGCGCTCGGCTATTTACGCCACTGCTGGCAATGATGATGGTCACGTGATCCTTCGCGGTGGTATTGAGCCTAATTATGACTCCCAAAGTCTTGACCGAGCGGCAACGCTGATGTCCAAGGCCGGTATTCCAACTCGCCTTATGGTCGACTGCAGTCACGCTAACAGTAACAAGGATCCACAGCGCCAGCCCCAGGTAGTCGGGGCTGTCTGCGATCAACTGGCCGCTGGCGACCACCGTCTGATGGGAGTCATGATTGAGAGCCATCTGCAATCGGGCCACCAGGATATTGTCCCTGGCGAGACTCTGACTTACGGTCAGAGTATTACTGACGCCTGCATTGGCTGGGAGGACACGCTGCCGCTGTTGTCGCGTCTGGCTGAGGCAGTCCGGGACCGGCGCCGCGGATAATACTGAGCCAGCACCGACTGACTGAGTTCTTTGGTTGTGTTGGGGTGCTTAAACCTTATGGGTTAATCAAAAAATTTAGTCAGCGCCTGGATTCGAAGGTGCTAATGTTTGCGTTAGCGATGAATGCTTGGCGCCAAGCCCGCGTAGGCAATCGGCTGTTATCAACACGTTCATCAGTGATTTGACGCTATTTCCGGAGACTTTAAGTAATGATCAGGCCCCATGGTTCAGATTCCCTCACTCCACTGCTGGTAGAGGACTCGGCACGTCGCGCGGCGCTGGAAGCGCAAGCCGTCAAACTGCCACAATTGATCATCAGTTCTGCAGCTGCGGCCAATGCCGTGATGCTGGGAGCCGGATATTTCACGCCTCTAACCGGGTTCATGAACAAGGCTGACGCGCTCAGTGTGGCAACTGACATGCGTACCAGCGATGGACTGTTCTGGCCTGTACCAGTCCTCAACCTTGTAGCCGATGCTCACGGGATTACTGTGGGCTCACAGATCGCATTACGTGATCCAAATATATCCGGTGATCCGGTGATTGCCATTCAGAAGGTTGAAGCCGTCGAGGAACTGACTGATGAAGAAATCGATCTCATCACACAAAAGGTGTACCGCACAGTAGATCCCGAGCATCCGGGTGTTGCGACCTTTACCTCTTTAGGAAAGTTTGTAATCTCAGGGCCGATCGAGGTGTTGAACTTCAGTTATTTTGAAAGCGAGTTCCCTGGCACTTTTCGCACGGCTGGCCAGATTCGTCAGGAGATCGCCGAGCGCGGTTGGGAGACCGTGGTCGCGTTTCAGACGCGCAACCCCATGCACCGTGCCCATGAAGAACTGTGCAAGATAGCCAGTGACACGGTAGGCGCTGATGGTGTGCTGATCCATATGCTGCTGGGTAAACTCAAGCCCGGCGATATACCTGCCGAGGTGCGAGATGCCGCTATCCGCAAGATGGTCGATCTGTATTTTCCGGCTAATTCAGTAATGATCGGCGGGTATGGCTTTGACATGCTCTACGCGGGGCCGCGAGAAGCAGTGCTGCATGCGCTGTTCCGACAGAATGCCGGTTGCACACACCTGATTGTCGGGCGTGATCATGCTGGTGTCGGTGATTTTTACGGCGCTTTTGATGCGCAGGAGATTTTTGATGAAGAAGTGCCTTCAGATGCGCTTGATATCGAAATTTTCCGAGCAGATCACACCGCCTACTCAAAGAAGCTGAACAGGGTAGTGATGATGCGTGATGCACCGGATCACCAGAAAGAAGATTTTGTACTGTTATCCGGCACCCGGGTTCGGGAGATGCTTGCAGCGGGCGAGGATCTGCCGCTGGAATTCGCTCGTCCTGAAGTCGCGCGCATCCTGATGGATCATTATGCCCAGGACACTGCGCAAGTCGCCTGATACCCCGGGACTGCCCAGTGGGTCGCCCCGAGAAGTCGTTATAGTCCGTCGAATTGGTCTGCGGGGATGCTTTCTTTTTCCAGCATAACCGGAATATCGTCATCTATCCGGTAGATCCGCTGCTGGTTGTTAGTGATCAACCCCTCATTCAATGGTGTGGTTATGACCCTGTCATCGGCAGTGGCGATACTCCCCGCAGCGATCTGTTTATTGATCAGAGATAGTTGCTCAGGGCTGAGCACGGTCAGCGCTTGTTTGCTAACCGGGCAGCAGAGGATTTCCAGAAGTTTGCGGTCTATAGGCATCGAGTCTGCGAGATATTCATAGATGGGTTTCAACTTGTATTATCCAACTAAGTATACTCCGAGCGTTTGGTACAGGCATCTGTCGCCTGATCTTTATCAGTAACCAGGATTTCAGCAACTATGACTTCTGGCTCCCGCCGCGCCGTCTTGAGTGCTATTTCCGGTAACGCACTTTTAACCATACTCAAGTTTGCTGTTGCGCTGCCGACTCAATCTGCCGCCATGATGAACGAGGCGGTACATAGCTTGATGGATACCTTGAATCAGGTATTTCTTTTGATTGGTCTGGCCCAGGGCAAACGGCAGGCCGACGCCCGTTACGCGTTTGGTCACGGGCAGAAAAAATATCTTTGGAATCTCTGGAGTGCCATCGGCCTTTTCTCAATCGGCTGCGGGCTGGGGTTGGCCCATGCCTGGCATGCCTGGCGCCAGTTGCATGAAGGTGTTGGGATTTCTGTTATTGCCATCGGCAATTTCAATATTGACTCGATCTGGCTGGCGGCCGCGGTATTGGCGATCGCGTTCGTTGTTGAGGGTTACGTGTTGCGCATTGCCTGGGGGGAATTTTCCAGTCGGGCACGCCTGCAATCGCTGTCGCCGTGGCGAAAATTGTTTCGGGCGAGTGATCCGACCCTGCTGGCGGTGGTGCTCGAGGATGCAATCGCGGTAACCGGACTGATGTTGGCGAGTTGCGGCATTGCCTTATCCCGGCTGACGGGTAATGCAGCTTGGGATGTCGGCTTTTCAATTGCTATTGCACTAATGCTGGGAGTTACGGCCATTATCCTGGGTGCTATCAATATGCAGTTTCTGTCGGATGTACGGGATCGCGAGGCAGAAAGAATTTTTGAGGCAATCGCCAAGACGCACCGTGAAGTCGAGGACTACCACGATCTACGCAGCATCGTCGTAGACGAGGATCACACCGTACTGGTAGCTGAAGTCGAGATGCGCGAAGAGGCAGTTGTTGCGGGATTACGTGACCATATTGATAAACACGAGAGAACATTACTGGCTGCATTGCCTGAGTCACGCCGCTCAGACCCCGTGCTTCAATCCTATGTCGCCGACCGTGCTGCGGTCCAGGCGACCCTGGAGCGCATAGAACGTATAATTGATGAACTCGAAGCCCAACTCCGCGAGCGTTGCCCCCGGGTGTCGCATGTCACTATTGAAGTGCAGGGCATTGTTGAAGATAAGTCGTTGCAGAGCGAAACCTACCCTAGAGCACTGGAAGACCTATGACCAAGATCGTTTTATCCGTTACCTCAATATTAGTGACCCTACTGATTGGGTCGTCTGCTATGGCTGATGATGTGCCACAAACCTCGCAAGAGCAGTTCAGTTATGCCCTGGGATTTCAGATTGGCAGTCAGATTGCACAACAGATGAAGGCCGATAATCTCGATTTGGATCCGGTACATCTGGCGCAGGCAATTGAGGACGTGCTCGCAGGGCGTGCTCCGGCGATGACGGATGAGCAGATGGCAGCCGCGATCACTGGAGCCCGAAAGCACGCACAGGAGGAGACTATGGCGAAATCGCAGGGAAGTGCCAGCGCCGGGACTGCATTCCGGGCTGAATATGGGCAGCGCGAAGGCGTGAGCACAACAGACAGTGGGATTCTCTACACCGTTTTGGTCGAAGGAACTGGAAGACAGCCACAGGCAAGTGACACCGTGGTGGTGCACTACCGCGGCACGCTGATTGACGGCACCGAGTTCGATAGCTCGTTCAAGCGTAACCAGCCTGCAACATTCAGCTTGGGCGGCATTATTCCGGGCTGGCAGGAGATTCTTCAAATGATGTCTGAAGGATCACGGTGGGAGGTGGTGATCCCGCCGGAACTCGCCTATGGCAGTACTGGTGCTGGCGGAGCTATTGGCCCTGAGGAGACTCTGGTTTTTGAGATCGAGTTGCGCGAGGTCAAGTAGTCCGCGATTGCCTGGAGCCGCGTTTTATCGATTTGGTTTTCGAAATTCTGCATGATCTTCAACATAAAGAAGGTAAGACGATCATTATGGTCGAGCAAAATGCCAAGAAAGGCCTGGAGTTTGCCGACATTGGATTTGTCCTGCTATCGGAGCAAATTGTTAGTGTCGGCATGGGTGACGATTCACTCCAGAGCTCAAAGATGGGAGAGCTGTTTCTGGGAGGCTAGGCAGTGTTTGCCAGCCTTCATTAGTTCGATAGATTCATCGCGATTACCCCGCTCGCCACCAGCAGGGCAGCCACAATGCGCAGTTGGCCCGCAGGCTCGCGCAGAAAATAAACCCCAATCAACGCTGCCATGATGACGCTTGTCTCGCGCAGTGTGGCTACCACAGCCATCGGACTGTAGTACATAACAAATATAACGGTGCCGTAGGCGATCGCTTTCGCTATTCCTCCGCCCACGACCCGCGCTGTATCCTTGCGCCACAAGCTCAGCATTTCGGCTGGGCGTCGAAGAAAAACAAAAAGACCAAAGACGAGTCCGTTTATGAGGAACAGCCAACCGATATAAGACAATGCAACCTCGCCCTCGCGTACGCCCAACCCATCGACCAATGTGTAGGCGGCAATAAAGCCCCCAGTAATAAGAGCTCGCGGTGTTGATCGATGATTTCGTGTTTTGGAGTTAACACCCGATATGGCCAGCAACATGATGCCGATGCTGGTAATCACGATACCAAATAGCGTCAGTAACGGCAGTTGTTCCTGGGCAAATACGATGCCCCCGAGGGCCACCAGCAGCGGGGCACTGCCTCGTGAAATTGGGTAGACGTGACTTAAGTCACCTACCCGGTAGGCGCTGGCCAGAAACAGGTAATACCCGAAGTGAAGGACAACTGAGCCTGCCAGGTAGGGTAGCGCAGTAAGTGTTGGAGTTGGGACCACCAAGACCAGCAATAGCCCTGGGACTGCAGTGACCAGGCTGAGGGCACCCACTGACACCAAAGGGTCAGCGGCGGTTTTAACCAGGGTATTCCAGGCCGCATGTAGCAGTGCTGCGCCAAGAACCAGAACGGTGGTTTCAATCAGCACGAAACTGTAGGTATGGGAAGGTTAGACCCATACTTATAAGCACATTCCACAGTAGACGATAACAAAAATTTTGGGTGCTTCAAATTTTCCTTGTTTAGCTGTGACATTTGCCGCCTTTTACACAAATTTGTACGCCGGGGGAGTATTCAATATCTGAAGGCGAACGTAGAATAACGCGGAACAGTAAGCGTATTGATGCAAATTATGACACGGAGGTATTTTGAAGATTCTTTTTGCCGATAAGTTTCCAGATTCGGGAATGGCACAACTGTGCCAGCAGGGTCATGAGTGTGTTTCTCAACCGGACTTGGATGGTAACACCCTGGTAGAGGCCATTGGCGATGCCGAAGTGCTGGTTGTTAGAAGCACCCGGGTAACCAGTGACGCAATCGCCGCCGCGGCGGCGTTACACCTTGTGATTCGCGCAGGGGCTGGAACCAACACGATTGACAAGGAAGCCGCTGCAGCTCGTAAGATTCCGGTCTGTAACGTGCCCGGAAAAAATGCCATAGCGGTCGCTGAACTGGTCATGGGCTTGCTGATAGCTATCGACCGCAATATTCCCGATAACGTAATTGACTTGCGAGCGGGCCAATGGAACAAGAAGAAGTATGCTGCAGCGAAAGGCTTGTACGGTCGCCATATGGGCATTGTGGGCCTGGGCGCCATTGGCCTTGCTGTTGCCCAGCGGGCCCGTGCTTTTGGTATCCAAGTGTATGTTGTAGATAAGCCCGATCGTAAACCGGAAATGCAAGAGCAAATCAGCAAGCTCGAACTACAGACCGTGCCAGATTTGCCAACGCTGTTGGCATGTTGCGATATTGTCAGCCTGAATGTCCCAGCAGCACCTGAAACCCGAGGCTTGGTGGATAGCACTTTTCTCGCGGCGGTGCAGCCGGGAACGATTATCCTGAATGCATCGCGCGGCGACGTGATAGACGAAGCCGCCCTGCTTAAAGCAATGGATGAAAAAGGTGTGCGTGTCGGACTCGACGTCTATGCTGATGAGCCTGCGGCAAGCCAGTCATCTTTTGATTCGCAATTGGCCATGCATCCCAATGTCTACGGTACGCACCATATTGGCGCTTCGACCGATCAGGCCCAGGCAGCGGTAGCTGATGGTGTATTGGAGATCATTGAAGCCTTTGATACAGGGCTGGTTCTGCACTGTGTCAACGGTCAGGTGTAATGTTGATTTTTTCGCGGAGCAAAAATTATGAGTGAACGGATGCACAATTTCAGTGCGGGCCCTTGTACGTTGCCGTTGTCAGTACTTGAGGAGGCCCAGGCTGAGTTCGTTGATTACCAGGGAGCTGGCATGTCTCTGATAGAGATGAGTCATCGGGGGAAGCAATTTGTCGCGGTACACGAGGAGGCGGTTGAACTGGTCCGCAGTGTATTTGGGGTTCCTCGGGACTTTGATGTGCTTTTTCTACAGGGCGGCGCCACGCTGCAGTTTGCGATGGTGCCGATGAACCTGTTACGCGAAGGGCACAAGGCGGCTTACGTTAACTCCGGTAGTTGGGGTAAGGGCGCTATTACTGATGCTAAACCATACGGCGAGGTTTACACCGCCTGGGACGGAGCGGAGTGTAACTATACCCGTATGCCCAAATCCGGTGAGTTGGAGATCCAGCCCGGCACCCGTTATCTGCACATCACCTCCAACGAGACTATCGGCGGTGTCCGCTTTAGAGACTGGCCACAGGTGGACGTACCGCTGGTCGCGGATATGTCATCGGACTATATGTCCCGACCGATTCCCTGGGAAAGCTTTGACCTGGTGTACGGTGGTGTGCAGAAAAACCTTGGGCCAGCGGGTATGGCAATGGTGATCGTCCGCAAGACGGCGATCGAGGACAATAACCGCGACATCGCCCGGTATCTTCGCTACGACATACACTCAGATAAGGGCTCCATGTTTAACACACCACCGGTCTTCCCGATTTACATTTTAGGTAAAGTTCTGAAATGGATGCAGGGCAGGGGCGGCATAGACGCTGTAGCGCGTGAGGCTGAAGCGAAGGCGGACATTCTCTACCACGCAATCGATACCAGCGATGGCTATTACCATTGCCCAGTAGATGTCGAATCCCGGTCAGTGATGAATGTGGTGTTTCGCCTGCCCAGTGAAGATCTTGAAAAGAGCTTTGTCACGCAAGCGGGCGAGGAAAAATTGTTGAATCTCAAGGGCCACCGCAGCGTGGGTGGCTGCCGGGCGAGCATTTACAACGCGATGCCACGCGAGGGTGTGCAGGCGTTGGCAGATTTTATGGCGACTTTTCGTTTGGCACATCCCGGCTGAGTCCCGCGTCGCGTTAGGTTGAGAGATTGGATAAGTGACACAGATTCGCGCTTTCAGGCCGTATGTAGTGGCTCCACAGCATGCCATTGCGGTGGTGAGCCCGGCCTATGATTCGATGAGTCCGGCACAGCGGCGCATATTTTGCGAAACTCATCCGAAAAACTACATCAATACTATGCAGGTAACGGATGATTTCCCCACCGGTGAGCGGCCGACAGAAGCGAAAGTCCTAGAGGCTAATGTCCAGCAACTACAGGTGATGTTGGAAAACGGCTCTTACCGGAACTCGGATACCGATGCTGTTTTTATTTACCAGCTTAGTATTGATGGCCATACGCAGACCGGTGTCGTCGCTGAGATTCCGGTTGGTGAATATGAAAATGGATCTATCCGCAGGCATGAAGAAACCCGTAAGGAGCATGAGGAGCGTCTCAGCCGTTATCTGGATATCGTGGGTGCGAGTTCTAGCCCGATCTGTCTGGCATATGCTGGATCTGCCCAAATTGATGCGATAGTTGAGTCTGTAACCCAGGGTGACCCAGTGCTCGATTTTGTGTTGCCGGATGGCGTTTGCCAGCGGTTGTGGCGGGTCACCGATACTTCACAGTGCGACGGCCTTTGCCAGGCATTCTCTGGTATTGATGCAACCTACCTGACCGACGGACATCATCGTGCGGCTTCGACATTGCGACATGCTGCCAGCCGTCGGGCTACCGGCAAGACTGATGGCCCGTGGGATTATCTGCTGGTCGCGTTGTTTCCAGCGGACCAGTTACGGGTTTTGGCCTTTAACCGTTGCGTACGGGATTTGGGCGGTAGAACTCCAACCGATCTACTAACCGAACTGGCGAAAGATTTCGTGGTTGAGCCTATAGCCGACGATCGTGCTGCCGAGTTCCCCGCACAGCGCGGCCAGTTCCTGATGCTATTGGATGGGCGGGCCATACTACTCACCCTGCGTCGCCCGGTGTTGGACAAATCGCCCTTGCGGAATCTAGACGTCTCTATCTTGCAGGCGCGCATTCTAGAGCCTTTATTGGGGATTAGTGACGTCCGTGGCGATCCACGGCTGGATTACGTGACTGGTGACAGTGGGTTAGAAGGCCTGCAAGCTCGCTGTAGCGAGGGCTGGCAGTTGGGATTCGCCTGTTTTCCTACTTCATTAGCAGAACTGATGGCGATTGCCGACGCGAGCGAGGTCATGCCACCCAAGTCGACTTGTTTTGATCCCAAGACTCGCTCCGGAATATTCGTGCGGATGTCCTAACAATCTTATCTGTTAGGCTATTGCTGCGACTCAAGACCATAATTCAGCTCTGAGCGCAGCGCATACTTGGCACAGTGGGGTGACTACTGGAGCTTTTATCCTAGCGCTTTAGTCTATAGTGTCGCGCTGTGATGGGGACGTGTCGCGACAAAAACAACTCTGTTCGGCTTCCTATCTAGAATGCCGTCCTGTGCCCAGTATTGATACCAACAAAGGTGGCCCCCTGCGATGAGTGATGAGCAAGAGGATGATCTGGATCTGAAAAGCCTGTCTGACGAAGAGCTCGTCGAGCAGATGCATGATGACCTCTATGACGGCCTCAAAGAGGAGATTGAAGAGGGGACCAATATTCTCCTGGAAAGGGGTTGGGGGCCAGATAAGGTTCTGGCTGATGCTCTGGTCGAGGGTATGCGTATCGTTGGTATCGATTTTCGTGATGGCATTCTTTTCGTACCGGAAGTCTTGATGTCTGCGAACGCGATGAAAGGCGGCATGGCGATCCTGCGGCCACTGCTGGCAGAGACGGGTGCAGAATCCATTGGCACTGTCGTTATCGGCACGGTCAAAGGCGATATTCATGACATCGGCAAGAACCTGGTTGGAATGATGCTTGAGGGCGCAGGCTTTGAAGTTTTTGATCTTGGCATCAACAACCCGGTGGAAAATTACCTGGCCGCTATTGAGGAGCACAAGCCGGATATAGTCGGCATGTCTGCATTGCTTACCACCACCATGCCGTACATGAAAGTAGTGATCGACACGCTGGTTGAACAGGGTATGCGGGATGACTATGTTGTGCTGGTGGGAGGTGCTCCGCTGAATGAGGAATTCAGTCAGGCCATCGGGGCTGATGCGTACTGCCGCGATGCCGCGGTCGCGGTGGAGACCGCCAAGCAATTGATTGCTGAGCTCAGGGCGCGGCGAAAGTCCGCATAACTTAGCGTGGGCTGGCAGTGGTTTGACCCGGTGTTTCCCCGCTAAAGACCATCTTCCCATGTTGGACGTGAAGAACGCCGTCACCTGTTTGCGAGAGAAAGGTTATGCCCGCAACGCCGTCGTTAGGAAAGAGTCTGGTTATTGCCTGTGGAGCGTTGGCTCATGAGATCACTGCACTGGTTCGACTCAACAAGTGGCACCACCTTGAGATCCAGTGTCTTCCGGCAAGCCTGCATAATCACCCACGCCTGATTGCCCCGGCGGTGCGCGAACGGGTGCGGCAGTCTCGAGATGCGTTCGATTCTATTTTTGTCGCTTATGCCGATTGTGGTACCGGAGGAGCACTGGATGCGGTTCTCGCAGAAGAGCAGGTGGAAAGGCTTCCTGGCGCTCATTGTTATGAGTTCTTCTGGGGGTCACAAGCCTTTTTGGACAGACATGATAGTGAACCCGGGATATTCTATCTGACCGATTTTCTGGCACGGCATTTTGACCGGCTGGTGATGGAGGAGCTTGGCATCAAACGCCACCCGCAACTTCTGGAAACCTACTTTTCGGCATACACCAGGCTGATATACCTTGCTCAGACTAACTCGAAGGAAACTCTGGAGACTGCCCGCTCGGCAGCGCAAACCCTGGGGCTGGAATTTGAACATATCAGAACCGGTTATGGAGAGCTGGAAACGAGTCTGGCTGTCTTCTGTCGAGATTCGACAGCAAAGGAGATCTAATGGCAAAGTTGATCACTGTTTTTTGGCGGGATATCCCTGCGCAGGTCATGGCCCGCAAGGGTCGCAAGACAGTAAGACTTATGCTGGCGCAGCGTTTTCAGGACGCAATTGATCGTGCCGCCATGCGGGCTGGTAAAGGTTCGTCGGATGCTTACCTAAGCGAATGGCGTCGCGAGAGCGTGACCTGCAGCGACGATGATCTTGATCAGATGGCGGCGCAAACGGTAGAACACCTTGAGGCTGCACATACGGATGAGGACCTGTTAGCCCTGATCAGAGCTAAGGGCAGCGCCAGCGCTGACACTTCACAAACTGACTGACGCTGATGTACGCCCTGCGACAATGGTCTGTCCGCAATGCGCGAGTACTGGAGTGGTTATATGAGCATTTCGAAGGCGCTATGCTTGTCTTGCATCCGCTCTGGTTATGGATGGGGTACGATCGTATCGAGGCACCGATTTGCGCCACGGAGCGGCGAGTCAAGGCGGCATTGTTCGATTGCCGGATGTGTGGGCACTGCGTGCTCAGCCAGACTGGTATGTCCTGCCCCATGAACTGCCCTAAGGAATTGCGTAACGGCCCCTGTGGTGGTGTCCGGGAAAACGGGTTTTGCGAAGTAATGCCGCAGATGCGCTGTGTCTGGGTGGATGCCTGGGAAGGTTCCGGGCGCATGCGTGACCACTCCGGTATTCAGCGTGTACAGCCGCCGTTGGCGCAGGACCATCGCGGTCGCTCGTCATGGTTGCGTGAAGTGCGCCAAAAACGGGATCACCGATTCTTCGGCACAGCGGACTAATATGGTGAAAATTGAAGAGCCAGCACCTGGCGAACCCTTGCCAATCTTGGATGGGCATTCTTCGCCTGGCCGACTCGAGAGGGTGTTACGTGCAGGCCAGTTTGCAGTCACAACGGAGATTGCGCCGCCCGATGCAGCCGATGCGCAGGCTGTTTTTCAGCGCGCCAGCGTGTTTGATGGCTGGGTCGACGCCATCAATGCGACGGACGGGTCTGGCGCGAACTGCCACATGTCGAGTGTCGGGGTCTGTGCGTTACTGACGCGAAAAGGTTATGCAACGGTGATGCAGGTCTCCTGTCGGGATCGTAACCGGATCGCTATTCAGGGCGACGTGCTGGGAGCAGCGGCCATGGGCGTAACCAGTATCCTTTGCCTTACGGGCGATGGGGTTCAGGCCGGCGACCAACCCAATGCTAAGCCGGTGTTTGATTTTGATTGTATGAGCCTGTTGCAAACGGTCACATCCATGCGCGACCAGGGTGAGTTTCTGAGTGGGCGGGCGCTCAGCAACCCGCCGCGTGTTTTTATCGGCGCTGCGGCTAATCCTTTTGCCCCGCCGTTGGATTACCGCCCTTTGCGACTGAAGAAGAAGATCGATGCCGGCGCGCAGTTTGTGCAGACCCAGTACTGTTTCGATATTCAACGACTCAAGCAGTACATGGCCCAGGTTCATGACATGGGCCTGACCGAGCGTTGCTACATCCTGGTAGGCGTTGGCCCGCTCGCTTCGGCCCGTACCGCTGCGTGGATTCGCGATAATGTACCTGGTGTGCATATTCCAGACGAAATAATCCACCGCCTGCTGGCAGCGCACAATCCAAGGGAAGAAGGTATTCGCATATGTGTTGAGATGATCCAGGCAATCCGGGCGATTGAGGGTGTGCATGGTATCCATATCATGGCTTACCGACAGGAAGAACGGGTAAGCGACATAGTCAAGGATTCTGGTGTGCTTGAGGGGAGAGTCCCTTGGCATCCGGGTATGGCACAACGTTTAATACACTAAGAGGATAAGCAGGTGACAGTAACTGTTGTCAGTTCCGCAACGAAGGAAGTGAAGATTGGGTTTGATCAGCCATTTTGCATGATCGGAGAGAGGATTAATCCGACCGGACGCAAGGCGCTGGCTGCCGAAATGAAACTAGGCAATTATGCTCGCGTGGAGTTGGATGCTCTGGCTCAGGTGGCCGCGGGCGCTCATATGCTCGATGTCAATGCTGGAATCCCGCTCGCCGATGAGCCGGCCATACTGGCCGAGTGCATACAACTGGTGCAGTCATTGACTAATGTACCGCTGTCTATCGATTCTTCTATTGTCGCGGCGCTAGAGTCTGGGCTAGCTGTTTACCAGGGTAAGGCACTGATTAATTCGGTAACGGGTGAAGAAGAAAGAATGGAGCAAGTCTTACCACTGGTCAAAAAATACGGCGCGGCTGTAGTGGCTATCTCGAACGACGAGACGGGAATCTCCGAGGATCCGAACGTGCGTTTTGATGTGGCCCGGAAGATCGTTGAGCGCGCCGCTGATTACGGCATTCCCGCTGAGGATGTGGTGGTTGATCCACTGGTGATGCCGATCGGCGCCCTGAATGATTCGGGCCGACAGGTGATGCATATTCTGAAACGACTGCGCGATGAATTAAAGGTCAACAGCACCTGCGGCGCATCGAACGTCAGTTTCGGCTTACCTAATCGCGATGGTTTGAATGCGGCGTTCTTAACCATGGCCATTGGCGCCGGGATGACATCAGCTATTACCAGTCCATTGCACGGCGAGGTTATGGCGGCGGTTATGGGGGCGGATGTCATGATGGGGCACGATCCAGATTGCCGACGCTGGATTGCACGCTATCGCGACCCACCGGGTGAAGGCCTGTCCGGTGTTCGTGAGGGCCGTCGTCGTGGTCGGCGTTGGGCGGCCAGTGGCTGAGCAGCACACTTGCGGCAGTTGTCTATGCGGGGCTGTGTCGTTTACAGTCCGTGGGCCGCTTCGCCCGGTGTTGGCCTGCCATTGCTCGCAGTGTCGCAAGACCAGTGGTCATTACTGGGCGGCAACAGCAGCGCCGTCGGATTGCGTGGAGATTACGCATGGGGGCGCTCTAGAATGGTTTCAATCCTCTGCTCAGGCGCAAAGAGGGTTTTGTCGTCGTTGTGGGTCTAGCCTGTTCTGGCGTCACGCGTCTCGCGATGCATGGGGGATAGCGGCTGGCGCGTTAGATAGCCCGACCGGCCTACACACCCAGGCCCATATATTTTTTACCGATGCATCAGATTACTACCTTATTCACCCCGATGAGGCAACGATTGAGGGCAGTTCCAGTTGAGTACTGCTGACGCCACTGAAACTGTACTCGCAACAGGTGGGGATGTGCTGGTGGTGTTCACCCCATCCGGTCGCAGGGGGCGTGTTGCCCATGGGGCGACCGTGTTGCAGGCGGCGCGCGAACTTGGCGTCGATTTGGATTCGGTGTGCGGGGGTCGGGCGATCTGTGGTCGCTGCCAGGTGACCCTCAGTGAGGGGTCATTTCCCAAACACGGTATTGAATCGCGGCCGGAGCACCTTTCCGACTTTGGCGGGAATGAGGTTGATTACCACGCGGTAAGTGGTCTGGCCCAGAGTCGGCGATTGGGGTGCTCAGCCCGGTTGCTTGGTGATGCAGTGATCGATGTGCCCCCTGAGAGCCAGGTTCATCGCCAAGTGATCCGCAAGCGAACCGAAGTACACGATCTGTCAGTCGACCCTCTGGTGCATTTGTACGTGGTTGAAGTCAGCCCACCCAACATGCACGAGGCAGTGTCTGACCTTCGCCGTCTGGAAGAGGAATTAGAGTTCGAATGGGCTTTGACGGGGCTCAGCTGTGACTCGCAGGTACTGGCAAAACTGCAAGCCGTGATGCGCGAGGGTAATTGGCAGGTCACGGTTGCTGTATTTCAGCACCGTGAGATCATCGCTATCTGGCCTGGTTATCACGACACGGCGCTAGGGCTTGCGGTTGATGTGGGTTCAACCACGATTGCCATGCATCTTATCGAACTGACCAGCGGCCAGTCTCTTGCCTCGGTTGGTCGGATGAATCCGCAGATCCGGTTTGGCGAAGATCTGATGAGCCGTGTCTCTTACGTGATGATGCATCCGGGTAGCGAACAGGATATGTCTCGCGTACTGCGCCAGACCCTGACAGAACTTGTAATACAGGTCTGCCAAGAAACGAACAGCAATGTGGATGACATACTTGACTGCGCTTTTGTCGGCAATCCGATCATGCATCACCTGCTGTTGGGGCTTTCCCCGGTTGAATTGGGCGGAGCGCCGTTTGCGCTTGCCACGGACAGCGCTATCACGATGCCCGCACAGGAACTTAATCTTGGCCTTAATCGCGGTGCTCGCTGTTATGTGCTGCCTTGTATTGCGGGCCACGTTGGCGCTGACTGTGCAGCTGTGGTTTTGTCCGAGGCGCCGTATCTGCGCAAGGAGATGACTTTGCTGGTTGATATAGGCACCAACGCAGAGATCGTCCTGGGAAATCGAGATCGCCTGTTGGCAGCCAGTAGCCCCACGGGCCCAGCCTTTGAAGGAGCGCAGATCAGCGGTGGCCAGCGCGCCGCCCCCGGGGCGATCGAGCGGGTGCGTATTGATCGCGAAACCCTGGAGCCCCGGATCCGGGTGATCGGCTGTGACTTGTGGTCTGACGACCCCGGCTTTGACGAGGCGATCACCGCGGTAGGTATTTCGGGCATTTGTGGTTCGGGGATTATCGAAGTGGTGGCCGAGATGTATCTCGCTGGCATACTCAGCTCCGACGGAGTCATCGATGGAAATTTGTCTCAACACTCGGCCCGGGTGATTGCAGATGGCAGGACCTTCGCTTTTGTCCTGCACAAGGGTGATATTACGGTCACAATAACCCAAAACGATGTGCGTGCCATCCAGCTTGCTAAAGCAGCGCTTTACGCCGGGATTCGATTGTTAATGGATAAACTTGAGGTGGAAGAGATTGATCGCATTCGTCTGGCCGGTGCGTTTGGTTCCCATATTGATGTTAAGTACGCTATGGTGCTGGGTCTGATTCCCGACTGTGAATTGGGCAATGTCACCTCGGCAGGGAATGCGGCAGGGAGCGGCGCTCATATTGCCTTGGTTGATGTGAACGCCCGCCGGGAGATCGAAAGGGAAATCCGTAAAATAGAAAAAATTGAAACTGCCGTCGAACCCAGGTTCCAGGAGCATTTTGTTGAGGCGATGGCTATTCCCCATAAGAGTGCTCGATTCCCCCAATTGTCCAAGGCGGTCACATGGCCAACCCGCATAACCGGGGCAAAGACGCAGACGATGACGGGCAACCGGCGTCGCCGCAGGCGCTGAGCATTACCCCCTTGCCCGGACAAGGTGGCGCGACTACCCTTGAGTCTCGCGATACCTTACCCGGGAGGTTGAAGCTGTGACCATCGATAACTTAAGACAGGTAACTTTGTTCTCCACCTTGGAGGACCACGACCTACAGGCTCTGGCCGCACTGGCCAGACCGATCACAGCGCAACGTGGTGAGATCATCATCAGTCAGGGTTCGGTTGGCGACGCGCTTTATGTCGTTATAAGTGGTCGTGTCCGGGTTTATGTGTCAGATAAGGACGGCAAGGAGATGGTGCTCGCATTGGAAGGTCCCTCAGCAGTATTTGGGGAAATAGCCGTGCTTGACGGCGCAGTCCGTTCGGCATCTATAGCCGCTATGGAGAAAACTGAACTACTCAAGATAGGTGCAGATGATTTTTTTGCTTTACTTGAGCGCAATGCTGAACTCAACCGCTCGGTGATCCAAAGCTTGGCCGGTCGAATTCGAAAGCTAACCCACGGGGCCCAGGGGCTTGCCTTAGATAGTGTTTACCGGCGGTTGACCGCCCGGCTACAAGAGTGTGCCGTGGAGGAAAACGGCGAGTGGGTTATTACCGAACGGCTGACCCACCAGTTGCTCGCCGACATGATCGGTTGCTCCCGGGAAATGGTTAGCAGAATCATGAGTGATCTGGTTAAGGGTGGGTACATCCGCATTGAGCCGGGCCGCTGGGTTATCGAGCGCAAGTTGCCCGCGGACTATTGATAGTTGCCAGGTAGCAGTTAGAGCCTATCCAGTCGGTCGACGGACTTGTAATTTTCACCGTTACCTTCTCCCGATATTCCCACTGGGCGTTATAGTGGCTGTTCAGTAGGTGCCAGTCGGCCCTTATTTCACTATTCAGCTCACTGGGAAGTATCTTATGGCTGGCTACCCCTTTAACCCCAGTTGATTCAGTGTAAAGGGAGTCCCATGACCCAACCGAGATGGTCGGCCAGTTTATTCGTAACGAGGCCAAGGAGAACTATATGCCAGCCGGGGTGATTCAAAAAATGCACACCAAGGCCGCTTCACCGGTGGAGTATCAACTGCCTATCGGCGAAGCGCTTGTAGGACTCAATGCGTTATTGGGTCGGGAACTTGAAATCGAATTCTGCGGTGAAATATTTTGTCTGAGCTGTGGGCGCAAGACCAATAAAAGTTTTAATCAGGGGCATTGTTATCCCTGTTTGAAGCGACTCGCGGCTTGCGACCAATGCATCATAAAGCCAGAGTTGTGCCATTTCCATGAAGGAACTTGCCGGGAGCCAGAGTGGGGTCAGGCCCATTGCTTGCAATCCCATATCGTGTACCTTGCTAATTCATCAGGGTTGAAAGTCGGCGTCACTCGGGCTACCCAGGTTCCCACTCGCTGGATTGATCAAGGGGCTTCCCAGGCGCTACCCATTTTTGAGGTCAGTGAGCGGCGTATTGCCGGATTGCTGGAGGTCGCGATACGCACTGTCGTATCTGACCGTACGGCCTGGCAGCGCATGCTTAAGGGGGTTCCTGAACAGCTTGATCTGGTGGCTGAGCGAGAACGATTGCTCGCGCAGGCGGATGCTGCCATAGGCCCCGTGACCGAAGCTATTGACCCAGGCCAGGTGCGATTAATGGAAGAAGCGTCTCCGGTCCAGATTCAGTATCCAGTCAACCAGTATCCGGAAAAAGTGACTGCTCTTAACCTTGATAAAACGCCCCGGGTTGCGGGGCGTCTGCTCGGTATCAAGGGTCAGTATCTGATTTTGGACAGCGGCGTACTGAATATCCGCAAGTTTGGCGGTTACCGGCTTACCCTGGAGTACTAGCAGGCTTTATCTTCCGGGCGCGTGTGCAACGGGCCTGGAAGCCTGGTTAGGCTGCGGCGACCCCCAGATGGTCGCGCCAGCCCGGGTAGAGTGCATCGGCATCCTGTGGAAACGACTCGAAGGCGCGCGCAAACTCCCTGTGATCCTTGGCCCATTCGATGGGGTCGGCGCCGGCGAGCCAGCACTGGTAGGCCTGGCGCAGTGAAACCGCTCCCGCAGCCGGACTGTCGATATGCCCATAACTGCCGCCTCCGGCGGTGTTGATGAGGTTGCCGTGGCCCAGGTTCTCGAAAAACCCGGGCAGTCGCAGTGCATTCATGCCCCCGGAGATGATCGGGGTGGTTGGCTTCATGCCTAGCCATTCCTGGTGATAGGCCGGCCCGGTGTAACTGTCGCGCTCGATGATATAAGCGATCGCGCGGTCATCGCGCTCACCTTCCATCTTGCCGTAACCCATGGTGCCCACATGTATGCCTGAGGCGCCTTGCAGGCGCGACATCTTGGCGAGCACGTAGGCGGTGTAACCCCGTTTCGCTGAAGGCGAGGTTACTGCGCCGTGGCCGGCCC
>JABINT010000029.1 GCA_018698075.1 Acidiferrobacteraceae bacterium
AAAAATAGGCGCCTTTGCTATACTTGCGTCCATTGAGATCTGCCTGCCTTGGGTCTAAGGCCTCTATCAGCCCCCACCATGACACACATATCAACAAACCATATCACTGCCAGCGTAGCAAACGCACTGCAGTACATCTCTTATTATCATCCACCGGATTTTATCGAGTCCATGTCTCGGGCTTACGAGCGTGAGGCTTCGGAATCTGCAAAGAATGCGATCGGGCAGATACTAATCAACTCGCGCATGGCTGCCGAAGGTCGCAGGCCGATGTGCCAGGATACCGGGATCGTCGTTGTATTCATCAAAATTGGCCAGTCGGTGGTTATTGATGGTGACATCTCTTTGCAGAACGCAATCGATGAAGGCGTACGCCAGGCCTACACCGACCCCGACAATCCGCTACGAGCTTCGGTGGTATCCCCGCCAATAGGTGAAAGACGAAATACCGGGGACAATACCCCCGCCGTGGTCCATATCGAGATGGTGACGGGCGACACACTTGAGATAACCGTTGCGGCCAAAGGGGGAGGCTCGGAGAACAAGGCGCGCCTGGGTATGCTTAACCCCAGCGATGATCTAACACAGTGGGTAACCGATACCCTGCCTGGTATGGGTGCCGGCTGGTGCCCACCGGGTATCCTGGGTCTGGGTATTGGCGGTACCCCGGAAAAAGCACTGCTGCTCGCCAAGGAATCGCTGATGGCGCCCATCGATATCGACCAGATCATCGCCGATGGACCCAAGAACGCCATTGAGAAGTTACGCCTTAATATTTATGAGTCGGTCAACCGTCTGGGTATTGGGGCGCAGGGGCTCGGTGGACTAACCACGGTGCTGGACGTCAAGATTCTGGACTACCCAACGCATGCCGCCTCACTGCCGGTAGCGATGATTCCCAATTGCGCGGCAACCCGACATATCCACTTCACTCTGGATGGCAGTGGACCGGCAAAATTGCCCACGGTTGACCTGACAAACTGGCCAAAGATCGCCGCACAGACTGGCGGACGGCGAGTTAACCTGGATACGCTGACCCCAGAGGATTACCGATCCTGGCGTATCGGTGAAAACCTGCTGCTGAGCGGGCGCATCCTGACCGGACGTGACGCCGCTCACAAGCGGATCGCAGATTGTATTCAAACCGGTGAAGCGCTGCCTGAAGGCGTGGATCTTAATGGCCGGTTTATCTATTACGTTGGGCCAGTGGACCCGGTAGGTGATGAAGTCGTTGGCCCGGCCGGACCGACCACCTCCACCCGAATGGATAAGTTCACCGATACATTGCTGGAACACACCGGCCTTGCCGGGATGATCGGCAAGGCCGAGCGCGGAGCGACTGCGATAGAGGCGATTCGTCGCCATGGCAGTGTTTATCTGATTGCGATAGGCGGCGCCGCCTATCTGATTTCTCGCGCCATCCAGGCATCACGGGTCGTGGCTTTTGAAGATCTGGGAATGGAGGCCATCTATGAGTTCGAGATCAAAGATATGCCCGTAACGGTCGCAGTCGATAGTACCGGCGCCTCAGTACATCAGGAAGGGCCCCGTCTATGGCGCAAGAAAATTGAATCGTTTCCGGTACGTGTCGCCTGATAGCAGATAAAACACCATGCTCGCCCGACCTCGCCTTTTCACCTGCTGTGCCGCAATACTCCTAGCATTACTCTTACCCGGGACCCATGCCGAGGAAAACAGTCTAGGCACGTTTATGGGGGCGATGGACACGACACATCCCACATGGTTCAAGGAGAGTTTTCTAGATTTCGAAGAGGATATCGCCCAGGCCACAGCCGAAGGTAAGCGTCTGGTACTGTATTTCTGGCAAGCAGGCTGCCCCTACTGCAATGCCCTGATCGAGCACAACTTCACCCAGCGTGATATCACCCAGACGATGCGTGAGGATTTTGACCTGGTAGCGATCAATATGTGGGGTGATCGCGAAATCATCCAGGTGGGGGGGCGAGAATTTAGCGAGAAAACTCTCGCGGGCGCACTCAAGGTGCAATACACCCCGACATTGCTGTTCTTCGATGAGACGCGCAAGGTCATACTGCGCCTAAACGGCTATTATCCGCCGGACGATTTTCGTAAAGCACTGGCGTATGCAGGTAACCAAGGAGAAAAACACGGCACCTTCGCTGACTACCTGGAAAACCAGGCAGGCAATTCGGCCAACACCGCTCTGCACACTGAAGAATTTTTTGAAGCACCGCCTTATGACCTGTCGCTACAAAGTGGGCGGGCACTCGCCGTCTATTTCGAACAGGGTCAATGCCGTGAGTGCGACACACTGCATCAGCAACTGCTGTCACAACCGATTGTGCGCACCCAGGCCAAAAAGATGCGCGCGATCCAGCTTGACATGTGGTCCGATACCCTCCTGATCACACCGGATGGACGCAAGCTGAGTGCACGGGCATTCGCCCATGAATTAAATGTGCAATTCGCACCCACGGTGGTATTCTTTAACGCCAAGGGCATGGAGATAATGCGCCTTGATGGGGCCTTTCGCACTTTTCACACCCAAGGCATTATGCGCTACGTCAACGATCGCGCTTATGAGCATGAACCCAGCTTCCAACGCTACCTGGGAGCATACGTGGAACACTTGCAAGAGCAAGGTTTCGATATTGATATCTGGAGTTACGATCAATCGGTCAGCCGCAACGGACAGCCCGTGCTGATTGACTGACAATCCACACCGCCCAGGACCAACTGTATTTATGAGGCCCCCTGATTACATTCGTGAGGATTTCTCACGCGAGCCGTTGGATCCGACTTTGCTCGCAAGTGAGCCCATGGCACAGTTCGAGTCGTGGTTTTCACAAGTCTGCGCCATCGATCCAGAAGCGCCCAATGCCCTCAGTCTAGCCACTGCCTCTTCAGCAGGACGACCGAGTGTGCGTACGGTGTTGCTCAAACTCTACGATGAATCCGGCTTTATCTTTTTTACCAACTATGGCAGCCGCAAGGCCCGTGATCTCAGTGAGAATCCCTTCGGCTCAATGCTGTTTCCATGGACCGGCCAGGGGCGACAGGTCATTGCCAATGGCCCGGTCACTCGTATCTCAAGCGCCGAGTCACTGAAATACTTCCTAAGCCGTAGCCGCGGCAGCCAGTTAGGCGCCTGGACATCGGCTCAAAGCAGCGTGATTTCAGCGCGATCCGTGCTCGAATCCAAGCTATATGAAATGAAAAACAAATTCTCCGACGGAGAAATACCACTTCCCAGTTTCTGGGGAGGCTACCGACTGGAGCCAGAAACCGTTGAATTCTGGCAGGGTCAGGCTGACCGCATGCACGATCGTTTCCTCTACAGCCGCGACGCCAGCGGACACTGGCAGGTAGAACGTCTTGCGCCTTAGCGTTT
>JABINT010000118.1 GCA_018698075.1 Acidiferrobacteraceae bacterium
GTCTTCAGGTTATCGGCCCACCACGTGGTGAAGCTGCCTTGCTGCGCGCCTGTCATCGTATGGAAGAAGTTCTGGGCCTGACCACTCAGGTGCCTATCGATCCCCGGTAATTATCAAAAAGAAAATCAGCCCGGCCGTAATACCTCGCGACCGCGGCCAATCTGAGTACCGACTCCTTCATCGGTCAGAGTTTCCAGCAGCGTGGCATGCACTACCCGGCCATCAGAAATAGTTGCGGTGCGAACCCCTCCTGCCACAGCGTCGAGTGCGCAACGTACCTTGGGAAGCATGCCGTCGGTTATCACGCCCTCGTCGATTAACTCCTGCACCCGGGCTTCTGACAGTCCGGTCAATAACTGGCCATCCGAATCCAACACCCCGGGGGTATTGGTCAACATGATCAGTTTCTCCGCCTGCAAAGTAACAGCCAATCTGCCGGCAACCGTATCGGCATTGATGTTGTAGGTCTTGCCGTCTTTGCCGGCGCCGATGGGTGCAATCACTGGAATGAAATCGCCCGCATCCAGGGTATCAACCACGGCGGGATTAATCGACTCGATTTCACCCACATGGCCGAGTTCGACAATGTCTTCGTCTTTAGTGGAGCCGTGCTTGCGCAACACCAGTTGTTTGGCCCGGATCATGTCGCCGTCCTTGCCCGACAAACCGACCGCGCGACCACCATGGGCATTGATCAGTGCAACGATCTCCTTATTGACCAGTCCGCCCAACACCATTTCGACAACATCTATAGTTTCGCTGTCAGTTACCCGCAACCCTTCAATAAATTCGGTTTTCTTGCCGATGCGCTCAAGCAGTTGCCCGATCTGCGGGCCGCCACCGTGCACCACAACGGGGTTCATGCCCACCAGTTTCATCAACACTACATCACGGGCAAAGCCACGCTTGAGGCCTTCATCCGCCATGGCGCTACCGCCGTACTTGATAACGATAGTGCAGCCATGAAAGTGCTGAATATATGGCATGGCCTCGGCCAGTACCGACGCAATGGCGGATGGGTCTGATTTGGGGTGAGTCATCGCTAATTAATATGGGCTGACACTGTCTCGGGCGCGAAGTATAGCGCCGCCGGAGCGGTGGCCTGAGGTTCGGGTTCTGGGAAACCTATTGGAAAGCCCGGAAACCATCAGAATAACACAACAAAAAGGGGTCACCAAAGTGACCCCTTTTGCCACTACTCTTCCCAGAAATCAGCGGATTTTAATATCAACCTTGCGGGGTTTTACTTGTGCCGTCTTGGGTAGAACCAGGTTGAGCACGCCATGTTCGTAATGCGCCTCGACCTTTGTCTCATCAATGTCGACTCCCAAACGAAACGAGCGAACAAACTTGCCGTTATAGCGTTCCTGGCGAATCAACCGGCCACTCTTTTCTTCGTCCTTTTTTTCTTCGTGGCGTTCTGCACTGATCGTCAGCACGCCATCATTGATAGTCACATCCAGGTCTTCGCGGGATACGCCAGGGACCTCTGCCTTCACCATAAAAGCGCTTTCGCTCTCGCTGACATCCATGGCAGGCGCCTTTGCATTATCCTCACGTTGCACCATCGTCGGTGCCCGAAACCAATGACCCATCAGGCCGTCAAAATCACCAAATACTTCCCAGTTACGATTTCTTTCACCAAGTCTTGCCAGATTATTCATAAGAGGACCTCCGTTGTCTTCTTGATACACATCGCACCTTTGCGATGCATCTTGTTTTGCTGGTATAGATATGGTGGTCACCTGAGATTTTTCAAGAGCTGCCTTTTAATCAAAAACCAAAATCAATTTTCAGGCTCGCCTTTATTGTTGGCTGCCATGGGGAAAGAAGAGCACTCTGAAAATATTCTTTTGGAACAACTGGCGCAGATCGACTTGTCCAGCGTTGGCAGAATCCCGCGGATAGCTTCTCCTTTGGAGCTGTAGTCTCCCGACAACTCCAACTGCTCAAGATACCCTCCGCGAACAAGTACATCTCGCGCACTATCTCGCAAACGGTAGAGAGAGAAACTACCCCCCATGGCACGCCGAGCTCGCGCCTCCTCAACCAGGAGTTGGGCACCGGCTACGTCAACCTGGGCGACACCCTGGGTAAGCAGCAATAGATGTCGCTGGCCACTGTAGTGTTCCCGTAGGCGCTGAAACATCTCACGTACATGATTCACCGCGCCAAAATAAATGGAGTCATCGATACGGATCATCTTGAGTTGTGGACACTCCGGCAAACGCGTGCTGCTAACGAACTTGCGCTTGGGAGAATCCGGGTTGGGAACGCGGCTCAACAAGCGCGGCTTGGAAGTTCGTCGCAGGTACAGCAATAGCGACAGCAATACCCCAAACAGGATGGCTGTTTCCAGATCAACCAGCACTGCACTGAAAAAGGTAACCGCAAGTACCGCTGTCTCGCCGCGCGACGCACGCACGATATTGCGCAATTGGGAGACTTCGACCAGGCTCCAGGCAATCATAAACAGCAGGCCGGCCATGGCGGCATAAGGCAAGTAGCGGGTCAACGGCGCCACCAATGGCAATATCGGCAATACTAGCAAGCCAGCGAGTGCAGCTGCAATTGGCGTTTTGCCACCCGAGGCAAAATTCGCTGCACTGCGATTGAACGAACCCGTCGCCGTAAAGGCAGAAAAGAAACTGCCGACGATGTTAGACAGCCCCTGGCCAATAAACTCCTGATTTGCGTCAAGTACCTGGCCCGAGCGCAGAGCGATCGAGCGTGAAATCGAGACCGCTTCAGTTAACCCGAGAATAGTCATGGCAAAAACCAAACCCAGAAGATCAGACCATAACCCCAGCGAGAACTGCGGCATTGATAATGGCGGCAACTGTTTAGGTAAAGCGCCAATCATGGCGATATCAATGCCCGGGTTTATCGTCTGGATGGCGACAGCAACCAGAGTCCCGCCGACCAGCGCGCTGATCATATAAGGCGCGCGGGGCCAAAACCGTCGGCTGAGAATTCCGGTGACGATAGTGGCTGTCCCAATGATGATACTGGCCGGTTGCCACGCCTGCCAGGCAAGGCCTGCTTCGCGAAATATCTCGTAAAACACTAATCCACGAGGCAGTTCCAGGCCAAGAAAAGAACTCAACTGCTTGGTTGCAATCAGCACCGCGGCACCTGCCGTAAACGCGACCACCACCGTATGTGAGATGAAGTTGACCACTGCGCCCAGCCGAGCAAAACCCAGCGCCACCTGGACCACGCCGACCAGAAAGGCAACGGTAATCGCAAGGCTGATGTACTGGGTACTGCCGGGCTCCGCCAGTTGACTCAACGCTGAGAACATCACCACCGACGCTGCCGTTGTCGGGCCGGATACCAGATGATGACTGGAGCCAAACAACGCCGCGACAATGGCTGGAACCACAGCGGCGTACAACCCATAGACCGGTGGCATCCCGGCAATAGTTGCAAACGCCACGCCTTGGGGTAAAACGATCAGTGCGCCGGTGATCCCCGCCAGAATATCTGCCTTGAGTGTCTTGGCCGTGACCAGACGCCGCCATCGCAGAAACGGCAGTACCCGTTTAATCAGCACGGTTAACCATCACTATCGTCCACGGCATCTTAATTGCATTCATCAAGCGTCAATTCACCATCGGCCAGTGGCCGAAAAATGTTGACCGGAATCTTCAGATAACGCCGGCAACTATCGTCAGCTGCCGGTAACGCCCCTGCATCAATATTCACCTGCACGCTCTGGAACAGCAGACGAGGTGCTGCCAGAGTCTTATCTCTTGCTTGCCGGAACTTAACAAAATCATCCTGGGTGGTATCACTCTTCAATTGAATGTTGTGTTTTTTTTGCGCCTCAATCGTACTTTCCCAGGCGACTTCCCGGCCTCCGGGCTGGTAATCGTGACCCACGAATACCCGCGTAGACGCCGGTAAAGTGTAGAGCTTGTTACTGATCGACAAAAATAGATCCGCCGCGCTGCCAAGTGGAAAATCACAGCGGCCGGTACCCATATCAGGCATAAAAAGAGCGTCTCCGGTAAATACTGCATCCTCTATGAGATAGCTTGCGCAGGCCGGGGTATGGCCCGGAGTAGAAATCACCTTGAATGACAACGTACCCGCGGTCACGGTCTCACCGTCATGTAACAATCGATCAAACTGACTTCCATCGGTTGCAAAACCCGCCGGCAGATCAAACACCGTCTTGAATGTCTGCTGCACCAGAGTAATACGCTCAGCAACCGCATTGACGGCTTGCGGAAAAACTTTTTTAAGCTCCTGGGCCGCAGATAGGTGGTCTGCATGGGCATGCGTTTCAAGAATAAAGTGCGGCTTCAGATTTTTTTCTCTCAAGTAAGCAATCACTTTGTCGGCCGACTCGGTCCAGACCTTCGATGCAGCCGGCTCGTAATCCAGAACCGGATCAATCACAACAGCATCACCTGTTGCTGAGTCATACACGACATAGGTTACCGTGCTGGTGCGCTCATCAAAAAATGGTTCAATCATCATGGGTTGTTGCTCCCCCGGTTTACTCAGTTAGGTACCACGATGCCAGCACCACCGTCTGGCTCCATCGCGAAACGGGTTTCCAGTACCTCAAAAGCATACATACCAACACCCATCGCCAGAACAAAAATAATGACAGAATCATACCCGGTCACCAAAGCCACCAGCGCTGGACCGGGGCAGAATCCGACCAAACCCCATCCCAGCCCGAACAGGGCTGAGCCAACCACCAAAGGCCGGTCGATATCAGTGCGCGAAGGCAAAATAAATGTGCCCCCAAGCACCGGCGACTTACGTTTCAACACGGCAAAATTACCAATCAGATAGGTCATGGTTGCACCGAGCATGACAAAAGCCAGGCTGGGATCCCAGTCGCCAGCAATATTGAGAAAGCCGGTGACCTTTTCCGGCTGGGTCATGCCGGAAATCCCCAATCCGAGGGCAAAAATAATTCCAGACAGAAACATCATGATAACGGCCATCAGATCTGTCCTCCAAAAAGACGATCGACTGCGACTGCAGCAATCATTCCACTGATCATGAAAACCGGTACCGCCACCAGCGAACGCCTTGAAACTCGCCCAATTCCACAAATGCCATGGCCACTGGTGCAGCCGCTGCCCATCCTGCTACCGATCCCGACAAGCAGGCCGGCCAACATAACCGCTGGTGCCGAGTAGGTCATTTCAAAGCGTATGGCCTGTGGGTAGGCCAGACTCAAAACGAGACCGCCGGCCAGCAGGCCGACTACGAATGTGGCGCGCCACAAAGTCTCGCCCTTTTTGAAATTCAACAAACCACCAAAAATACCGCTGACACCGGCAATCCGGCCGTTAAACAGCAAAAGCATCAACCCTGCAACTCCAAGCAGAGCGCCACCGATAAGTGACTCGACAGGTGTAAATGAGGACATGTGCATATCTCCTAGATTAGGATAGTTATATTAGTTTTTATTAATGTACTTATTTAATAATACAATAATTGATAACAGGTAGCAATATCTTTTCCTCCGTATTTACCAAACGGGTTCTAGCGGTGAAAGGCGCCACATCCTTCGTGGCATTGAGTGCATCTGCGCGGTTCTATTGGCCTTCAAAGCAGTACTGGTCAACAATAAAGGCATAAGTTACTCTGTTACGCGCCTTCAGTGATCCTTCATCAGCCAGCCCAATCGAAGCTAACCCATGCCCGCGCAATATGATGCCGTCGTAATCGGCGCCGGGATCATCGGCACCGCAATAGCCTTTGCCCTTAGCAAGAACGGATGGCACACCCTGGTGGCCGACCCACAGCCTGGGGCAGGTCAGGGCGCGACCAGCAGTTCGCTGGCGATGGTGCGTACCCAGTATTCCACTCGTGAGGGCACCGCACTGGCCTGGGAGGGATTCCATTGCTGGCAGAATTGGTCCGCGTTTCTAAATCTCGATACCGATGAACCGATTGCCCCGTTTCATCCAGCGGGTGTGCTGACATTCAAAACTCCCAACAATGGCTTTCTCAAGCATCAACTCGAATTTTCGCGGGAACTGGGCATCCCTTACGAGGAGTGGGGGCTGTCTAAACTACAGCGAACCTTCCCCGGCTGGGATCTGAATACTTTCGGCCCGCCAGTTCTGTCAGACAACCCACGCTTTGGGACAAGCTCCAAAGAAGAGCTGCGAAGTGTCTTTTTCCCTAAAGGGGGTTACTGTCCGGATCCACAACTGGCCGCCCATAACCTGCAACGGGCTGCCCAGCAACACCACGCTGAATTTCGCTTTGGCTGCGCGGCTCAAGCGATTCATGCTGATAACGGCCGCGTCACAGGCGTAACACTTTCAAATGGGGAGAAGATCTCCTGCCAGATCGTGGTCAACGCCGCTGGACCGCATGCTGAAGCGATCAGTGCACTGGCCGGCCTTGCGCAGGCACACAAGATCAAGACCCGTGTCATTCAGCACGAAACTGTGCATATTCGCTGCCCTCAGGCAGCCAGTGCAGATCACACCCCGATCATGCTCTACGACACAGACATTGGCAGTTATGTGCGTGCCGACACGGGAGAAAACATTCTCACCGGCAGTGTGGGCGCCCAGGATGAAGTTGAACTGCCTGTTGACCCGGATGATTTCGATCGCAATCTTTCGACACAGGCGATTGAGCCACTATACCGCCTGGCGCAGAGGATTCCGACACTGGGCATTCCCAATACCTTATCGGGCGTGGCCGATTTGTGGGATGTAAGCGACGACTGGATTCCGATTTATGATCGCACTGACCTTGCGGGCTTTTATGTCGCCATAGGCACCAGCGGAAACCAGTTCAAGACAGCACCGGCGGTAGGCGAACTTATGACGGCGCTGATCAACGCATGTGAAAACGGCAAGGATCATGACCATGAGCCGGTGACTTTTCGCCTTACGCGTACCGGGCATACCATTGCCCTGGACTTTTTTTCGCGCAACCGCGAGCCCAACCCGGCCAGCAGCCTCTCGGTTCTGGGTTAATCCAGTTCAGGCGGCCGCTGCAAAAAGCGCATCGACCGATTCCTGTTGGTCCAGGGACATCAACTGCTGGTGCAATTCACTGGCCGCATCGCCAATGACCGGCTCGGCCAAAGACAAAAACTTTGCCCGGTGCACTGCGTCTTTTGGAAAGTTTTCGGGCTCGCCCCGGGGTATCTCCACGCAGCGACTCTGGTGGGATCCGTCACGAAACTGAACAGTCACTCGGCCCCCCATACGCTCGGGATAGATCGCCTCCATCTCGGGATCCTCACTGACATCAATACGCTCAGCCAGGGCTAGTGTGTTTGGCTCGTCGAGATAACGCGCGTAGTCATCCCAGGCAAGGTTACCCGTTTGTGCTGCAACGGCAGCAGTAAAGTGCATGGAAAACTGACCGCCAACCACGCCCTGGGGCTTACGACGAAAGTCCTGCGGCAGCGCAGTCAGATCCATACCTTTGCGCGGCAGGCCAATCGTAATCTGGGCAATATCCGATTCGGCTACCCCCGTTCCGACGATATCAATAACGCCGTCGATGGCAGCATGACTGAACCGGCATGACGGGTACGGCTTAACACCGATCTCTAAGGTTTCCCAATGCTCATGCAATGCGTGTATCGCAAGGTCCGGATCGGGATCTGGCGTATAGCTTTTTAAGAAACCGCAATCGCCCTCAATGGCATGCGCGGCGCCGATAAAACCCTCAGCCGCCAGGGAGGCTGCGATTACACCGACCATAGCCGCATTACCCACCTGGAAACGCTTGGTCCAGGCGCTATTGGCCAAGAACTGCATTGACCCCGCCGCCTGGCTAAGGCAGATACCCAGCGCCATCTCTAGCTGCTGGGCGTCCAGTCCCAGTGCCCGTCCGGCGGACACTGTTGCTCCGAAAGCGCCAGCGGTTGCGGTTGGGTGAAAGCCCCGGTCGTAATGATCTGCCGGCTTTAACGCGCGCCCCAGCCGACACACCACTTCATAGCCCGCGATAACCCCCGCCAGCACATCTGCACCATGGGCACCGGCCATCTGGCCAGCCGCCAGTGCAGCTGCAAGTATCGGGGCACTCGGGTGTACGGTAGCTGCGATATGAGTGTCATCAAAATCCAGACTGTGAATTAATGTTCCGTTGATCAACGCCGCAGCCGGAAAAGCATAACCCTTGGCATCAGCAAACACACCGCCGCCGCCATGGCCGAGGCCCATGCGCTGTACTGCGGCTAACAGCGCAGGTGTGGACTCAGCCTCACGCCGACCCCGAATCGCAATCCCCACGCTGTCCGTTACAAGCAAACAAGCGCGTTCAACCACAGGTCGGGGTACATTCTTCAGGTTCAACGAACTGGCAAATTCGCAAACCGTTGCGGTGACTCCCATAGCTTTCACCGGTCTTCTCCTTTGATTCTTAACCCGCTTTGCATAAAAGCAGGTGGAAATTTCTAGCAGCCCTTGAAATCCGCTTTTCGTTTTTCGTTAAAGGCTGTAATGCCCTCGCGCCGATCCTCGGTGGGCACCGTCTGGTTGTAGGCTTGCAGCTCCACCTCATAATCAGCCTTAATTTGCGCGTGTGTCGAATGATTCAGCGCCTGAAGGGCGCTGCGAACCGCAATCGGGCCGTTATCAGCAATCCTCTGCGCTACGCTGCGAACCGTCTTGATCAATTCATCTGGTTCGCATATCTGGTTGATCAGTCCCCACTGCAGGGCTTGCTCCGCGGTAAACGGCTTACCTGTCAGTATGATTTCCTTGGCCCGGCGTATGCCAACTGCCAGAGGCAGATATTGAGTGCCCGCCATACCCGGCATGATTCCCAGCGTAGTCTCGGTCAGGGCAAAACGGGCATGACTGGCAGCATAAGCAAAATCGCAGGCCAGCGTCAGTTCGACCCCACCTCCAAAGGCAGCGCCGTTGATCGCGCCCAGCAAGGGTGTCGGGCAATCGATCAGTGCGCGGGCTACCTCTTCAAATACCACGTGCTGGGCATACCACTCGTCATCGCTCATACCATGGCGTTGCTTGAGATCACCACCGGCGCAAAACGCGCGATCACCACTACCGGTGAGTATGATGCACCGGGCCTGGCGCGCACCTGAAACAAAATCGCTGAAAACCTCTAAAAGCTCTTCAGCCATTTGGGTATTGAATGCATTCGACACCTCTGGGCGATTCAGGGTGATCCAGGTCAGATGATCCTGCGGGTCAACGATGATTGTCTTAAAACTATTACTCATAGTTGTAGTGAACTTTGAGGGTCGCCTGAAAACTATTTATAGGCCAACATGAATGAGGTCGCAATGTTTGTGCGCTATCCATCGCATGACGTTGGTATTCCAAAATGCGCTGCGCCCAGTGGCTATTCGCCATCGAGTTCAGCAAACACCTTTTTTGCAATGCGATGGCATTCAACCGCAACCGGCACTCCGCAGTAAATTGCAATCTGACTCAGAATTGCTTTCAACTCCGATCGACTGACGCCGTTGACCATCGCCCCGCGAAAATGCAACTCCCACTCATGCATGCGATTGAGGGCTGCAATCATCGTCAGGTTCAGCATGCTGCGGGTTTTTCGGTCCAAGGTATCATCACCCCACACGGCACCCCAGCAGTATTCAGTCAGCAGTTCCTGAAAATCACGTGCAAATTCACTGGCATTGGCCAGTGCATTATCAACGTACTCGGCGCCAAGTACATCGCGACGGGTTGCCAACCCCTTATCAAAACGTTCCTGATCCATAAAAGTCTCCTGTTGAAAGGGGCTGATTATGCCTGTATGAATATACTGATGGACAATTAGCGTGTGCCGGGCCTGTAGCAGATCGCCAAGGCTCGAACCACACCCTAGCTATTCGCCCGAATGAATTCGAGCAATATCGTATTGACCGCGTTGGGATCTTCCAGCGATGCCAGGTGGTGCAATCCGGGCAGCACCACAACCTGGCCTGCGGCCAGGTCTGCACCCATGCGCTGGGCAATCTCCGGGGTGGACCCCACATCCTTTTCTCCAGTCAAAACAAGAGCTGGGCAGTAGACCTTTTTCAGCGCATCGCCGATCTCAGCATCCGCATTCACCAATGCCGCGTAGGCAGCTGTATAGGCCACAAGATCATTGGCCAGCAGTTTCTCAGATACCTGTTTCACCCGATCCGGGTGGGTCGCTTTGAAATCGTTATCGAACCAACGGTCGATTGCCGCTTGGGCAATAGGCGCTAGACCTTGCTCTTTTGTAGTTTGCAGGCGCTCTCGCATACCCTTGAGTTCCGCTTGGGTACGCTGGTAAACCGTATTCATCAGCGTAAGGGTCTTCAGTCGCGTCGAAAACTGTCCGGCGAAGGCCTGAGCGATAACTCCGCCCATAGATAAACCCACAAGATGGACTCGATCAATCTCAAGGTGCTCCAGCAGTTGCACCAGTTGCGCGACAAAACTAAAGATACCCTCTACCCGTTCCGCCGGAGCAGTGCGCCCGTGTCCGAGCATGTCGTAGCGAACGACCTGATGGGTTTTTGCAAGCGCAGGAACCTGTAGATCCCACATGGTGTGATCAAGGCCGACCCCATGGATCAGCACAATCGGCTCAGCGTTATTGGTGGCACCCGAAATGTCATACCAGGTGCCCTCAGGGCTGTA
>JABINT010000126.1 GCA_018698075.1 Acidiferrobacteraceae bacterium
CGGTCTTTGCCAGCACCATGTGGCTGACCGGCCTTGGCACCTTGTGCTTTTGTTTGCTATTGATCAGCCCTGGTTTGCGGGCGCTACTGCGCTTTGATGCGCTGGTATCCTGGCTACCACAACGGGTTGGTGGCATTGTCACCGAACTTGACCAAGCAGTGCTGCACTATCGCGGCCACCTTGTCGGTATTGGTGGATGGATTCTGGCCAGCCCCGCTATCTATACCCTGCTTGTCGGCAGTTTCTACTGTATGAGCCAGGCCTTGGGAGTCGGTATTGCGCTGACAGATCTTTTCTTCATTGTCCCGGTAGCATCGGTTATCCAGGGTATCCCCATTGCCCCGGCGGGTTGGGGCATCGGTGAAGCTGCCTACGGGGCATTGATCGGCAAGTTTGGTGCGGCCACACTGCCTGGGATTCCCGACGCAGAACAGGTGATGCGTACGCGCGGCGTTGCTTTGTCGGTGCTGCACCGGGTGCACGTCGCTGCCTGGTCTTTGCTGGGGGGATTGGCGGTACTGGTAGACCGAAATACCCACCCGCAAGATGATTCAACTAAAGACCATCCGGCCGACAGCCCCTGAGCACAGCCTTGAATTCACCTCAGCCGCCGTTTGCCACGATTCCGCAGCCGCGTCCCGACGGTACGCTGCAGGTCACCGTCACCTATCTACAAATGACCCGTCCACCAAGCGGTTCGTTACGTCGATCGCGAGCGGATGATCTGATCATATTGCGTGCGCGCGAGCCCACGGTAGCGTTCTACCGGTTCCTTTACAACCATGTCGGTGAGCCGTGGCTCTGGTACGAACGGCGAGCACTGGCAGATAACGCATTGGCCGCAATTCTCAATGACAGCAAAGTACACGTCTATGTCCTTTACCGATCCGGAGTACCGGCAGGCTATGTGGAACTGGACTACCGTGTCAGCGACGAGGTTGAACTTGCCTACTTCGGCCTGTTTCCCGAGCAAATGGGCAGGGGCCTTGGGCCCTGGCTGCTGGGATGGGCGCTCGAGACTGCCTGGGCAAGCGGCCCCTCTCGGTTAATAGTGAATACTTGCAACCTGGATCACCCCAAGGCCATTATTGTCTACCAACGCGCGGGGTTTTCACCTTACCGACAGGAAACCTGCACCATGACTGACCCACGAAACGCTCCGTTCTGGAATCAACCGCCCGCGGACAGCCCCTGAGGCAAGAACGCTGCGGCTCGCTGAGGCGTCGGGTATATCGCTCAGGCAACCTCGGCCCGGTCTCCAGTCTTAGCCAGCCAGACCTTGCGATCCGGAGCCCGCTTTCGTGCCAGCAGCAAATCCAGCATGTTGTCGGTCCTGTGGCCGCTGTCCAGAGTCAGTTCAATCAGGCGCCGTGATGCAGGATCCATGGTGGTCTCTCGAAGTTGCGAGGGATTCATTTCGCCCAGACCTTTGAAGCGCTGAACATTGACCGACCCGCGCAGCTTTTCCTTGCGGATACTTTCCAGCACAGCTTCCTTCTCCGCATCGTCGACTGCATAAAAAACATGCTTGCCAACATCGATCCGATAAAGCGGTGGCAAAGAGACGCAGACCCGCCCAGCACTCACCAAAGGGCGAAAGTGGCGCACGAAAAGAGCGCAAAGCAAGGTCGCGATATGGGCACCGTCAGAATCGGCATCGGCGAGTATGCAAACCCGCCCGTAACGCAACCCTGAGCAGTCCGATGCGCCAGGATCGACCCCCAAAGCCACGGCAACATCGTGTACTGACTGCGATCCAAGAACCTCTGTCGGATCGACCTCCCAGGTGTTCAGAATCTTACCGCGCAACGGCAGGATGGCCTGGAAGTTCTTGTCGCGCGCCTGCTTGGCGGAACCACCTGCAGAGTCGCCTTCTACCAGGAAGAGTTCGGTGTATTTAGTGTCCTGGCTAGTACAATCGGCCAGTTTTCCCGGCAGGGTCGGGCCTGTGGCTACTTTCTTGCGCTCTACCTGGCGCGCAGACTTAAGCCGCGACTGCGCACTGTCAATGGCAAGACGGGCGATACGTTCACCTTGGTCCGCGTGTTGATTGAGCCACAGACTGAACGCATCTTTAGCTGCACCACTGGTAAAGGCCCCGGCGTCTCGTGACGACAAGCGATCTTTGACCTGCCCGGTGAACTGGGGCTCTTTCATCCGTAGCGAAAGAACAAAAGCACAGTACTGCCAGACGTCCTCCGGCGCCAGCTTGACACCCCGCGGCAACAGTGCCCGGTAATCGCAGAACTCTCGAACCGCATCAGTCAAGCCACTGCGAAAACCACTGACGTGACTACCGCCCTGTGTTGTCGGAATCAAGTTGACGTAACTTTCGCCGATGCCTTCACCGCCGTCCTCGAGCCAGGTAACCGCCCAATGTACCTGCTGCTCTTTAGCGGTAATGTGACCAACAAACGGCGGATCAGGTACCAGTTCACCTGCGCCAATTTCACCCAGCAGATAGTCGGGCAAACCGTCTTCGTATTCCCAAGTTTCGTTGTTTTTTCGATTCTGCTCATCGCGAAAATCGATCCTCAGTCCAGGGCACAGAACCGCCTTCGCCTTGAGCAACCGTTTCAGTCGGGATATTGAAACTGTGGGAGAATCAAAAAACTGGGGATCCGGCCAAAAGCGTACCGTGGTGCCGGTATTACGCACCCCAACCTTAGCGACAGCTTTGAGTGGCGCTGTTGGCATGCCATCACGAAACTGCATTCGGTGTTGCTGGCCACCGCGTTTGACGCTGACCTCGAGTTTCGAGGACAGCGCGTTAACCACCGAGACACCTACTCCATGTAAACCCCCGGAATAAGCGTAGGATTTATCCGAAAATTTTCCACCGGCATGCAATCGCGTGAGAATGACCTCGACGCCGCTTACTTTTTCGCCCTTGTGACGATCAACGGGCATACCGCGTCCATCATCACTGACGCTGACTGAAGTATCCTTATACAGAATCACTTCAATCCGATGCGCATAGCCGGTGATAGCCTCATCGACACTGTTATCCACCACCTCTTGGACAAGGTGATTAGGCCGATCAGTCTGGGTGTACATACCCGGACGTTTGCGGACTGGCTGAAGCCCGGTAAGGACTTCGATTGCTGAGGCGTCGTAACTTTCAACCATCAATTACAGGTTTGCAGGTACCAGGGAATCGAATCGACGCGAATCATACACGAAGAACTAAAGCCATCCGGCTGTTGGCCCAGATTTTCTTGATCTTCTGGCTCAGTATTTGCGCCACGGGCAACCGTTGTAAATTACTGAGACACACTTAAGCCACTGTTACGAGTTCTTGATAGAAGGCACGATCGGCAAAGCCAGCCCCTTTCTCGACAGCACCAAGCCCGATCTCGACTGATATGTTCAGAGGGCACGATTGTTGATTATTACGACGCTGGGATAGAATCCCTGAACATCGAGTGCTGCCCCACCCGGGGTGGCTGACCGCACCCACGACAGAGACAATTTCATGGCCAAAAAATCCCGTTCCCGGGTCGGGGAGTTCGAAAAATCCCTCAAAGAATTGGAAACGATTGTTGAGAGA
>JABINT010000027.1 GCA_018698075.1 Acidiferrobacteraceae bacterium
ATATCACGTAGAGTGGGGCTCCACGGGTCTTAAGACCTAGGTTTCCCCTTTGAAGTACCGGACGCGAAAGTGGCGGAATTGGCAGACGCGCTGGCTTTAGGTGCCAGTGGGGTAACCCGTGGGAGTTCGAGTCTCCCCTTTCGCACCAGTTACCCAGTCCGGTAAGTTTCATCTGACTAACAAAGGCGCACGAGTTAAGCAAAAGGGAAGGTAGGTAGATATGGATGTATCAATAGAAACCACGGGCGCTATTGGTCGGCGCATGACGATAAAGGTGCCGGCGGCGCAGTTGGACAGCGCGGTCAGCGCGCGCTTGAGCCGTCTGGCTCGGACTGCCAAGATTCCCGGGTTTCGCCCCGGCAAGGTGCCGATGAAGGTCATCGAGTCGCGCTATGCCGATCAGGCCCTTGCCGAGGCCGCCGACGAACTGATTGGATCAAGCTATCGCGACGCGGTGACTGGTGAATCGGTAGAGACAGCGGGCCCCCCGTCTATTGAACCAAAGACCCTGGCGCGAGGCGAGGATCTTGAGTTTGTAGCGAACTTTGAAATCTTTCCCACGATTCCTCGATCTGATATCCGTGATATGCCAATCGAGCGCAATACCTGTGAGGTGGGCGACGAGGATATTGACCGTACCATCGAGACGCTGTGCAAGCAGCGAACCACTTATACCCCGGGCGATGCACCAGCTGAAGAGGATGACCGTGTGCTGATCGACTTTGAAGGTAAAGTTGATGGTGAGGTATTCGAAGGAGGTCAGGCGAACGACTACCCGGTGATCCTTGGAAAAGGCGCCCTGTTGCCTGAGTTCGAGGAGCAATTGACTGGAGCGAGTGCGGGCAATGATCTCACCATACGACTCACTTTTCCAAAAGACTATCCAGGGGCCGCGGTAGCCGGAAAGGATGCTGAATTTGCAATAACCGTTAAAGAGGTTGGAAAGCCTCAGCCCCCCCAGATTGATGAGGCCTTTATACGCACTTTCGGTGTGGAGGATGGTCTCGAGAGTTCTTTTCGCGAGGAGATACGCAAGAATCTTGAGCGTGAACGCGACCAGCGGGGGCGTGCCCAGGTGCGCCAAGCCGTGCTGGATGCCCTGATGAGCGATAACGAATTTGAAGTGCCTACGGCGCTGGTTGATGATGAAATCAATCGTGCCATCATGGCGGTACGCGAGCAATTGCGTCAGCAGGGCCTACCTCACGATGGGCCAATTGACCGTGCCAATTACCTGGACGAGTCCTATCGGCGCGTACGCCTTGGTCTGGTAATGCATGAAGTGGTTAAGCGGCGCGAGATTAAGCCAGATGCAGACCGGGTTCGTGCAAGAGTTACCGAGATGGGGTCAACCTACGATGACTCCGAGCAGTTTGCACGTTGGTATTACGAAGACAAGAATCGCCTTGCCCAGGTCGAAGCTGTTGTTGTCGAGGAGCAGGCGATCGAGGAGTTGTTGAGTGAAGCCAAAATTACGGAGACGACCATCACCTTTGATGAGTTCATGCGCCCAGCCACCCCCACGTCAGCGCCTGTTGAAGGCGCCGACAGTTAATCGGAATAAGTGATATGAACAAGACTTTTAGTGGCCCCGGAGTTATCGAGCCTCAGAGCCTCGGCCTTGTGCCAATGGTAATAGAGACTACCGGACGGGGTGAGCGGGCCTATGATATTTATTCACGCCTGCTCAAGGAGCGGGTGGTTTTCATGGTTGGGGCAGTCGAAGATCATATGGCCAACCTCATTGTTGCTCAATTGTTGTTTCTGGAATCAGAGAATCCAGATAAGGATATCCACCTTTATATAAATTCTCCCGGTGGTGCGGTTAACGCAGGAATGGCAATTTATGACACCATGCAGTTCGTGCGCCCGCAGATCAGTACCGTCTGCATTGGCCAGGCTGCCAGTATGGGTGCTGTAATTCTGGCTGGGGGGGCGCCGGGTAAACGTTTTACGTTACCTCATTCGAGAATCATGATTCACCAACCCTGGGGTGGATTTCAGGGCCAGGCTACCGACATTGATATTCACGCCCGTGAAATATTGCGTCTGCGCGACCGGTTGAACTCTGTGTTGGCTGCGCATACAGGTCGTGACGTGGATACGATCGCTACGGATACTGAGCGTGACAATTTCATGGATGAAAACGAGGCCATGGAATACGGGATCATCGATCGGGTTATTAAAAGCCGGGAAGACGAAACGTCTTCGATCTCGTAGTATCGCTGTTAACAGGACTTGCATTTTCTCGTCAAACCTTGCATCGTTAGAGTTCAGGTGATGCAAAAAATGCAAGTAGTGCAGTGGGATTTGACTGGGCAGGAGGACTGATGGCCGACAGCGACGGTGACAAAAAAGGCGACAAACTGCTGTATTGCTCTTTTTGTGGAAAGAGTCAGCACGAGGTACGCAAACTGATTGCAGGACCGTCGGTTTTTGTTTGTGACGAATGCGTCGAGTTGTGTAACGAAATTATCCGGGAAGAGGCCGAGGACGCTGAGGCGCCAGAGGCGGCAGGTGCACGCTATCCTACGCCGCAAGAGATCTGCGCCCGACTGGATGACTATGTTATCGGCCAGGCCGAAGCGAAGAAGGTGCTCTCGGTTGCGGTTTACAACCACTACAAACGTATCGAGCATGGAGATGCCGACGCGGTTGGCGGTGTCGACATTGCCAAAAGCAATATCCTGATGATCGGCCCCACCGGTTCGGGCAAGACGCTGTTGGCGGAAACTCTGGCGCAGGAACTCAACGTGCCATTCACGATCGCAGATGCCACGACCCTGACTGAAGCTGGGTATGTGGGCGAGGATGTTGAGAATATCATTCAGAAGCTCTTGCAAAAATGTGATTACGATGTTGAGAAAGCCCAAGTCGGGATTGTTTATATCGATGAGATTGACAAGATCTCCCGCAAGGCCGACAACCCGTCGATTACCCGGGATGTCTCCGGTGAGGGTGTGCAGCAGGCTTTACTGAAACTGATTGAGGGCACGGTTGCTTCAGTCCCACCGCAGGGCGGGCGCAAACACCCGCAGCAGGAATTCCTGCAGGTTAACACTCGTAATGTACTGTTTATCTGTGGCGGGGCATTCGCGGGGCTGGAAAAAGTGATCCAGGAACGTTCGGAAAAATCCGGTATCGGGTTTGGTGCGGACATCAAGAGTAAGACGGATACCGACCGCGTCAGTGAATTTTTGCGAGATCTTGAGCCTGAAGATCTCATCAAGTATGGCCTGATCCCCGAGTTCGTCGGGCGTATGCCTGTGGTTGCGACCCTTGAAGAACTCGATCAGGATGCCCTGATCACTATTTTGCCCGAGCCGAAAAATGCGTTGGTCAAGCAGTATCAGAAGCTATTCGAACTTGAAGGAGTCGAGTTGGAGATTCGTCCTGAGGCGCTCAAGACGATCGCGCAGCGGGCGACTGAGCGTAAAACCGGGGCACGGGGCTTACGCTCGATCCTTGAAAGAGCTCTGCTCGAGACTATGTTTGAGTTACCCTCCATGGAGCATGTGACCCGTGTGACGGTCGATTCCAACGTGATTGAAGACGGCGCCCAACCGTTGTTCATGTACGAAGACGAGCAACGCAACGCCTCTAGTCAGTCATCCTGACAGGCCGTCATTTTAGCTTGGGGCGCATCATGGCGGCGCTTGAAAACAGTGTCACCCGGCCCCAACTATAGTACGTGACTCGATTTAATAACTCGGCGCCGATCGTATTGTTGTAGGCTTGTAAACCCACATTTCATGCATGGAAAACTTCATGACCGACGAAAAATCCATCGACCCGATTACCCCTAGAACCCGTTATCACATGCTGCCGCTTCGGGATGTGGTGGTATTCCCGCACATGGTGATTCCTCTTTTCGTCGGCCGGGAAAAATCCATCAAAGCGCTTGATGAGGCGGTCGAGGCTGGCAAGCAGATTTTTCTTGCCGCACAGCATGATGCGGCTGACGACGACCCGGCGCCGGAGAATATCTTCGGGGTCGGCACAGTCGCTAATATCCTGCAACTGCTGAGACTCCCCGACGGCACCGTGAAAGTATTGGTCGAGGGTATGTCGCGTGCTGCAATCGTCAACTACGTAGAGACAGAAGAGAGTTTTGTCGTCGACGCGGCGCCAGTGGGTGAGGGCGAGTTCGACGATCGTGAAGGCGAGGTGCTGATGCGTACCGTGATTTCTGAGTTTGAGCAATACGTCAAACTTAACTCGAAGATCCCGCCGGAGGTATTAACTTCGCTGAGTGGTATTGAAGATCCCGGACGCCTCGCCGATACCATTGCGGCGCACCTGACATTACGCAACGATGAAAAACAGAAGATCCTCGAATTTGGTGATGTTCGCGAATGTCTCGAACACATTCTTGGAATCATGGAATCGGAGATCGACCTGCTGCAGGTTGAAAAACGATTGCGTGGCCGAGTCAAGAAGCAAATGGAGAAAAGCCAGCGCGAATACTATTTAAACGAGCAGATGAAGGCTATTCAGAAGGAATTGGGGGAGATGGACGATGTCCCCAATGAGATGGAAGAGTTGCAGCAAAAAGTAGATCAGGCAGGAATGCCCAAGGAGTCCCGCGCGAAAGCCGAATCTGAGTTGAAGAAACTGCGCATGATGTCGCCGATGTCCGCTGAGGCAACTGTGGTGCGCAATTACATCGACTGGTTGGTGCAGGTGCCGTGGAAAAAGCGCAGTCGGGTCGTTAAAGACCTTACCAAGGCCGAGTCAATACTCGAAGCCGATCACTACGGACTGGAGAAGGTTAAAGAGAGAATTCTTGAATATCTCGCAGTTCAGCAGCGTATTAACAAGGTGAAAGGACCGATTCTGTGCTTGGTAGGACCTCCGGGTGTTGGCAAGACCTCGCTCGGCGAATCCATCGCCCGGGCAACCAATCGGAAATTCGTGCGTATGTCACTCGGCGGCGTGCGCGACGAGGCTGAGATTCGTGGCCATCGGCGTACCTATATTGGCTCGATGCCTGGCAAGATCATACAGAATATGTCGCGAACGGGAACCCGCAATCCATTATTCATGCTCGATGAAGTCGACAAGATGTCGATGGATTTCCGCGGTGATCCATCGTCAGCATTGTTAGAGGTGTTGGATCCGGAACAGAACCATAAGTTTGGCGATCACTATCTGGAGGTGGATTACGACCTATCCGAGGTTATGTTTGTGGCGACTGCCAACACACTGAATATCCCGAGCCCACTGCTCGACCGCATGGAAGTCATTCGTATCTCCGGCTATACCGAGGACGAGAAAATCAACATCGCGACCCGCTATCTGGTAGGCAAGCAGAAACGCAACAACGGCCTCAAGGAAGAGGAGATCAGTATCAATAAGCAGGCGTTGATCGATATCGTGCGTTACTACACTCGTGAGGCAGGCGTACGTGGGATGGAGCGAGAAATCGCCAAGATTTTCCGCAAGGTGGCCAAGGAGTTGCTGCTTGACAGCAATAAGAAACATGTTCAGGTCTCATCGCGCAATCTGGGTAAATATCTGGGTGTGCGACGACACCGTTATGGTCGCGCTGAAGAGGGTAACCGTGTGGGCCAGGTGACGGGCTTGGCCTGGACTGAAGTTGGAGGTGAATTGCTCACTATTGAGGCGGCTGTGATGCCGGGCAAGGGCAAGCACAGTTTTACCGGAAAACTCGGTGACGTGATGCAAGAATCGATTCAGGCCGCAATGTCGGTGGTACGAACCCGCTCGGCCCAGTATGGGATCGATGTAGAGTTTTATCAGAAGCAGGATATTCACATCCATGTCCCCGAAGGCGCGACCCCCAAGGATGGGCCTAGTGCTGGGGTGGCAATGTGTGCAGCGGTGATTTCAGCTATGACCGGCATTCCGGTGCGTGCTGATGTGGCGATGACCGGGGAGATCACCTTGCGCGGTGAGGTACTACCCATCGGTGGGCTCAAGGAAAAACTGCTCGCAGCGCATCGCGGCGGTATTGGCACAGTACTTATCCCAAAGGAAAACGAGAAAGATCTTGCCGAGATTCCAAAAAACATCAAAGGGGGACTCAAGATTGTTCCGATCCGCTGGATCGACGAGGTCTTCGCGGTTGCCCTTGAGCGTTTGCCTACATCAGAGACAGTCGATCCGGACCAAGCATCGGTGACGCCCGAAGAAACCAAGACCTCATCTGAGGAGTCCACACGAGCACATTGAGTCTTGTCTGCGATCTTTGACCAGATTAGGGTAGGGATCTCGCAAGCGGGTATGCGATTGAAATGGTTGTAGATTACCTTTAGCCTATTTTCTTTCATAGGGTTGCGATATATCTTGTAAGTCATTTCTGAGGTTGGAGATGGCTGGTATAGCGTTGATACACCTCAGTTTGCGGTTGACACCGATTTTCCAGTTGATATAACAAGAGGACCCGGATGCCCAGGAGTCGACAGCGAGCGGATTGGTGCCGATCGGCTTCTTCGGGGCGATGGCTTGCCGGGAAACTCCTATTATTGGATAAGAGGAACAGAGCATGAATAAAGCGGATCTGATCGATTCGGTTGCATCTGCAACTGGTTTGGGGAAACCTGAAGCCGGTTCAGCGGTGGAGTCTGTCCTTAATGTAATCACCTCAGCGCTACAACGTGGGGAGAGTGTCTCCCTGGTCGGGTTCGGTATTTTCTCGATAAGCGAACGTGCGGCCAGGGTTGGGCGTAATCCCCGTACAGGCGAGAGTATTACCATCGCGCCGTCTCGGGCACCCAAGTTCAAGGCTGGCAAAGGCCTGAAGGATGCCGTAAACTAGCGCGCCCTCCGGGGGTGCTTAGCTCAGTTGGGAGAGCGTCGCCCTTACAAGGCGAAGGTCGCAGGTTCGAACCCCGCAGCACCCACCAAGGGCCCGCGGAGGAAAATCTCGTTGGGCTGATTCAGTCAATATTCGGAGCGGTAGTTCAGTTGGTTAGAATACCGGCCTGTCACGCCGGTGGTCGCGGGTTCGAGTCCCGTCCGCTCCGCCATCTATTTTGGGCACAAGGATGAGTCCTTTGCCCGCATATGCGAGTTACACCGGCCGCAGTGATACCATTATTGTTTGACTGGCAATGGGGCAGGGTCTGGCTGGACCGTCCTCGCCGGTGGGCACGACACATCTGGGGTAAGTAAAGCATGCTGACAGCAATCAGAGAGCGCGCAACAGGTTGGATTGCCTGGACACTGGTGATCCTAATCACTATCCCCTTTGCCTTATGGGGTATCAATTCCTATTTTGAAGGCGCTTCAAAGGTAGTCGTTGCGACAGTCAATGGGGTTGACCTAGAACAGCGGGCATATCAGCAGGCTCTTTCGGATCATCGTCGGTCACTGGTTCAGATCATGGGGCGCAATGTCGATGCTGAGTACTTCTCTAACCCGGCTTTCAAATTACAGGTACTTGAATCACTGATTGACAGTAACCTGCAAGCGGAGTACCTGCGTGAACGAGGCTATCGGGTTACCGATGAGCAGTTGGTTAGTCGGATCAGATCAATCGAGGCCTTTCACAGTGATGGGGTTTTCGATACGGATCGATACGAAGCACTGGTGCGCAATGCAGGTCTTTCGGTGGAGGGCTTCGAGCAGCAGCAACGTCAGCGGGGCGCGCTTGAACAGTTGCGAACGGGTTTAAGCGAAACCGCTTTTGTAATACCGGCGGCGATAGACCGCGCCATTGAGCTGTTGAATCAACGCCGTCGCGCGAGTTACACCGTGCTGGGCGTTGAAAAGTTTTCGCACTCGGCCGCTGTAGGTGCTGCTGCGGTCCGTGCTGAGTTCGACAACAACCCCGATCGTTATGTTAATCCGGCCGAAATACAGGTGGATTATCTGCGATTGTCGGTTGTTGATCTGGCTCAGCAGATAAGTGTGGATGAAGATTCCCTCAAGAGTTATTACGATATGAATCTGGCACAGTTTTCGCGTCCCGGGAGTCGTCGCGCGAGCCATATCTTGATCAGCGTGGTTGCCGATGCCTCAGCCGATGTGGTGAATGCAGCCCAGGCGCAAGCGGCAGGGTTAGCCCTACGGGCTCGGGCAGGCGAGAATTTCGAACAACTCGCGCGCGAGCATTCTGGCGATACTGGTTCAGCGGGTCGTGGAGGTGATCTGGGAGTCATTCGTCCCGGCACCATGGCGCTGCCGTTTGAAGAAGCTGTGTTTGCTCTTGATCAAGGTGAGGTGAGCGAGCCGGTGCGCACAGATTATGGTTGGCACGTGATTCGCTTGACTGATCTGCGTGAAAATGAAACTAAACCTTTTACTGAGGTGCGCGGCGAAATACGCTCAGTGTTGGCTCGCGAAGCCGCCGAAGAGCAGTTTCTAGCGCTGGCGGAGGATTTCCAAAACATCGTCTTTGAGCAGCCTGGTTCGCTTGAGCCGGCCGCAGATATCTTGGGCCTGCCGATAGAGCGCAGTGAGTGGTTCTCTCGCGCCACGGGTACTGGCCTGACCAAAAGTGGTGTTGTTCGCCAGGCTGCATTCAGTGATGAAGTCCGTGTTGACCGACTTAACAGTGAGATGCTGGAGGTCGACAGCGATACATTGGTTGCCGTGCGGTACGCCGATTTCCGTGAGCAGCGTAAGCAGGCCTTCGAGGAAGTTCGTCAGGGTATCGAAAGCGAGCTTGTGGCCAAGGCGGCGCTCCACGCCCAGGAAGTCGCAGCACAGGCACTTATCGATGGGCTGCGTTCAGGTGCGAACTGGCATGAGGCGTTGGCTGAGCATCAACTCGAATCGCATGAATTACCACAGGATCCGGCCAAACTGTCCGGTCCGATTGAGCAGGGCGTCGCCATGGCGGTTTTTTCAAGCCCTGTTCCCAGCCCCGGCAGAGCAACTTATGGCGGCCGACGTCTCGATTCGACCCGTTACACTGTGTTCCAGCTCGAGGAGGTGATTCCGGGCAATCCGACTGATGCTAAACCGGCCGAACGCCAGCAGGTCGAGAACTTAATCGCCGCCCGTGGTGGCGAAGAGCTTTTGTCAGGTCTGCGCCACACTTTGCGTTCGGCAGCGCAGGTAGAGGTGTTTGAAGAAAACCTATAACTCACTCGAGTCGATTCAGTTCAGGATTCGTCCGCAAAACGAGGACTGATGCCGACGGTGTTGAAACCGCCATCGACATAGGTAATCTCACCGGTGATTCCAGACGCCAGGTCCGAGCAGAGAAATGCCGCGGTGTTGCCGACTTCCTCGATAGTGACGCCGCGTCCGAGTGGCGCAGTGTTTTCATAGAACTTCATCATTTTTTTCAGACCACGAATACCAGATGCGGCAAGAGTTTTTATCGGCCCTGCAGAGATTCCATTGACTCGTATCCCATCGTCACCAAGGGATTGCGCCAGGTAACGCACATTGGCTTCAAGGCTGGCTTTGGCCAGGCCCATAACGTTGTAGCCCGGCATCGAGCGTTGGGAGCCGATATAACTCAGTGTCAGCATGGCCGCACCATCGCTCATCATTGGACGCAATGCACGTGCCAATGCGGCGAAACTGTAAGAGCTGATTTCATGGGCAGTGCGAAATCCTTCCCGGGTTACGGAATCCAGAAACATACCTTCCAGTTCTTCTCGAGGGGCGAAAGCAATCGAGTGTACGAGGATATCGACGGTATCCCAGTGTTGCGCGAGACTGGTGGCCATATTCTCGATATCGTTGTCGCTGGAAACATCACAGCGGATCGCTATCTGTGAGCCTAACTGCCCGGCAAATTTTTCTGCTCGCGCGCCGAGCTTATCATTTTCAAAGGTCAATGCCAGTTGAGCTCCCTCGCGAGCCATCGCTTGTGCAATACCCCAGGAAATAGAGCGGTTTGATGCTACACCGGTAATTAACGCGCGCTTGCCGTCGAGAAATCCCATCTTGTGTAGTTCCTTTAAGTAAAATGAAGGTGGAAGCGATTTTTATCCTAAGCATGGGTCAGTGTCAAAGTTAGACTATGCCTATGGTTAACGGTGAGGTATCGATTGTAGCGATGGCGCCACAGGCCCTCGCCCGGGCACAGCAATTGGCTTTGGGCCTGGCTTTACCACTGTTGGGTTGTTCTGCCGATGTTTCAGGCATGGTTCTCGAGGTATACCCGGACCGCTTGGCGTTGCGGAACTGTGCTCAGCCAGGCACGCATGCGCTGGTGATTGATCCACAACACGGACGACGGCCCGCCCCGGGCCGCGACCTGATTACCCGCTCGCTGGGACGGGGTTGCCGATCCATTATTGATGCCACTGCAGGCTTTGGCGCTGATGCTTTTGATTTTGTCCGGCGTGGCAAAAAGGTGATTGCCATTGAGCGGGTTGGGGTAATTGCTGCGATGCTGGAAGATGCGGCGCAGCGTTTCCGATTCCAGTGTGCTAGCGCCCAGTTTGTAGTGGTTGTCGGAGATGCCTGTGAACAGATTGCATTACAGCCGCCAGCAGACGTTATCTTTCTTGATCCGATGTTCCCCAAGACTCAACGCCATACGGCGTTGGCGCGCAAATCGCAACAGTTATTGCGTGTGCTCGCCGGCGATGACCGAGATGCACAACAGCTTGTAAATATCGCCCGAGAAAAAGCGCTAAGGCGGGTGGTTGTTAAGCGCCCACGACATGCAGCGCCGCTGGCCGCTAATCCTGATAGCTGTTTCAGGGGTAGATCAATACGGTATGACGTCTACCTGGCGGGCGTATCATGAGAACTGGTTATTGGTTCTATCTGCCGGGTCTTACTGGGTGTGAAACCCAGGCTTTGTTGAGCGAGCCGCAGGCCAGTCACGCGGTACGGTCTCGCCGCCTTAAGGTAGGTGATCCGCTTTGGCTGTTCAACGGCGCAGGTCATATCGCACCAGGCCGCATCAGTGACGTTGTTCAGCGCCCGCTTGAGGTACACATCGACTTGGAAGCGGGGCAGGAGCTACCGGCTCCACGACGTCGTATACATTTGCTGAGCGCTTTACCCAAGAGTGAACGTCAAGTGACGATGTTGGATATGGCGACTCAACTGGGAATGACCGATTTTACGGTACTGGTGTGTGAACGCAGTGTGAGTCATATGCGAGACCGGGGGTTGTCCCGGTGGCAGCGGGTAGTTGTCGAAGCCTGCAAGCAGAGTCACCAGCCGTGGTTGCCAGTGATTCATCCGCCTATGAGTATTGAGGCCTTAGTTGCCAAAAGCATCAGTCCCGATGCAGTGGTATTGCTGGCCGATCCCGGCGGGCATTCAGCTGCGCAGGTTTCACCTCTGATCGCCAACGCGTCGACCATCTATCTTCTGGTTGGGCCCGAAGGGGGATTCACGGCGTGTGAGCGCGACCAGCTGGCCACAGTGGCGAGTGCGTCGGTGTCTTTGGGCGATGGCGTACTGCGTATTGAAACGGCTGCGGTCGCAATGGTAGCGCTGGTCGGTAGCGCATGTTCACCATAGACGCTTCCAGTCCAGTTTCAAGCTTGTTGGTGGACTATAGGCTGGCGACCCGGGTTTGTTGGGATTTCAGCTCTTCGATATCGCGTGCGAGTTGATCTGCACGGTTTTTCTCTTTGGTTACAATATCTTCTGGAGCTCGGGCCACGAAGTTAGGGTTTGATAGCTTCGTCTGACAACGTTGCAAATCCTCAGCGAGCTTCTCCACCTCTCGTTCTAGGCGCTTGAGTTCGGCCGCGCGGTCGATAACAGATCCTAGCGGAACCAGGATCTTCATCTCGCCTGAAAGCGCCATTGCGCTTTGCGGAGTGTCTTCGTCATCGGCGACAAAAGCCAGGCTTTGCAAGCGACCCAGCGCGGCCAGTAGCGTGTGAAAATCCCTGGCTCGGCGTCTATCGAGATCATTGCCGCCCTGAAATATAACCGGCAACTCTTTGCGCGGATCAATGTTCATCTCCCCGCGTATATTGCGTACGCCACTGACGATGGCCTGGACCCACTCCATGTCGGCAACCGCTTTGTCGTCAACTCGATTCGATTCAAACTGCGGGTAAGACTGATTCATGATCGAGTCGCTATTGGTTAATGTGCGCGAGCGTAATTGCTGCCACAGTGCTTCAGTGATAAATGGCATGATCGGGTGAATCATTCGTAATGTGGCGCCGAGTACGTTGACCAGGGTCTGACGCACACCATCCTTGCGTACCTCCGACAAGCTATCGTCAGCGAGTTCGATCTTTGCGATTTCCAGGTACCAGCTGCAGTACTCATCCCAGGCAAAGGCATGCAATGTTTGCACCACTTGGTCAAGCCGATAGACTTCCATCGAAGTTGCGACATCTTCAGCAATGTGTTGCAACCGAGAGTTTATCCAGCGTTCGGCTGTTCCAGTTTCGAAGTTAGCCAGGGGTTTGTCCGCAAGAGAATCAGTATTCATCATCACGAAACGTGCGGCGTTCCAAAGCTTGTTGCAAAAATTGCGAAAGCCTTCGACTCGGCCCAGGTCAAAGCGGATATCCCGACCTTGAGTCGCCAAACTGGCAAACGTAAATCGCAGCGCGTCGGTGCCGAAAGAGGGAATTCCATCCGGAAATTGGCGGCGGGTTGCATCTTCAATATGCTTTGCCATTTGCGGTTGCATGAGTCCGGTGGTGCGTTTTTCGACAAGAGCAGGCAGCGCAATGCCATCGATCAGATCCAATGGGTCAAGTACGTTACCCTTGGACTTGGACATTTTTTGTCCGTCAGCATCGCGTACCAGTCCATGTACATAGACGTCTCGGAAGGGGGCGCTGCCGGTAAACTTCAGGCCAAACATGATCATTCTGGCGACCCAGAAAAAGATAATGTCAAAGCCGGTTACGAGCACGCTCGTGGGGTAAAAGGTGCCCAGTTCGTCAGTCGAGTCGGGCCAGCCCAGGGTCGAAAAGGGCCACAGGGCCGAAGAGAACCAGGTGTCTAGTACGTCATCGTCCTGATACAGAGGTACGGCCTCCTGGCCATGCAGTGCCTGTGCTTGTACCTGCGCCTGGGTTTCATCGCGTGCAACGAAGATATTGCCCTGATTGTCGTACCAGGCGGGAATACGGTGACCCCACCAGATCTGTCGGGAGATACACCAATCCTGAATATTGTGCATCCAGTCAAAATAGGTGCGGCTCCAGTTAGCGGGAACGAAGCGGATGTCACCGTCTTCTACCGCCTTGATCGCAGGCTCGGCCAACGCTTGCGCCCGCACAAACCACTGGTCGGTCAGGTAGGGTTCGACGACTGCATGGGAGCGGTCCCCCCGGGGAACCATGAGGGTGTGATCGTCTATTCGTTCTATAAGATCGAGCGCCTTAAGATCGGCGACAATCCGTTCCCGGGCATCGTAACGGTCCATCTCATGATAGGGCGAACCCGGCAGATTGATTGCGGCGCTGGGGTCGAGGATATTTATTGGCGTGAGCCCGTGCCGGTTTCCGACCTCGTAATCATTGAAATCATGTGCCGGTGTAATTTTCAGACAGCCTGTGCCGAAATCTGGGTCAACATAATCGTCAGCAATGATGGGAATCTCACGTCCGACCAGCGGTAACATGACCTGACAGCCGACAAGCTGACGATATCGTTCATCGTCAGGGTGCACCGCTACTGCGGCGTCGCCAAGCATGGTTTCCGGCCGGGTGGTGGCGACAATCACGTAGCCGCTGCCGTTGGCCAGCGGGTAGCGCAGATGCCACAGGAAACTCTGCTCCTCTTCGGCAAGTACCTCCAGATCTGATAGTGCGGTGTGCAGCACTGGGTCCCAGTTAACCAGTCGCTTGCCACGGTAGATCAGATCTTCTTCGTACAGCCGGACGAAAGCCTCGCGCACCGCGTGGGACAGGTTTTCGTCCATGGTAAACCGTTCCCGACTCCAATCTAAAGACGCTCCCATACGCCGTAGTTGCCGGGTGATTGTCCCGCCGGATTCGCGTTTCCATTGCCAGATGCGTTCGATGAATGCATCGCGCCCCAGATCATGACGGGTCTTGCCTTCGGCGTTTAGTTGGCGCTCAACCACCATTTGCGTTGCAATGCCCGCATGGTCTGTTCCACCCTGCCATAAGGTTCGATGGCCACGCATCCGGTGGTATCGCACCAGCGCGTCCATGATCGTATCCTGGAAGGCATGGCCCATATGCAGACTGCCGGTGACGTTGGGTGGAGGGATGGCAATGCAGTAAGGATCTCCGTCCCCGGCCGGCGCAAATTGACCACTACTTTCCCATGCGTCGTAAAGCGCCTGTTCTATCGCATGCGGGTCATAGGTTTTGCTGAGTTCGTTTTCGTTCATGAATCAATGGCGTTTTCTACTGTCAGGGTAGAAATTAACAAAACGTGAAAGTATAGGCTAACTGCTGCGAGACAGACACGTCCGCAGACGAGGTTGAGGTATGTCAGTTGTCGTGCAGCCACGGGGCCAGATGCTGGCTGATATCGTGGGCTAACTCGTCACGCAGCAATTCGGGTAGAGATTCGCCTGAATGCAGGGATAGTCTTTTTTCAACTACGGCGAGCAGTTCGCTGGTCAGTTCCTCAAGACCCTTATCGTCAGCAGTCACAGCCTTCGCTTCATCAGCCACAGCTGGTTCCCTGTTTGATTGCTCAGCCTGGCTCTCGTGCCCAGCATCCGTAGGGTGATCTGGGGCAATAGTGCGATCTAGCGCCTCAACGGAAGATTCTTTGGGAGCTTGTGGGCTTGGAGCTGTGAACATATCGACGGTTTGCGGCTGCTCCGGATTGATGTCTTTCGCTATGGGAGGCGTCTTTAGGGTTAGAAATTCCTGGGAATCGGCTGGCGTTGGGTCTTCGGCTAGGGCATCCAGCGTTGGCGTGTCGTTTGGGTCAGACTCAATTAATTCGCCCAGGTTTTCCAGTTCGCGGATCAGCACCTCTCGGTCTTTTTTTTGTGTCATCGCAGCCCTGCCCCGCTACAGCTTGATTTCATGGGTGGTTGGTTCAATTCCGTTTTCACGGTAAAAGCGATACCGCCTCCGACCCGATTCTCGTTCAGCGCCTTCATTGCCGACAATCTCGGCGACGCGGAGAAAGCCGGTGAAATCAGCGACCGGGTCCCCAGCAAGGGACACCACCACCTGGGCAGTTTCACTTTTGGCCGGCTCATTCCCGATGGTCACGGGTGTGCGGGTTTTGCCTGTGCCGTTGATAGAGTGGGGTACAAAGCTGTTCTGAGAGAAGGTCCATAGTAGCTGGTCCAGGGTTTTGGCCTGTTCTACGCTGCTACAACGTATGTAAACCTGATGCCCTGCCTGAAAGGCTTTCTCCGTTACACGACAGGCGAGCGTTAAGTGGCCCTGCGCAGGCCCGCCGGACTGAACATAGAAATCAACCCTGCAACTCATGGCTCCATCAGCCTGCTTTGGCTCGGTTAATCAGGAAACGAGTCAACAAGGGTACTGGACGGCCAGTTGAACCTTTTCGAGCTCCAGAATGCCACGCCGTGCCGGCAATATCCAGATGTGCCCAGGTCATCTTTGTGGCAAACCGGGACAAAAAGCAGGCAGCGGTGACGGCTCCAGCGGTACGCCCACCGATATTGGCCATATCGGCAAAGCGACTGTTGAGTTGTTTCTGGTAGTCCTCCCAGAGCGGCATACGCCAGGCACGGTCTCGGGCTAAGTTACCGCAAACCAGGAGCTCTTCGGCCAGCGCATCATCAGGGCTGAACAACGCTGTGGCAGGATGCCCCAGTGCGACCACGCAGGCGCCGGTGAGTGTTGCAATATCAATGATTGCTGCGGGTTTGTAGCGTTCGGCATAGGTCAGAGCGTCGCAGAGGACGAGCCGGCCCTCAGCATCGGTATTGAGAATCTCAATAGTTTTTCCTGACATGCTGGTAACGATGTCCCCGGGTTTACTGGCGGCGCCGTCGGGCAGGTTTTCACTGCTGGGCACGATACCCACGACATTAAGCTTGAGCTGGAGTTCAGCGGCAGCTACCAATGCACCAAATACGCTAGCACCGCCACACATGTCGTACTTCATTTCGTCCATAGCTGATGCGGGTTTCAACGAAATTCCACCTGCATCGAAAGTTATGCCTTTTCCCACCAGGACCACTGGCGCTTCATTCGATTTGCCGCCACGGTGCTCCATGATGATGAACCGTGCTGGCTCCCGACTACCACGCGAGACGGACAGCAATGCACCCATTTTAAGGGACTTCATTTTGGCTTCATCCAGGATCTTGACGCCCAAGCCGTGGCTACGCGAAAGTTTTCGTGCCTGGGTAGCCAGGTAACTGGGGGTGCATAGATTTCCTGGCAGGTTGCCAAGATCTTGAGCCAGTTTCATGCCGTTGGCGATTGCTGTCGCTTCTTTGACGCCGGCCCGGGTGACTGATGCTGTGCTGCTTGATCCTGGCACAAGAGTAATCCGTGTCAGTGCGCCACCGCGTTTGATCGCCTCTTTACTTGCGCCCGTTTTTAATTGATTAAAGCGATAAGTGGCGTTATGCAGCGCCTGTGCCAGGACCCGGGCACGCGTACTGGGGTCAATCCCTTTGGCTGAGATTTCCGCCAGGGTTACGACGGCATTGGTAGCTGGTGTTGCACACAGACGTTGCGCTGTTGCAGCTGCAGCACGAGCAAAATCATCGGCATCGGGATGTTCGCCGACCCCGACCAGAAGCAGTCGTTGGGCGTTAATCCCTGATGGAGCAGGGGTCATCAGCACGGTGCCGGGTCGGCCATCGATATCTCCCGCTTTAGTAAGTGTGCTGATCAGGCCTTGCGTTGCGGCCTCAACCTTGCGGGCACTGGCTGACCAGCGATCATTTTTATGAATGGGAATAACAAGGCAATGGGTGTGCACGCGGGTGATGTCGGGTGAAGAAACGGTGATTTTCATATTTTTCCTGGCAATAAAACTGTGGTTTGAGTTCAGTAACACTGGGTCGATTATGCTGATTCACGTAAAATGACGTGCTATTGTGGTGGCTGATTCAATGCGATGTCAAAACCCGCGGCTAGGAACGTCTAATGATCCTGCGTAGAGCCCTTGCCCGCGAGGTCCTGCTCACCAGCGGAGCAGTGACTGTGGTAATTTTTTGTATTTTCCTAGTTGTTCGCGTTTTGGGATTTTTACGCCAGGCTGCCGAGGGCGTTATTCCCATCGATAGCATATTTTTGTTACTGTTTCTGAAAGTGATTGGCTACATGGATGTGATCCTTCCGCTGATGATGTTTGTGGCCATATTGATGGTGCTCGGCCGTTGGAGTCGGGACAACGAGATGACCATCATGGCAGCGGCCGGCTTTGGTTTGGGTCATCTGCTACGACCCGCAGGTTTTTTGCTGCTGGTGAGTGCCATCATTGTTGGAAGTTTTTCTCTCATTGTAGGACCTATGGCGGTGCGGGCAGTGGGAGCGATAGAGCATGACCTGAAATCCCGTGACGACATTGTGGGAGTTATCCCAGGCGTTTTTTTGGAAACTCGCGCAGGCCGCGCAGTTTATTTTGTTGAATCACTGAATGACGAGACCGGGCAGTATGAGGGGATCTTTGCGTGGGGGTCGGATGCCGGTCGGGAAGGAGTGATCCTCGCGCAAACCGCATACCGGAAAATCGACCCTGATAGTCAGGATGCGTTTCTGGTCTTAGAAGATGGTGTTCGCTATGAAGGTGTACCCGGGGACAGCGTTTACCGGGTCATTAATTTTGAGCGCTATGCCATCCGCGATAGTATGGGTCCGGCTTCACCGGTACGCTATCCCTTGCATGGTTGGAAAACAGGTCGGTTATGGAAATCTAATGGCTCCTATGAGCGCAAGGAATTAGCCTGGCGGTTCTCCAAGATCGCTGTACTTCCAGTACTCATTCTTTTCGCACTGTCACTGGGCCGCATGGAGCCACGAGGCAAGCGGTATGTGTCGATGTTTGTAGCATTGTCAATTTATTTCTCCTATACCAATCTGGTAACGCTGATGTGTGCCCAGATGCCTAAGGGTGGGTTCGAACCGCTGGCAGGGTTGATAGCAACTCACCTGCTGTTTGCGGCTATGGCGGTGTATCTGTTCTGGCGTCGCGCCAATGACCGGCCTCTTTGGCAGTGGCCAGTCCGACTCAAACGCATCGCTGGCTGAGTACCGATGCGCTTGCTCGATCTATATCTGGGGCGGGTATTACTAAACCAGATACTACTGGTTCTGGGAGTACTGGTTGGTGTGTTTGTGTTCGTTACATTCATTGACCAGGTTTCCTACCTTGGTACGGGTCAATATAGCCTGCTGGATGCGATGAAGTATGTCCTGTTAAGTACGCCACGTATCGTTTACGAGGTATTTCCGATGGCGGTGCTGGTGGGTGCAATACTCGGTCTCTCCCTGCTGGCAGTCGATTCGGAGTTGATCGTGATGCGTTCCAGTGGGATATCGATCGGTCAGATTACTGTCGCTGTGCTAAAGCTGGGTTTTCTGTTGGCCTTGGTAGCGCTACTGATTGGCGAGTTCATCACACCATGGAGTGAAACTCTGGCGCAGCGCGGGCGGGCCCAGGCGTTGGAACGGAATATTGAACAAAAATCCAACTCTGGCTTGTGGCTGCGAGACAAAAAGACCTTCGTCAATGTTCGCGAGGTCCTGCCCGACCTGACATTGCGCGATATTCGGGTTTTCGAATTTGACAGCATGAGCCAACTGCGTGCACTGGTCTATGCGGGCAAGGGCCGTTACGCCGAATCGTTCTGGGATCTTGACGACGTCAGGCAGACATTAATTGATGAACAGGGCTTTACCCAGGTCAGTGAGGCGCCCAAGGCCCGTTGGAACACCGCGGTCACGCCGCAGACGATGACGGTATTCTTGGTGCAGCCGGACCAGTTATCTCTGCTCCAGTTGCGTCAGTATATTGCTCACCTCAGTGCTAATGTTCAGGACACGCGTAACTTTGAATTGGCTTATTGGTCGAAACTGACATTACCTGCGTCAGCGGCTGTCATGCTGTTGCTGGCGATCCCATTCGTCTTTGGCAGTATTCGCTCAGCAGGCATGGGTCGGAACCTTTTTATCGGAATCATGATCGGAATTACCTTTTTTGCCACCAGCAAGGCGCTGGGCTATATCGTGCTGGTTTATGATATGCCGCCACTGGTGGGGGCCATTTTGCCAACGGCTGCCTTCGCAATGGCTGCAGGGATTCTCTACCGGCGGATCCCTTAAGCGCCAACACAAATAGGAGGCCCGACGCTGACTGGCCTACGATAGCCACCCCTGTTATGACTTGATTGGGTTGGATGTCAGCCGGTGATCGCGCCTGGCTCGACCAGGTCAACCATATTGTGCCCGGGCTTAAGTAGCAGATTGAGCCGTCCGATGAGCGCCCTGGAGCGCCGTGCGCCCCAGGGGTGCGAGTCGATCAGCCTAGGGCAGTTTCTGGGTCGACATAGTTATAGCCCAGATCGCGCGCCACTTCTCGGCAAGTGATCTTGCCTTCATGCACGTTCAGGCCGTCACGCAAATGACGATCCTCCTTGAGAGCCTGGTGGTAGCCTTTGTCCGCCAGCACCAGCACATGAGGCAAGGTGACGTTATTGAGTGCGTAGGTCGAGGTGCGCGGGACGCCGCCGGGCATATTCGCAACGCAGTAGTGCACTACATCATCGACCACGTAGGTGGGTTCAGCATGAGTTGTGGGTCGTGCAGTTTCACAGCAGCCACCCTGGTCGATAGCCACATCAACGATGACAGCGCCCGGCTTCATGGCCCGCACCATCTCGGCTGTGACCAATTTGGGGGCTGCTGCGCCTGGAATCAGGACGCCACCGATTACCAGGTCAGCCTCAAGTACATGACGCTCGACCGCGTCACGGGTTGAAAATACCGTATTGGTTGAGCGACCGAACTGTTGCCAGTGCGTTTCAATGACCTCGGGGCTTCGATCAATCACCCAGACATCTGCACCCATACCGACTGCAATATGTGTGGCGTGTGTGCCGACCACACCGGCACCGAGAATCACCACTTTGGCTGGGTCTACTCCTGGCACACCCCCGAGCAACACGCCCAGGCCGCCGTGGGGATGCTCAAGGCAATAGGCGCCAGCCTGTATGGCCATACGACCAGCCACCTTGGACATGGGCGCAAGCAGGGGCAGGCCCCCGCGAGGCGACGTGACGGTCTCGTAGGCGATACAGGTCGCACCGCTGTCGACTAAGTCACGAGTTTGCTCCGGATCTGGCGCCAGGTGCAGGTAGGTAAAGAGAATCTGGCCCGGGCGTAGCATGGCGCGTTCGTTAGCTTGCGGCTCTTTCACTTTGACGATCATTTCTGCGCTGGCAAAAATCTCTTGTGGGTCATCAACAATTTGCGCGCCCACTGCTCGATATTCGTCATCGCTTGCGCTGATACCTTCCCCGGCGTTGGCCTGTACCATGACCTGGTGGCCATGGGTCACGGCTTCACGTACGCTGGCTGGTGCCATGCCAACCCGGTATTCGTGGTTTTTTATTTCCTTGGGTACGCCGATTAACATTTAAGAACCTCCCGGTTAATTAAAACATGACACCTAATAGTGCCTAACTAGATTTTTAGTACAGCTGCCAGGCAATAACGCGCTCACTTTGACCCATGGGCGAGTTGCAATTTTCACAATCGCCCATGGGTTGTTCTATTGGGAGCGCATGTCGGCACGGTCAATACCTGCAACCGCTACCGGCGCCTTCATCGCATCACGGCGGAAGGGTTCGCCCAGCTCCTGGTTGAGAACCACCTCGATAAAGGTCGTGATATTGCTGTTCATCTGCTCGCTGATAGCGGTATTGAGCGCAGCCGTGAGCTCTTCCATGGTCTCAGTTTTAACACCCTTAACCCCGCAGGCTTGGGCTATCTTGGCGTATTCCACACCTACGTTAAGTTCTGTACCAACGAAATTGTCCTGATACCATAATGTGGTGTTTCGCTTTTCAGCACCCCACTGATAATTACGGAATATGATCATGGTGATCGGTGGCCACTCGTTACGGCCGCACGCGGTCATCTCGTTCATGGAGATCCCGAAAGCCCCATCCCCAGCAAAACCAACCACAGGAACATCCGGGCAGCCGATCTTGGCGCCGAGGATTGAGGGAAAGCCGTAACCGCATGGGCCAAATAGGCCGGGAGCAAGATATTTTCGGCCTTGCTCGAAACTCGGGTATGCGTTGCCGATGGCACAGTTGTTACCAATATCCGAAGAGATAATGGCTTCACGGGGCAGGGCTTTCATGATGGCACGCCATGCCTGGCGAGGTGACATGCGCTCAGGTTTGTCGTCCCGCGAGCGTTGGTTCCAGGTAGTGCCGGGATCATCTTCTTCGTGATCCATGCTGGCAAGCTCTGATGCCCAGTCGGACTTGCACTTTGCGATCAGGTCTGCCCTTTGGGCGCGGCCTTGGTCGCCTGAATTGACGCTGAGTTGCCTAAGCAACTGTTCAGCGACTCGTCGGGCATCACCTTGGATGGCCACATCTACTTTCTTGGTTAAGCCAATGCGATCAGCGTTGATATCGACCTGTATCAGGCGTGCATCTTTAGGCCAATAGTCAATTCCGTAACCGGGTAGGGTTGAGAAGGGGTTCAGGCGCGTACCCAGCGCCAGGACGACGTCAGCCCTGGAAATAAGTTCCATTGCAGCTTTGGAGCCGTTGTAGCCCAGCGGTCCGGCGGCCAGGGGGTGTGAGCCGGGAAAGGCATCGTTGTGTTGGTAGTTGCAGCACACCGGTGCGCCCAGTCTTTCGGCAAGGGATACGGACGTTTCGATAGCGCCGCTTAGCACGGCACCGGCCCCGTTGAGAATGACCGGAAAACTGGCCTCGGATAGAAGTGCCGCGGCCTTGGCAATAGCAGCCTCGCCTCCGGGAGAACGCTCTACCTCGATAACTTGGGGCAGTTCAATATCTATAACCTGGGTCCAGTAATCGCGTGGCACATTGATTTGCGCTGGCGCCGAACCTCTTCGAGCTTTTTCGATGACACGGTTGAGCACTTCAGCGATCCGGGCTGGGTCACGAACCTCTTCCTGGTAGCAGACCAAGTCCTGGAATATGGCCATCTGCTTTACTTCCTGGAAGCCACCCTGACCTATGGTCTTGTTCGCAGCCTGGGGGGTCACCAGCAGTAACGGGGTGTGGTTCCAGTAAGCGGTCATGACTGGCGTGACGAAGTTAGTAATGCCCGGCCCGTTCTGGCCAATGGCCATACTCATTTTGCCGGTCACCCGCGAATAGCCGTCGGCGCTCATTCCCGCGTTACACTCGTGGGCACAATCCCAGAACTTAATACCAGCCGCTGGGAAAAGATCTGATATCGGCATCATGGCAGAGCCAATGATCCCAAAAGAATGCTCGATCCCGTGCATTTGTAGAACTTTGACAAACGCTTCTTCAGTGCTCATTTTCATATGTTTCTCCTGTGATCTGGAATCGCGTGGAAGTAGGCCAGGGTACCGGTGGAGATACACCTCTTGACCAGACTTTTGATCTTCGTGACGATTTTGACTGCCCAGTGTGTTGCCGGCACCCGGATATGCGCTGGGTATTTGGACGGCGAACCATAGAACAGGTAAGCACCCACGCATAGGGCCAGCGCGATGTCATACAGTGCGCCAGATGTGGCTTCCAAGCCTGATGTATCTATAACCCAACCATGACCGTTTTGGAAATCAATCTATGCCTGCCGATGACTACCGCTGCGCTGCCATATGGACCTAAGGTGGCAAAGGCGGCAAATGCCAGTCACCCCCGGTTTGAAGTACTTCGCACCTGGGGTGAACTGTGTGAGCGCAGCAGCGCGTTACCCGGTGATACCCTGCACCAAAGTCCGCTGGATCGTCTGGCAACTCGCGGCAACGCTACAC
>JABINT010000154.1 GCA_018698075.1 Acidiferrobacteraceae bacterium
CAGAACCTCAGGATCAATTTGCAGATCGGCAAAATTCTTGGCAAAACTTTCACTTAATTTGCCCGTGTCAAAACTGCCGGCGAGCTCCCCACCGTGGTGGGACATGAAATCGTTTGCTATTTTCTGACTGCGCACCATCACGTCGGCCATGGTGGCGGCAAGATCGGTGAATTCTGGCAAGGGGGTCTTGGTCTGGTTTGAGTTCAAGATGGTTTTCCAAAGTTTGTTGCAGTGCAACATTTTACTCTGATTCCAACTCCCAGACAACTACTCGTCTAAACCGCATCTATTGAACGCACGGGCTGCGCTATGGCCTGGCTGCGTCAGCAATAGTCCAGGGCACCGTGTCCAGTGTGCGCAATCGGCGCGTCGAACAAACTCTTCGAACTTCGCGTACTTAACATCCCGACGAGCACATTTCTTCTTTAGAAGTTTGTGGCGCGCTCTTCCGGCACAAAGACGTGATTGAGAACACGATCGTAACAAGGCCGAGCCAACACTGGGCGAGATGCCCTGTGGCACTACTCATCGCAAAGAAAAGCTGCCCCCCCCACAGAACAGGGCATCATCGATCACTGTCGTACCAATATGGCCACTTTAAGGTGCCCAGAACAGTAATCTTTTGGCGAACTGCCCAAGCCCTCGGCAGGCAAGATGTAAGAATTCAACCTATGTGAAGAAGCGGAACGCAAAAAGACCTAGGCTCTACCTGCTGTGAAATTTTTTCAAAGACCAAAAAAATCAAAGAGCCTCGCACTGACCTCTGATAGTGAAACGATCACCAATCGCCAGCACTGAGTGCATTTTCTCAAAGTTCACGTAATATTTCCGTTTCAGGAAAAACGGTATTCCTTCGTTTGGAGAAAACAGATCGGCTTTATCTACAAGTTTACTGACATCAACGATTACGCTGTTCCCTTGGGCTCGAAATAAATCAGACTCTAGGGGGTGGCCATTCATGACCAGGCCTTCGCTGTCATACGCCCACCACATTGAATGGTGGTCCCCATAGGAGTTTAAGTAATTCCCTTGATAATTACACAAGAGTCGCACAGCTGCCGCCTTTCGCTCAAATTGTTCGAACTCGCCCCCTCTCGCTCCAACACTAACCAAAGCGAGTAGCAGTGAAAACAGGCTTATTAGTCGGACAAGTTCCAATGTCGAACAATATTGAAAACCAATAGCCTCACTGTTATTGCAACTGTTTTTCAGGTCGAGCCCCGACTACCTTCACATATTACTGATCTTCTTCCCGGTATCCTGGTCGTCACTGTCGCCTGACCCTAGTCCAAAGAGACTTCCCTGTTTCTTATCGCGCTCAGGCCCGCCTTCAACGACTCTAGATATCGAGCCGTTCGAAATCAGACTCGCGTCGGAGCCCTCCAGAGCAATTGCCTTTGAAAATTTAGTGGTTGTTTGAGAAACCTCAATAGTCGCAACTAAAGTCTCTTCTGCACCAAGCACTTCGCCAGTATCGGGATCTTTAAATCCCTCACCAACGTCATAGACCTCCAACACCATACCCTTTTCCAGTACTCCGTCACCATAATTCAGGATCACAGTACCATCTTTTTGTACGACCACTACCTTTATTGGGAAGATGCTCGTGGAAATTAAATTGGCTACATCAGTCGCTGTCGCTCTCATTAAGTCTCCTGCGACAGATGAATCGGAATTCGATTGTGTACTAAGACCAGCAATACTGATATTTTGAGAGGATTCGGCCTCGTGGGTTACCGTTTCTGCAACGAGCGTACGACCTGTCTGAGCGTCTACCAACTTGATGTCAACGCCCATTGTCATAGCACCCCCCCCGATCGATAGCCCCTGAAGTGCAACTCCCTCGGAACTTTTCCCAAATTGGGTGATCGATCCGTAAACAAGGTAGCCCACGCCACTAATACCACCGAGTTTCACCCCACCATCCACCATGCCCGACAGAGTCGAAACCCCCTGCTCCTTGAAAATATCTTTCAATCTGGCACGTTCGATAACATCGAACTTTCTAGTTTTTACTAAAGATGTTGTCAACATCGCTGCGAAGTCAATTCCGGTCTGGCCGGGAACATCATCCATGACCACGATATCACCAACCCCAATCTGCGGCTTCTCAACGCTATAGGCTAGCGGAGACCATAAGCAAACAAAAAAGCATACTGGCACCGCCTTGAGTAAGAGTTTCATATCAGATTCTCCTTTGTCTTAATTGTGCGAGAAACCTTTCTTTGTTAGGTGACTCTATAACGCCCACTTGCGGGCCATGCGTATATCTCTCGAGACCCAGTTTTTGCTATCGGGGACGACCTTTTATGTGAGAACTGTTTGAACCAATTTCCATCGCCGTTAACTCACGAAACCCGGCTAACTATAGTTTAGGCCACGTTACCACTGGAAATTAATAATTACAATAACCTTACTATAGTTATTATTTAAATCGTTGACTTTCCGGGTGATTCGCAGATTCTTAAAAATGGGGCAATTTCCAACTGTCTGCTTGGTTAAAGATGATTAAATTACACCATCAACAACTTCTTAACCGCGTTACAAAAAGGAAATCCTCGCCATAATGGCCGGCCTGATGGATCAAGCCTCCTCGATATGTCCGCACAGTAACGGAATTTCCAATGACCGTGATGGCAAAGCCCAGAAATTCCTCATGCGGGAGAAGATGGTGTCAGAATTCGACCTGGAAGGCACGAGTACAGCCTAGCCAGTTTCGCGCAGCCGATGCGCGAGCCGAGCGACCGTATCGGCCATGACCTGAACACCAGCAACCAGGTGTTCCCTTTGGGTATCCTCTTCGAAAGCATGGCTAATACCGCCGATCGAAGGCACAAATATCATCCCGGTCGGAAGTTGTGGGGCAAGGTTCATGGCGTCGTGCAATGCGCCCGAGGGCATGCGCCGCCAGGCACCAGGCGCAGTCGATTTGGCCGCTTCACAGAATTGCTCGACGATCCCGTCATCCATATCAATCGGGGCGACAGCTTTGGTCTCTAACAGCGAAATATCGAGATTTCGCTCTACCGCCGTCTGGGCTGCTGCTTTTTGAATCATCTCGCACATGGTATCCAGTTGGGCGAGGGACCCATCGCGGATCTGCACGGAGCAGTTCAACTCTCCCGGTACGATGGAAGGCGCATTGGGGTGTACATCGACACGGCCAATGGTCCAGACCGAACGGGGTGTTGCAATTTTCGTGAATCGTTCTTCCAGGTTTGTTATGAACGCGCCAAATCCAGTGACTGCATCGCGTCGCAGGGCCATTGGCGTCGTGCCAGCATGGTTCTGCTGGCCTTTGATGGTGACTTCGAACTGGCGAGAGCCGACGATGGTCTCGACTACCCCGATGATCTCTCCGGCCTGGTCCAGAACCGGGCCCTGTTCGATATGGGCTTCCAGGAACGCGCTGAACAAACCGGGGTCCAGTGTCTCAGACTCCTCGACCTCCGACAAAGCGCTGGCTAGATCACCGTACCGTTGTCCGGCGGCGTTGGTTAGGTCATACAGTGCATCGCGGGGCAATTTACCACTGAAAAAGCAACTTCCGGTTAGAGGCATGAAGGCGCTTTCTTCATCCTGGAACGAGACCACGGAGACCGGTGGTCCACCGACTTCCTGACAAGTCCGCGCCACCTCAAGAGCCAGGACGACGCCATAAGCACCGTCGAGCCAGCCGCCTTGCGGTTGGGTGTCGGAGTGTGATCCGATCAGAATCGGTTTGCCGGGTTGTGACGGTATTCCGAAGAGGTTGGCCGCTCGGTCCCACCGGGGTGTGAGTCCGCAATCTTCAAATTTTTCAGCAAGCCAGCGCCGCGAATCGATATCCGCGGGTGAGAACGCAGGGCGGATGACACCGGTGCCCTGTTTGCCAAATTCCCGAAGGGCCTCGAGATCAACAAGAAAACGATCGCCGTTGATCTTCAGTTTCTGGTGCATGAATTGAGGGTGCCCGGGTGGTGAACGCTTAGGTGCGTGGAACTGGCAAAAGCATCGAGCTGATTGGATACGCTAGTCAGCCTGAGCGCTCGGCAGTACTGCCAAGGGCCTATGATACCGACTCTAGTCATACTGGCGCCGATGTCACGAGCCTCGATGAACCGCTGGCAGCGCCTGCGGCGATTGGTGTAGCGCCCTAAAGAAAACTCATTACAGTGAACCAGGGAGCAGGCAAGAGAACCCGGGCAAACTATCAACTTAATGCCGACAGAATTATTGAGGTATTTACCCAAAATCCTGCTTAGATATTTTTGCGAGTCGCACAGTGATCGTGCCACACACCATCCGCCGTAGCTACTAGAGCGCTTCAACGGAAGGGTTGATCAATAGATGAAGAGGGCTGAGTAAACCAGCGAGGGCCTGCATCAGTAATATAGACGTGATCTTCCAGGCGTACGCCAAACTCACCGTAGATACAGATCATCGGCTCATTGGAAAAGCACATGCCCGGTGCCAGTGGGGTGGTGTTACCCGGGACAATATAAGACTCCTCGTGGACATCAAGGCCAATGCCGTGTCCGGTGCGATGTGCTAGTCCGGGTACCGCGTAACCCGGACCAAAACCCGCGGCTTCGATCACATCACGCGCGGCTTTGTCCACTGCTTCAGCGGGAGTGCCCACCTGGGATGCATCGAACGCCGCGGCCTGAGCCGCTTTTTCAAGATCCCAAACCTGGCGCTGGCGGGCCGTAGGCTCGCCAAAAACATAACTGCGGGTAATGTCTGAGTAGTAACCGTCGATGGTAGCTCCTGTATCGATCAGCACCATGTCGCCTTCTTTAAGCTCCTGAGGGTATGGCACCCCGTGCGGGTAAGCTGTGGGCTCACCAAAAAGCACAATGCGAAACGCCGGCGGGCCATCGGTGCCAAGCCTCAGGTGCGCGTCGGTAAGAAACTCCTGCACATCAATGGTGCTGATGCCAGGTTCCAGCATTCGCGCTGCGCTTTTTTGAACCTCTAAGGTGAGATCCATTGCGAACTGAATTAGTGCAATCTCGCTACCGGATTTGTACATGCGGCATTGCGCCGTCACACTCGATCCATTTATAAACTGCACTCGCGGCATGGCGCGGCGCAGGCCATCAAAAACAAAAAACGGTGTCGCGGGATCGATCGCCAACACACCGTGCGCGCCACTTAACTCAGCGAAGCACTGACCCACCAGCGCGGTAGGATCTTCGTGTTCTTCCCAGGTGCGAACGTCACTGCCTAACAGCAACATGGCGCGGGTCTTCTCTTCTTCGAAGCCGGGGCTTATATAGATGATGTCCCCACGCGCCGGGATGATTGCGCCATGCAATCGCTCTGTGGCCCAAAAACGCAGGCCCGTAAAGTAAAAAAGATTGGTCGATGCATCGAGATACAGGGCATCGATGCCCTGCTCCACCATCAGGCGTTGCGCTTTTTCAATGCGACCCAGGCGCTCTGGCACCGTGATGGCTGTAAAGCCCGTGCGGCCGGATAATTCGGAAAGTTCGGCTTGCGCCGATGATCCCCCTACCCCTTCAGTCATAACCACTCCTCTTGTTCTTATCCAACTGCGCTGTTTCAGTTTACCGTTTAAACCAAACCCGGGCGAACCATCCCCTGCGCACTTAAGCGGATTGCACCAGCAGCGCAGTATTACCTCCGGATGCGGTCGTGTCGGCACAGACATGGCGCTCAATAACCAGACATTCACTCGCGCACGGCTCATTGATCAGCGGAATGATTGGCCCCTCGCGTTGTGCCAGCGCCTGACGCCATGGCCGCAGGGCTTCTCCGGAAAGCCAAAGAACGACCGCATCGATGCCACAGAGTGCTTCCAAATTATCGGGATCAACGATTCCGGGTATCACTTCAAGAGGCCAGTCGGGTCGGAACGGCTCAAGCAGATCAGTATCAGCGCCGACAGCAAGGACACGATTACCCAGTGCCAACGCCTGGCAGACCTGTGACCGCAAACTTGGTGCATCAGGGCCCAGACAAAGCACATTGCCGCGGGGGTACAGCGTCCAACGATTACTCTCCCCGGTAGGCCCCGGCAGTTCAAGGGGATTTTGAGCGATGCGCATGATCGCCCGGGCTGCTTGGGGCGCCAACCAATCAGAAGCGCTCTCAAGCACTTTGGCAGTTTGCTGTGGGTCCAGTGGGCCGGGTCTTTGTTTGTGCGCACTTGCCCAGTCGTTGATTCGGTCAATGGCTACCCGCGACTCATCGCTTTGCTCCATCGAAGATGCCGCGAAATCACGCTTACCAAAGCGGGCAAGATAATGCGGGCCCCCGGCCTTAGGTCCGGTGCCCGAAAGACCCTCTCCCCCAAAAGGCTGAGACCCTACTACCGCGCCGATCTGATTACGGTTGACGTAGATGTTTCCTACCTGAGCGTGGTCAATAACCTGCTGAACCCGTGCATCTACCCGGGTGTGAACACCGAGCGTCAGGCCGTACCCACACCGGTTGATTGTCCTGACGACCTCGGCAAGCTCGTCTGCGCGGTAGGTTGCCACATGCAGCACCGGGCCGAACACTTCGCGATCCAGATCTTCGATCCCCCCTACCTCTATCACCGCGGGGCCCATGAAGTACCCACCCGCCGGGGCTTGTAACTGCTTGAGGACCTGCCCTTTCGCTTGGCGCTGAGCGCAATAGGTCTGGATATTTTCCAACGCCTCAAGATCAATCAACGGACCCACATCGGTTGCAAGGTCCAAAGGACTTCCAAGACACAGCTCGTCCATAGCGCCAAAGAGCAGCTCGAGCACCCGCTCACGTATCTCGCTTTGCAGATACAAGATGCGCAGCGCCGAGCAGCGCTGCCCTGCACTTTGAAATGCCGACACCACGATATCGCGCACCGCCTGCTCGGGCAGCGCGGTGGAATCGACCAACATGACGTTAAGCCCGCCCGTCTCCGCAATCAGCGCAGCACCAGCATTACCCTGACTGGCAAGGGTGCGGTGGATGTCGCGGGATG
>JABINT010000084.1 GCA_018698075.1 Acidiferrobacteraceae bacterium
CAGGTGCTGAGTTAAGTGATGAAGAGTTGGATGGTGTAGCGGGAGGTGCGGCATACGTTAAGTTTGATGGGATAGGCCGCAGTGGTGCTAAGTACCGGATTGGTAGGAAACACGAATCCGGCACTGTTAGCGGGATAGCCGTGGCCAATAGCCAAACATAGCAAACAAAAGAAAGTGCCTGCAACGAGCACAAAGACCTCCCCACCGGTCTTTGCCGGTTAAAACCTGCATCAACAACCTGACCCTCCTGCTGGTCGTCAACCGGCAGTGAGGGTGTTTAGGTTATCCCGGTGTTTGAAAGCCTAGGGTTTGTCTACCTGTTGATGGAGCACCGTTCGGCCAATTGAACCTACCAGACATAGCAGAAAAAGCAGAAACCTTTACGGTGTTAGTGGGATGTTGGGAATAGGGTGGTGATTATCTGAATCTTCGACTAGAGTCGGGCAATACCCGCAATTGGCCCTCATGCAGAGGCTGGTAGATGCTTATAGGCCAACCAGAAATGTAGGGTACAAGACTATGGTATATCGGCAATCTTGTAACAGCAACCCCTGTTATATCAGACACTTACATGCACGTTTCGGTAGAGCCCTCAGCCTCCATTTCCTAAAAATCTCGTACTCCCGATTTATCGCAATCCTTTTCTGATAGGTTGCAGGATCGCTGCCGGATAACAGGTTGAGTTCTTCTCGTTGCCCCGTTGTCTTGTTGTGCTGTAGGTGCATCCTGGGCCATAACTTGCCAATTTCATACGTCGCGGTGGCTAGGGGTCGCTCACAGGTACTCGCGCACTCTAATTTACCGAGTTCCTATTATGGGTTTTATTTGGTGCGGGATTGACCGATCAATTTGGAGGGCCTTCGATACTGGTAATTTTGGCCTAGGCCCTGTATAGTCGCGCCTCCTCCGATTAAGGAGGCATTTCGTTTCTGACCTTTCGATGAGTTTTTATCGTCGCCTGTGCTCTGGTTAGCAACGTTCCATGGTCTAAAAGGCAACACGCCCGCCATGGTCTGGATCAGCCAGAACAAGTGAGCGCCCAGAACGGCCCCTCACGCCTAATCCCTTTTTACACTTACCCGGCGCGCAGGCCGATTGGAACTTATTGTGCTATTTGAAGAACTAAAACTCGATTCTCGTTTACTCGACGCTGTAAAAAAATCTGGCTTTACCGAGCCTACCGATATTCAGCGCGAAGCAATCCCGGTGGTACTCTCCGGGGAAGACCTGATGGCATCGGCCCAGACAGGCACCGGCAAAACCGCCGCATTTGTACTACCGGCGCTACAGCACCTTCTAAAACCCTCAAAGAAATCCGGCATCGGCCCGCGGGTGTTGGTTTTAACTCCAACCCGTGAACTCGCTATGCAGATCAACGAGGATATTCGTCAGTTCAGCCGGTTTTCCAAAGTCACGACTGGCTCGATAGTTGGAGGCATGTCCTACGCGCCTCAACTCAGAATGCTTCGAAATCGTTTGGATCTTCTGGTCGCAACTCCGGGACGATTGATGGATCACATGGAGCAAGGCAAAGTGGATTTTTCACGCCTTGAGATGTTAGTGCTCGATGAAGCTGATCGAATGCTGGATATGGGATTTATTGATGCGGTCAAGAATATTGCTGCGAAGATGCCCGCGACGCGCCAGACGCTTTTATTTTCCGCAACGCTTGAAGGCCCCGTGCTCAAAGTAGCTAACCAGCTACTTAGAAAACCACAACGCATTGCTTTAGCGGCCAATAATGAAAGCCATAAATCGATTCAACAACACATTCATCATGCGGACAGCAAAGCTCACAAGCAAGAGTTGCTGGAACACCACTTGAACGATGGACAACTAACCAAGGCTCTGATTTTTACTGCTACCAAACGTGGCGCCGATCAACTGGCAAAGGTTTTGCGATCAAAAGATCACAAAAGTGCCGCACTGCACGGTGATATGAGTCAAAACAAACGCCGCCAGACCGTTGAGAATCTTAAAAAAGGGCGGGTAGAGATGTTGGTAGCCACGGACGTTGCAGCTCGCGGGCTTGATATTAAAGATATCAGCCATGTAATTAATTTCGATTTACCGATGGTCGCTGAGGACTATATTCATCGAATTGGTCGAACGGGCCGGGCAGGCGCCACCGGTTGTGCGATCTCCCTTGTGGGATCTTCGGATTGGCCCAAGTTGGGTCAGATCGAAAGACTGACGGGCCAGAAGATCAAACGCGAAGTGATTGAAGGCCTTGAGCCGACAGCCTCCGAACCCAAAAACAAGCATGGCAACAAGCCTCGGCCCAACTCCAAGCGCAAGTTCAGCCGGAGCTTTAAATCCGAGAGCCCAAGTAAGCCGGGTCATTGGAGAAAGCGATCTGCAGGACCTAAGCGAGCAAAGCAACAGCGAGTAAAAAAGGCGGCTTGAGTAGTCGAGACTCGAGACCCTTAGGGAATTTTTGAGATTGTGACCTCGGTGCCATGCGCCGAGGAGCTCTCTCCCATATCGGTCTTTGTGGGCGCTTGTAAAATGTTTACGTTGGCCGCTCGGGGCTCTGTTTTAAGCCAGCGACTCTTGTAACTGAGTAGCGCTCCGGGTGTGATCGCATCGGAGAGCTTAGCAGTAAGATCCAGCTCTCCCAACTCGTTAGAAAGGCGGACACGGTCGCCATCGCGGATGTTAAACGCGCCGGCTGTCTCCGGGTGAATAACCACAAGCGCCGGACCGAGTTGTTTTTGGATTCTGGGGTCGTTGCCAAAGCTGGAATTCATCAGCCATTTGTCTGCGGGTGAAAGTAGCCGAAGTTTGCCGGGCGCAGGCGCAGAGTCGATGCGCGGCTGCGGTAGACGTGGATGACCATCTGCTTCTGCACGCTCGCTAGCGAGTTCAATCTTTCCACTCGGGGTAGGGAATTCTCCTTCGGACCAGAGAATTAAAGGCTCGACACTAATATGGGCCCAGCCGCGTTCGGCGAAGTCCGGCCACGCATCCATGATGCCTGCCGCTTTAAGGGTCGAACCTAGAATTGCGTGATCGTCTTCATAAAGGGCCGGGTCGTCTAAGTCCATAGCCTTTGCTAGTTTTCGAAATATCTCCTGATTGGGCAAAGATTCGCCCAAAGGTTCCTGACACTTAACCTGGGCGGCAACGGTGAGATAAAAATACGAGGCACAAAGATCATCAAACTCGAGGAAGCTCGCTGCAGGCAGAACAATATCGGCATACTCGGCCGTGTCGGTCATGAAACAGTCAATCACCACTGTAAAGAGATCTTCGCGGGCGAGGCCCTTGCGGGTCGAAGTCTGATCCGGATTTGATGCAAGCGGATTACAGTTCCACACTAAAAAAAAGCGGATCGCCGAAGAATCCTGTAACAAACTAGGCATATCCATCTGGCTAACAGTATTAGGTTGGCTTTGCGGTTCCGGCTTGCGATAGATAGGTGCCGTACCTACCCGTTCAGCTATAGCGAGAGTATTGTTGAGATAATAAAAGCCCGTGCCGGGCTTACCAATATTGCCGGTCAGGGCCGGTAACATGGCGCAGGCCCGAAACACATTACCCCCTTGCGGCTGGCGCTGAAGCCCTTGTCCCAGCCAGAGCAGCGATGGTCCTTTTGCATAGGAGCGTGCGGCGGCTTCGATCAACGCGGCTGGAACACCGGTTGCTCTTTCACCCCACTGGGGCGTGCACGCTTTGATCAACGGTAGCACTTCCGCGTACCCTTTTACATGAGCGCTCACATACGTTGAATCAACAAGGCCTTCACACTGGATAACGTGGGCAATTGAGTAGGCAAGAGCGGCGTCGGTGCCGGGCCGTAGTTGCAGGTGCAGATCAGCTGCAGCGGCCGTTTCGGTCCTTACAGGGTCGATGACGATAACTTTCGCGCTCTGGCTATACAGCCAGTTCTGGTTTACATGGGGTCCGCAATGTGACGGGTTGGCCCCCCAAACCATTATGCAGGCACTGTCTTTTGCTGTCCGAGGATCAAAGCCTGTCACGGAATCTCCGAAAACGTAGTTCAGAGCCGTGTGCCCCGCGGCATTACAAACCGTATCTGGGTCAACCTCGGTTGCACCAAGGTGGGTAAAAAAACGGCTTGGGAAGCTCCCGGCAATCACCGAGCAGGTCCCGGTGTAATGAGTATGGTAAATCCGGTCAGGGCCGTACTGGCGGGCCGTGTTGGTTAACTGTTCCGCTATTTCCTTGATCGCGAGATCCCAGGAAATTCGTTTGAACTTGCCTGAGCCTTTAGGCCCGATACGTTTTAGGGGGTATAGCAAGCGTGTGGTTTCATCAAGCCATACGCCGTTATAACCAATGGCGCATTTAGGGCAGAGCGCTCCTCGGTTAGACGGGTGCTCTGGGTTCCCTTTCACCTTAATGACTTTCCCATCCTCTTGGTCTACTAAGATGCCGCAACCGTCGTAGCAGTCCCTGGGGCAGGTTGTTTTAATCAAACTTGAATTGGTTGTCATTGCATGTCAAATGATCGCAAGATATTCTCGATTCGGCTGTGGAGTTAATCAGAAAGCAGGATCATAAAGCAGCAATCGACGTTAGTAAAACCACGATGTTTTTTGTCTGATGCCGTGCGTTGAATGAAATGTATTAAAGATTATGGTCCTCCAATACACCCTTAGATGTTTTATATAATCTAGTAGACATTGCCTGACCCAGCCAGACGGCCAGAGCAAGCGCCCATAGGGCGCGTCAACCCTGAGACGCGAATCGGTAATCAAAATGTTGTCGCCAGACAGGTTAGAATTCACCCATGAATCTGAAGCGACGCTCCATATTGGGATCTGTTTTTTAGAATTTGTCACAACTAAAACCAATATACCGACAGACATTCGTCTAACTACGCTACAAACACTGCTATTACAGTGCCGATAGATTGCCCGGGTGGCGAAACTGGTAGACGCAAGGGACTTAAAATCCCTCGGCCTTACGGCTGTGCCGGTTCGACTCCGGCCCCGGGCACCAACCTTGACCTCGAACGGGCGAGTTAGCCCGGGATCTTTGGACACCGTTCGATGTTTTGGTTTGCGCGCTTAATCCCAATCGCAACCCTGGTGCTCTGCTTGCCAGGCCAGAGCCAATCTAGTGAGGGGATAGCTTTTATGAGGTTCGCAGGCGACTCGGAATGGGGCTATTCTGTAGTTCCCGACCCAACGGGACTGGGACCGACCGAGATGGTGGAGCGATTCGAATTGCGCCCTGGCGACTGCACCTCTGTGCCTCCTTATGACGACTGCTCATTAGGGGCTGAAAGAGCAGAGCGGGCTCAAGCCCGCCGCCCGAGCGAGGCAGTCTCGGGGCCAGAGTGGTACCGCTGGAACATTTTTTTCCCGGAAGATTTCATCAATACCTACCCGGCCAAAACCCGGCACGGGCAGTTTATTGACCATGGAAAACAAGATCCAGCGTGGGCTCTGGAGGTCGGCAGTACTGGCGTCCTGTGGCTGGGAGCTCGACTTATTGAAGAAGCGCTTTATTTTTCGTTGATCGACGAAAATGAGCTTCGCGGCAAATGGCATGAGATTATCGTTCACGCCGTTTGGAGTTCCGATGAGGGTGAGATCGAAGTGTGGACAAATGGTCAAAAAAAGGCGTCTTATCGAGGACCTACCTGTGTTCGGTGTCGGGTTTTCTTCAGTTATGGCGTACACCGGATCGGTGTCTCTGTTTTTCAAAAAAAGTTCCCGGGCAGCGCTCTTCCAGTCCAGGTTGTGTTTTATACGGAACCGGAATCAGCATGGGTTGACCCTCACTGGATCACACCAGAACCCGATACCGAACCGGAAACAGAGTCCGAAAACTTTCAAAAAGCAGTCGAGCCTGGTAGTGGCAGCGCTAGCTCGGCAGTGGAGCCCATGGTCGTTTCCGCCGAGGTAGAAACCAGCCTTGACCAAACAACGGTATCGAAGGCTCTGGACGATTCCGAGGTGGGCGAGGCAACAAGTTCGACCGATGACTCTCAAGCAACAGCTCAGAAAGCCGAAACCAATAAAGTGAACGAGGACGATCTTCCGGAGGGGGGCGAGGCGCGTGGCGACAATCAGTAGTTGTGTTAACTCTGGATTTAGGAGTCCTTGATGAAAAAATACTTTATCTCCCCTGGCGATCTTCTGCGGGATTCGTTTTTGCTCGGGCAGAAAATCATCGAGAGCGGATTCCGCCCGGACTTTATTGTGGGTATCTGGCGTGGCGGCACGCCCGTTGGGATCGCAGTCCAGGAACTTCTGGATTATGCCGGCATAGCGACTGACCACGTGGCTATTCGGACATCCTATTACAAAGGTATTGCTGAAACGGCCGAAACGGTTCAGGTTCACGGCCTAGGTTACTTAATTCGTAAAATCAATCGGGACGATTCACTCCTGATCGTCGATGATGTCCTCGATTCTGGGAAGAGTATAGAAGCCGTAATAACGGACCTTAGAGCTCGTTGCCGGCGTAATATGCCCTCGGACCTTAGGGTCGCGACGTGCTGGTATAAACCCACTAAGAACCAGACCGGCAGGATCCCTGACTATTTTGTCCACGAGACTGATCAATGGTTGGTTTTCCCTCACGAGCTGCAAGGGCTGTCCGCGAAGGAGGTCTGCGATGGGAAACCAGGCATTTCGGACATCGTGATGGCCTTAGGCCTTAAGTAGAAATGGTCGGGGCAGGGCGCGTAGCTCAATCAACGAGGCGCAATGCGCGCCTGGGGTAAGGAAACGACAACTTCTACACCACGGTCACCAGCACGGTTTCGCGCCACAACTGTTCCGTTGTGAAACTCCGCAACCAGACGCACGATGTAAAGCCCTAGACCTAGGTGCGTTTTTCGTGCATCCCGGGCTCGGGAGACCATCGGGTCAAAAAGCCTGTCAACAATCTCAACTGGGAGAGTCGCGCCATCGTTTGCAACCGTTAATTCAATACCATCGGCATTCCTTCTCAGGCTGACAACGATTAGCCCTTGGTCTGCTCCGAACTGGACTGCGTTATCGATCAATTTATCGAGCATCTGGGCAAGGCGGTCAGGAACCCCCTCAATAATCATAGGTCCAGCCACACGGGTGGAGACGATCCGATGTTTCGGGTTAACGGCCTGGTATCCCTCAACGCAGCCGTCAATCAAGGCAGCAAGATCAAATCGCTCGTCCTGCTCGCGGCTCAAGGCCTCTTTCAGACTCGCCGCTTCGGTCAGACTTGTGATGATTGAGCGAAGTCGGCCAACGCCATTTCGTGCTCTTTGCAGATGCTTATCATCTGCTAACTCGCGGTGGTGGTACTGAAGATTTTCAAGGGACGAGTTGACAACATTTAGTGGATTGTGGAGTTCGTGCGCGAGAGTGTCAGGTAGTTTCTCCAGGTAGCGAGTGTATTGGCCAAGATTGTGAAGCAGTCCAGAGATACTCCTTGTGAGACTGCCAAGTTCATCACTGGAGCGGGCACCGGGTCGAATTTGATCTTTGAGCAGTCGGCCTTCCGGTGTTGCTGCTTGCTCGGTTTCACGCTGTAATCGCCCTACGCGATAGGTTAATCGAGTCGAAAATACCAAGATCGCCACCGACAAAAAGAGAAAAACCCCCAAAAACAGTAATGTAAAGCGCTGCAGGGTTCGGTATTGCAAGGACAGTAGCTTGTTCCCACTTTGCTTGATCAGGACCGCGCCGTCGATGCTTCCTTGGGCCCAGATTGGCGCTGCGGTAACAATGAGCTTGGCATCTCCATAGCGACGCCGTTCAGATTTTGGCTCGCCCTCGGTGAGTACTCGCCCGAGAAGCCGGTAATCTTCCTGGCTTGAATCAATCGGCATATCCTGAAAACCGCGCGCCGGACTCCGGAGTATCCATTCGTAAAAGCGGGTAATCGCGGACTCGACGTTGGGGAAGGACCAGGCGAACTCTTCACTGTCAAGATCAAACCCCTCCCGCGCCGGAGGGAAGATAGATCCGACCTGTGCGCGAAGCCGGTACCCTCGATCCCAGATGGTTATATTCGCTTCCGACAGGTAAAGTGGTTGAATCAGTTTTGTCAATTCGGGGGTAGCAAGGCGGACCCGACCGATCCCAAGCTGGCTGGGATCTGGCTCGGTACTGATCACCCGGCTAACAACACGACTACCAATATCGTCGACATCAACTATCTCAAATTTGAGCCGCGCGCCGACACCCAGTAAGTTGCGAGGAATGCGCAATTTAATCACGTAACCCCGGTCTGTAAGATCAAGCACCCCGGCCACCTCCCGAACGGCGTCGCCACTTATCGCTTCGCGCCAGTTATCTTTCATCAGATAAATGCTGATCCGGCCAGGCTCTGTGGTTGTAAGCAGGTAACGCGAGACCGCGCCCGAACTCGCCTGGACAGTCATCCGCAGTTGATCGCTGTTGTTAAGCGAGACAAGGTCCGGGTCCCTAAAGATGATAATGTCATCGTCAATCTCGAAGTACGCGAAAAACTGCTCCGTGTCGATTGCAACACCGTGTCTAACGGCCAGGGAATCTGGTTGATACTCTGGGCCACATTCGAAAAGACCAAAACCCGTGAAATTAGTGAGTTCGCCGATCGCTGACACCCAGCCGGAGGCTGCAGCGTCGATTGATAATGATTGCTCGATCTCGGTTGGCAAAGGCCTGGATGTTCGCCCAATGACCTCTGGCACCCCAACTCCCGGGTCAAATAGATCGCTTCGGTTCCCAAGTAAGCTTGAGATACCTTGAGTCGTCAATTCCAGCGCTTGTTCTTGACCCTCAAGCAGGAACCTTTCCATCTCCCGAACCGACTCGTAGCCCATCCAGGGTATAGCCAACAAAGAGACGACCAGCAGCAAGAGCTTAGTACGAATCTTAAGCCCGGGCCGGATACCAGACGCCGCTCGGCGTTTCTTTTGGTCGACCCGCTTCGTTGATTCTCGCAGGGCTTTGAGACCAATCACTCGCGATCACGCTCCCACTTGTAGCCTGTCCCATGGACTGTCTGGATCCGGTCAAAGGTCGAATCCAGTTCGCGAAATTTGTTACGGATTCGTCGGATGTACCCGTTGATGGGATTTCGCTCGACCAACCCCTGGCGGGTGACATCACTTAGCGCCCCATAACTTTTCACATGACCGGGATTTCGCGTGAGTGATTCGATAATCCAGAACTCTGTTAACGTCAGACTTACTGGTTGACCCTGCCAGTGCACTAACATGCTGTTTTCATCCAGTTCCAGATCACCGACTGAAAATACTGACGACTCGGGTGAGCGGTGTTGCAGTTGTTCGGAAATTCGTAATAGGGCGTGGACTCTGGCGACCAAAAACTCAAGGCTAACCGGCTTGGTGATGTAGTCCCATGCCGTCATTCGTTGCGAGGAGATTCGGTCCGCATCACTGTTGCGCGCCGTCAGGAAAATCACTGGCAAGGTAGGGCTGAGTTTTCGTAACTCCATGCAAAGGTCGAAGCCGCCATCCATGTCTTCCCCGAGCATGATGTCGAGCAGCGCAAGGTCAGGCAACTCACGCTCGAAACCAGCCTCGGCGCTTGGCTTATCCGCATAGGCTCGAACGTCATAGCCGTGCGCGGTGAGAACATCGACGTAGTTCTCCCGCTGATCCCGATCATCTTCGACTACGGCTATTACGGTTGCCATAAGGACTCCATGACAGAAAAACCTCGGGGTTTTTAGTCCTGGGAGCTAAATTCGGCCCAATGAGGCCAAGTCTCCACTTTGTTGCCACCCTTTTACCATAGGTTACGCCCGGAAAGACCCCTTGAGGGGTCTATTATTGCAACCAATGCCCGAAAACGCTTCGCAGTAAGAGAAACAAGCTTGTGACTAATAAAGTCTTTATCCCGCTGAGTGATGACCTGATTTATGAGCACCCAGAGCTCATCCTCGGGCCGATCATGGCTTTTGATCCTGCCAACCGGCAGGATTCAGGATCGTGCGACCCAAGGGTGAAAGTTGACCGACTGGTTTCTGCAGCAAGGCGCTCGGAACGAAAAACAGCCAAGACACCCACGGATAGGGCAGGGGCGCACTACTACCGTTGATCGTGTCACTTCAGTAGGTCAATAAAAACCGCGGCATTTGCCGCGGTTTCTCATTTAGTTGCGCAAACCTCCGGATTCTGATGATTCACGACCTGGTCGAACCGGGCGTCCGGCGCTCGGGCGCAAACGAGGCGTCGTGGCGCGGTCAGCCCCTCCCGCTTTATCGGTTTCCATATCGACGGAACCTTTAAACGAGCAGCCGTCTTCGAGGACCACTCTGGGCGCACGGATGTCCCCTTTAACTTTGCCACTGGGGCTGATGACGACCTGCTCACTGCCGTGCAATTCACCTTTTACCTCACCGTCAACACGAATAATGCGCGCGTTAATATTCGCTGTCACCCGACCATTGACGCTGACTACCAGGTTGTTGTCCTTGAAGTTAACTGTGCCCTCGATAGTTCCATCGACAACCAGATCCTCCTCCCCAGCGACGTCGCCGTGAATGACAATTGACGATCCGATCGTAGCCGGTTTACGGTTACCTGGGGGCGCCTTGGTAGGGACTTTTTGAGGGGTCGCCTCGGTGACATCGTCCTGCGGGGCGGCTGTACCGCTAATTTCTTTTTGTGTCATTACAACAATTTCCTCGGTTTAGTTTTCTGGAAACGGACCGCTTGAAAGCCCTTGAGCGCGAGTCGGACTAGTGGCTTTCCGCGTCTACAGTCTGATTCTGGCTGAGCCCGGGGGAAGGGTCAAACGGTTTACTCTAAGTTTGGCGTGTCACGCAAGCTTGGCGAACCCATCACCTACTTTACATAATATACATTATACGAATCATAACCACAGGGAGTTGTAACCAAAGTCAAATCAAGGAGTGGTCCTAAACCATTATTACGCGCCCTTCTTCGAGCCGGATTCCAGGCTAAGTCGGGTGTCGGCACGCCCCTTGAAAAAGCTCAAAGAAGTTATTTGAGGTGAGCTCGGCAAAAGCCTCTATTGAGATCCCCCTGAAATCCGCGATTCGTTCAGCTGTGCAGGACACGAAGGCAGGCTCGTTGGTTTTCCCTCGATGGGGTTCAGGCGCAAGGTACGGTGCGTCAGTTTCGACCATTATCCGATCGTCCGGTACCTTAAGGGCGATCTCCCTTAGCGCCTGGGCGTTCTTGAATGTCACAATTCCAGAAAAGGAGATATAAAATCCAAGATCAAGAGCCGCTTTTGCGGTTGCCCAATCTTCAGAAAAACAATGCATAACGCCCCCGGCGTCAGCCGCATTCTCAGACCGCATTAAATCAATTGTGTCCTTACGGGCATTTCGAGTGTGGATCACAAGGGGTTTCCCAGTGCTGTTCGCAGCAGCAATATGCGCTGCAAATCGGTGTCGCTGCCAGCCAAGATCCCCCGAGCTTCGAAAATAGTCAAGTCCGGTCTCCCCGATACCAACCACCCTCGGATCGGAGGCAAGCTCGATTAAGTCGGCCAGTTCAGGCTCTTGTGCGGGGACAAAAGCAGTGTTCGGGTGAATCCCAACTGTTACAAAGATGTTTGAATAAGGCTCCGTAAGCAACAGCATATTCGGATAATCTTCCAGGTTGACGCATACACAAAGGAGGTGCGACACCCCGGCTGCATCGGCACGCCCTAAAACGTCAAAGAGCGAATCACCCAGTTCAGGAAAATCAACATGGCAATGAGAGTCAACTAGCATACGGTGAGCCGTTCGGACAAGACAAAAATCTAAACAAGCCAGGCTTTACAGGGTGTGGGTCGCACTGCGCCGCGAGGCAACGCCCTTAATCAGTTCTTCAATTCGCTCATTGAGCTTCTGGGCGTCGGCCCCTTTGAAATGAACCCCAATTCCTTTCGTACGACTTGACTGAGCTCCGGACGGCGTTAGCCAGGCTACTGTCCCAGCGACTGCAAACTGCTCGGATTCGAGCAGTTTTAGGACCAAAAATACCTCGTCTCCCATGGCATAGTCGGTTTCGGTCGGAACAAATAACCCCCCTTTTTTCAAAAAAGGCATAAAGGCGGCTGTTAGTGTACGAACGTCCTTAATAGAGACGGAAAGGACACGAGGCCGGGCCGCCTTGGCTGGAAAACCCGCCGTCAGCTTCGCAACCTGGTCCTTCGATTTTTCGCTCATGACTCCCTCTCCTCGCAAATTCGGGTACAAATATCCTCGAGAAACAACTGCTCGTCAACCGCGCCGGTCGGATTAACCAGAAACCGCCCTATCTCTACAAACGCCTGAATGCATGATTCTCTACCGGAAAAGGTCGATTCACTACTACAAGAACGAGAAGACCCAACGCCAATTGCACGCTGGCGAATTTGGGCCAACGCGAGGTGTTGCAGTATCCGCAGTGCTGTTTGGATGCCGACCGCTGAACATTCCTGCGCCAGCATTAATGGATTACCTCCTGCCAGCGAAGGCCTATGTAGTTTCTCAATAAGCCCTTGAAAAAGGCCTTGCTCGCCGGCGGCAACGATGCCGTTAATCTGAAGTGGGCCAAAACCACAGCGGGCAAAAGGCAAAACATCAATTGAGGTTTCGGGATACCGATCACCCAACCACGATCTGATCACTTGGGGATCTGGTGTTGGACACTCGAGCTGAATACACCGACTCCGTATAGTTGCAGCGAGCCTGTAAGGGCGAGCACTTACGAGAATGATGTAGGTGTCGGCAGCGGGCTCTTCAAGCAGCTTGAGTAGCGCGTTCATCGAATTCGAGTTAAGTCGGTCAGCGGGCACAATCAAACTCAGTTTACGCCCCGCCCGACCGGACTTAGTAGTAAGGGAGTCACTAAGCAAACGAACAGCATCAACCCCAATCACCCGACTGGGCTTGCGGGTAGAGCTGGCCCCTTTCTCAGACATAAAATACCGACTGGCATGCCTTTGAATAGGCTCAGGTTGGTTGTCAATTTGCGTTTCGGGCACAAGCACGTGAAGATCGGGATGCACACTGTTTTTCAATAGTTGACAGCTGGCGCATTGGCCGCAGGCTTGGTGTTCGTTTGGTTCTGTGCAAAGCAGCAGGCGGCTGAGTTCTAGTGCAAGGTGACCCTTCCCGATTCCTGAATTGCCGGTAATCAGGATTCCGTGCGAAAGGCTTTTCCAGTGTGCGCTCACCTGATCCCAGGCCGGCCTAAGCCATGAGAGTTCCTCAAACTCAACCATCTTCGCGCTCGATCAGGTTGGAAACCAGATCCCAGATCTGTGTGTGAACGCTTTCAACAGATTTAGTAGCGTCGATCATCCGAATCCGATCAGGTTCATCACTTTGGCGATCCAAATAGGCCTGGCGGACACGCCGCTTAAACTCAAGATCCTGCTCTTCAAATCTGTCGCTGCCTTGGCCGCGGCCAACACTCCGTTCTATTCCTTGTATGACAGGAAGATCTAGCAACAAAGTAAGGTCGGGCCGCATCCCCTCTGTAGACACAGCCTCTATCTGCTGAATAAATCCCACAGGTATGCCCCTACCCCCTCCTTGGTAGGCGTAACTGGCATCGGTGAAACGATCACAAAGCACCCAGTCGCCGCGCAGGAGAGCGGGCCTGATGACTTCACTGATATGTTGCGCCCTTGCCGCGAAGATAAGTAGTAGTTCGGCCTGTTTGCAAAGTGCATCGGATTCATGCAGTACCCAGCTTCGAATCTGCTCTGAGAGCCTGGTGCCGCCGGGTTCTCGGGTTAAAATCACACGCCTGCCCAGCGCCTCAAGATCCCCGGACAAAAGAGACAATTGGGTGCTCTTCCCTGCCCCGTCCCCCCCCTCAAAACTGATGAACTTTCCCGTCAATTTCGTAGAAACAAAGCGTTGATGTTTTGCCTAGTTCCGAAACTGGCGCACGGCAGCATTATGCTCTTTAAGAGAATTGGAAAACTGGTGGGTACCATCACCTTTGGCAACAAAATACAGCTCCTTTGTTGTTAACGGCCTTACGGCGGCTTCCAGCGCAGCCCGGCCCGGCATGGAAATGGGTCCTGGCGTGAGCCCCGCCCTGGTATAGGTATTGTACGGGGTGTCCTGCTTTAGATGGCTACGTTTCAAGGGGCCTTTGAGGGAGTCGCCCAGGCCGTAAATGACTGTCGGGTCTGCCTGTAGGCGCATCTTTCGCTTAAGGCGATTGTGGAAAACCGCGCTGATCCGTGGCATCTCTGATGACCGCATAGCCTCCTTTTGAATGATGGACGCAAGGATCAGAGCCTGGTATGAGGTATCTAGAGTTATATCTGATGCCCGCAGCGCCCACACCTCCTTTAGGTTCCGTTCCATTTTGCGTGCGGCCCGGTTAAGAAGATCCAGATCCGACTCGCCCATGACGAAAAAGTAGGTATCAGGGAAAAAAAGCCCCTCCGGTGAGTGTGCTGTCAACGACAGATTCTCACGAAACTGCCCTGGCGTAAGTGAGGCCAATTGTTGGGACAGCTTAGTTTGCTGTCTAAGTTTGCCAGTTAGATCCTGGTAGCTCCACCCCTCCAAGAAGGTGATCTTGTGCTGGTAAATATCCCCACGGCTAACTTTCCCAAGAATACGGGCCGGCGATTCGTGGGGCTCGATTTGATACTCCCCGGATTTCAGCGAACTAGCCGTCCCGCTTAAGATCGCCCACGCAACAACGGGCCACTCTTCGCGGGCGAACTCCTGTTTGACCAATAAACCCGCAAACTCGTAAAGACCTGTGCCCGGCTCGACTACAAGGAATTGCCGGGGAGCATCGGACGGGGTTCGGACACTCTGGTGAAGATAGAGCAACAAAGCTCCTGCGCAACACAGGAAAACGCCAGTGAAGACCGTTACAAGGGCCCGAAATGGCCACCGGAGTCGCGCTGTATCGGCGGAGGGGCCTTGATTACTCAAAACGCTACCGCCGGAGACGATTTACTCAGGAAAAGCCGCGAACACAAGCGTTCCGTTGGTGCCACCAAAGCCGAAAGAGTTTGAAATGGCGGTGCGGGTCGTGGTCTGGCGAGCCTCATTGGCAACATAATCCAGATCACAGTCCGGGTCCGGGTCGGTCAGATTGATAGTAGGCGGAAGCGCCTGATGATGAAGGCTAAGCACGGTGGACACCGCTTCGACGCCGCCAGCTGCACCGAGCAGGTGGCCGATCATCGACTTATTAGAACTCACCCTCAGATTGGAAGCATGACTTCCAAAAGTCTTTTTCAGCGCTATGGTCTCGGCGAGATCGCCAAGCGGTGTTGAGGTCCCGTGAGCATTGACATAATCAACGTCCTCTGGGTTAAGCCCTGCGTTCTTAAGTGCGTTTACCATACACCTGGCGGCCCCATCCCCGCCGGGGGCTGGCTGGGTCATATGATGCGCATCGCCGCTCATGCCAAAACCTACCAGTTCCGCGTATATCCGGGCCCCGCGGGCACGTGCGTGCGCCAAAGACTCAAGAACAAGAATTCCCGCGCCTTCACCCATTACAAACCCGTCCCGTCCGCGGTCCCATGGGCGACTCGCTTGGTCCGGTTCCTCGTTACGGCGGCTAAGGGCTCTTGCGGCGGCAAATCCGGCCAGCGAAGTTGGTGTAATTGCAGCCTCCGTGCCGCCCGCTACCATCAGATCGGCGTCGCCGAATGCCACCATCCGGCCGGCCTCTCCAATCGAATGCGTGCCGGTCGTGCAAGCCGTAACAATGGCGAGGTTTGGGCCCCGCAGGCCGAGCATTATCGAAAGATTGCCGGAGACCATGTTGATTATGCTGCTGGGAATATAAAAAGGAGAAACTCTTCGCGCGCCCTTAGACTGAAGCGTTTGAGTGGTATCCTCAATCGTCTTAAGCCCTCCAATCCCCGCACCAATCAAAACCCCGATTCGATCCAGGTCTATTGTGTCGAGGTCGACCCCGCTGTCTTCGACTGCCTCAAGACCAGCACATAGCCCAAGCTGAATGAACCGGTCCATCTTGCGCGCATCTTTGACGGACAGCCGTGTTTCCGGGTTAAACCCGGTGGCCTCGCCAGCAATGGAAACGGGCAAGTTTTCGGTGTCGAAATGGGTTACTGGGCCGATCCCATTATGCCCTGCCAGAAACGCACTCCAGGTCTCGCTAGCGCTCAGGCCTACGGGTGAGATACACCCGATCCCCGTGACTACTACTCGGCGGGCATTCAACATAACATCGCGCGATAAAACGACGCGGCCGTCTGGGGCAAGAGCATCAGACGGCCGTTTGCTTTGAATTTAAAAGGATGCTTGCAATCGTTCTTATCCGCTGGCATTAGCCTGGATGAACTGGACTGCCTGCTTTACCGTTGTGATCTTCTCAGCTTCGTCGTCAGGAATTTCGGCATCAAACTCTTCTTCGAGAGCCATAACTAACTCAACCGTATCAAGCGAATCGGCACCGAGGTCATCGACAAAGGATGCGTCTGCCGTTACCTGGTCTTCGCCTACACCGAGTTGCTCAACCACGATTTTTTTAACGCGTTCTTCAATACTGCTCATCGATTCACTAACCTCCTGGTTTTATTTGCTAACGCCGTTTGATACCGGCTACGCGGGCTTTGAATTTTGTTGCCTGTAGTGCAGAGCGCGAATTAAACCGTATTCGCCCGGCCAAGTCCAATATTCCTGCTCTGTGGCCGTTAACGCCGCTGAACTCTGTCGGGTGCCAAAAACTAGATTTTCTTAAACTAAAACAGTTAGATACACAATATTATTCAAGATGACATGTGCATTCCACCGTTAACATGCAGAACTTGGCCTGTGATGTACGAAGCCCCATCGGAGACCAGAAAACCGACTGCCTTAGCGATATCGCTGGGCTGGCCGAGCCGTCTCTGGGGTATCGCCTGTAATAAACGGTTTTTTTGTTCCTCGGTCAGTTCGGCAGTCATATCAGTCTGGATAAAGCCTGGGGCAACGGCGTTGACGGTGATGCTTCGCGAGGCGACCTCAAGAGCTAAGGATTTAGTAAACCCGATAATCCCAGCCTTAGTCGCCGCATAGTTAGATTGACCGGCATTCCCAGTTGCCCCAACCACAGATGAAATGTTAATTATGCGGCCGTATCGTGCCTTGGTCATTCCTCTAAGACAACACTTTGAAACCGTAAACACAGATCTCAAATTAGCATCAATACACTCATCCCACTCGGCATCCTTCATCCGAAGCAGTAGGTTATCTCGCGTGATCCCAGCATTGTTAATCAGGATTGTGATTGCACCTAAGTCTCTGGTAACGCCAGCGACGACTTCCTGGACCATCTCAGGCTTAGTGACATCTAGAACCACACCGCGGCCTTTGCCTTTATTTTCAGCCAATAAGGCCTCGTAGGTTGAGACCCCCTTTTCTGTGGTTGCCGTCCCCACGACCGTATAGCCAAGGTCGGCAAGTTCAAGCGCAATCCCGCGACCGATACCTCGACTGGCCCCCGTCACTAGGCAGACCTTCGGTTGGTTGTCTCCTGTCATGTGCCGCCTCCTTAGTAAAACCTAATCAATACTCAAGCAGCATGCTGCCCCAGGTAAAGCCTCCGCCAAATGCCTCGAAAATAATCTTCTGTCCGGGCTTAATCCGGTTGTCGCGAACCGCCTCGTCGAATGCCAGTGGAATCGATGCGGCAGAAGTATTACCGTGCCGGTCGATGGTAACGATGACGTTGTCCATACTTAGATCAAGACGCCGTGCAATAGCCCGAATAATACGAATATTTGCCTGGTGGGGAACCAGCCAGTCGATCTCGCTTTGGTCGCAGTTGTTGGCCTGTAGCGCCTCGAGGACCGCATCCCCAAGAGCGGTGACCGCCCACTTGAATACTTCTTTTCCTTGCATTTCGGTATACGCCCTGCCAGCAAGGATTTCCTGGTAAGCCGTCGAGACGCCAACGGGCACGCACAACAGATCCTTGAAGGCTCCATCTGCATGAAGGTGGCTTGACAGAATCCCTGGCCGGTCCGACGCCTCGACGATCATGGCGCCCGCACCATCGCCAAACAACACGCAAGTTGATCGATCTTGCCAGTTGAGAATTCGGGAGAATGTTTCCGCACCGACGACCAATGCGCATTTACTGCCGCCCGTTTGAATCTGACGGTAAACAACATCTAGCGCATAGATGAATCCCGCGCAGACTGCCTGGACATCAAACGCCGGGCAACCATGAATTCCAAGACGATTCTGAAGGAGGCAGGCCGTACTGGGGAATACCTGATCTGGTGTAGTGGTGGCTACAACGATGAGATCGATGTCTGCAGGCTTTCGACCGGCGCTTTCAATGGCGTGACGAGCGGCGTGTTCTGCAAGATCACAAGTAAACTCGGAATCCGCTGCAATATGGCGTTCACGTATTCCACTGCGCGAATAAATCCACTCGTCGGTAGTGTCGAGAAGATTCTCCAGCTCGCGATTGCTGAGAATCTTCTCTGGAAGGTAACTTCCCGTCCCGGTAATGCGGGCAAACTTCACACCGGGGTGCCGCCCGGCGCTGCGGACTCGGCGAGATCCGAGCGGATATGGAAAACGAGGTCCTTCTCGACGGCAAGGCGGGCCACTTCAATCGCGTGAAAAAACGCCAGCCCGTCCACATCGCCATGGCTCTTAACCACTGTACCATTAAGGCCGAGCAGCATGGCGCCGTTATACCGCCGATGATCGATTCGATCCCGAAACGACCGTAACACCGGTGCCGCGAACAAGGCAGATAATCTGCTAAAAATGCTCCGGCGAAACTCCTCTCGCATGACTCCAACAAGCATCTGAACTAGTCCCTCACTGGTTTTCAGCGCGACGTTTCCTGAAAACCCGTCCGAAACGACAATATCGACAGAACCGTTAAAAATATCATCGCCTTCAACGTAGCCGACGTAATTAAGGTTACTGTCTTTGAGAAGCTCAGCTGTTTGTTTAATTGTGTCGCTTCCCTTGATATCTTCACTTCCAATATTGAGCAGCCCAACCGTTGGTTTCGAAACTTGTTCGAGTGTGCGCACCATACTATCGCCCATAAGGCCAAACTGCAGCAGCATTTCTGGAGAACTGTCAATGTTTGCGCCAAGGTCAAGGACATGCACGTGCCCATGCGCTCGAGGTAGTGCGCTGATGATTGCCGGGCGATCGATGCCGGGGAGCATCTTTAAGACGAACCGCGCGGTCGCCATCAGTGCCCCGGTGTTTCCAGCGCTGACACAAGCGTCTGCCTTGCCCTCTGCCAGCAAATTGATGGCGACTCTCATAGATGAGTCTTTTTTGAATCGAAGCGCGGCTGCGGGAGACTCATGCATATCTACCGATTCGGACGCGTGAACAATTTGCGCGTGATCGGTATGTTTGAGATCTTTGATTGCGGCGCGAATCTGGGCCGAGTCGCCGACCAGCAGGCACCGCAGGTTCGGATAGCGCGTCAATGCCTGGGCCAGGCCGGGCACGGTAGCAGCCATGCCGTTGTCGCCGCCCATCATATCTATAGCTAAACTGATACTCACGCGTGATCTTGAGTTTAAGTCACGGCGAAAACAGACCGGGCCTCAGGCGCGGTGATGGGTCTACCCTACTTCTTCGCTATCCTGAATTACTTTTTGGCCACGATAATAGCCGCTGGCCGTGATATTGTGGCGACGGTGAAGCTCCCCAGACACAGGGTCGGTCGACAAGGCTGGCTTGCCGAGCCCATCGTGGGAGCGGCGCATTCCGCGCTTGGAAGGGGTCTTTCTATTTTTTTGTACGGCCATGTGCTTACTCTTTGTTTAGAATAAAGGGATCGTCCGGCCAGCGCCTAGGGTCTGACTGATTGAAACGAGAGGATCTTACCGGTCAGATTAACCTGACCGCTAGGCTATAATTTTAGTTTGCCAACGGTTTCGTGTCAAAAATAAAACAATTGCCAGCCCTGGTTTTAGCATCTTCGTCCCCATATCGGCGCCAATTACTGAGTCAGTTGGGCCTCGCCTTTAAGGTCCACCACCCTGATATCGACGAGAGCACGATTCCCGGCGAGACAGCCAGGGAATTGGTCAGCCGGCTAGCGACCGAAAAAGCGTTGGCTATTTCAGCCGACGCCCAAGGCGGACTCATTATTGGATCAGATCAGGTTGCAGTCCAGGGAGACAAAATTGAGGGAAAGCCGCGCGACCGACAGGATGCAATCCGGCAGCTGAGCGAAGCGTCAGGGCGTGAGATAACCTTGCAGACCGGCCTTGCGCTCCTTAACTCGACCAGTGGTCGGGTCCAAGTAGACGTTATCCCATACAAAGTCCGGTTCCGAAAACTGACCCTACCCCAGATTGAGGCATACCTCGATGTGGAAGTACCTTTTGGTTGTTGCGGTAGTTTGCGAGCTGACGGATTGGGCATCGCCCTGCTTGAAAGCCTCACTGGAGATGATCCCAGTGCACTCATTGGGTTGCCCTTGATTCGTCTTGTCGAGATGCTGGAATCGGAAGGGGTCCGGGTGATCCCAGAGCCAGATTCAATAAAGGCGTAAGTCGCTACCAGACGTGCTTGCCTTTAATACGCTCATAACCCTTAACTCCAGCTGATCCAGCAGCTTTAGTTTCCAGTTGGGTTGTGCCGAGAAATCAACGATTTCGGGGGCGCCGACCACATCACGGGCGACCTCTCGGGCAGATCCGAACCCATCGGCAAGGCCAATTGAAATGGCGTGCTCACCTGTCCAAACCCTCCCGGAAAAAACCTCTGGATCCTCGCTCAGCCGGCCCCCCCTCCCTGTTTTGACCGCGCGAATAAATTGCTGATGAATGGTATCCAGCATGACTTGCAGGTATCCTTGCTCCTGGGGGCGCGAGGGCGAAAATGGATCAAGCATTGCTTTGTGTTCGCCGGCAGTTAGTACCCTGCGTTCGACCCCAAGCTTTTCGAGAGAGCCGACGAACCCAAAGCCGTTAATGACCACCCCGATTGAGCCAACGATGCTGGCTGGGTCCACGAAAATCCGCTCAGCGGCCACCGCGACGTAGTACCCGCCTGATGCACCGATATCAGTAATTACTGCATAAAGCGGGATTTGGGCATATCGATCCCTCAGCCGGCGCAAGGCTCGGTGCAGCTGGCCAGACTGTACGGGGCTGCCGCCAGGACTGTTGATAAGTGCAATTACACCCTGGGTTCCTGGCGCCGCGAAAGCTTTTTCAAATTGAGCCTCAAGAGTTGAGGCAGAACTATCGCCATCAATACCGATAACGCCCGATACCTCAACGACTGCGGTAAAGGTTTCGGGTACTGCCTCGCCCTCAAGCCCCGATAGAAAAACTATCGCGGTTGCTGTGCCGATGACAACGACTCCAACTCCTAGTCGGAACCAGCGCCGCCAGACACGGTCTTTGCGGTATTCTTCCAGCAGGGTCAGTAATGCTTGCTCGCTTGCCGCTGGCCCACCTTTGGCGGACGACGGCTCTATTGGCCTTGGCGCGTCGGAAACCTGATCGTTATCTGATTCTTTCATGGATCGTCTTGCTTCATAAAAACCTTACCAACCGTGGGTCGCTTAAACAACTAACTTAGCCTTAGGTTGGGAAGATGACTGGTTACCCTATATTATCAACACGTTAGCCGGTTTAAAAAACACCTAATTTTAGAATCCGCTAGGTTTTTTTCAAAAATAAAGCCAGTGCCTGCTATTTTACATAGCGTCGCGCCAAGTATTGGACAGCGCTAGCCAACTTTTCACGTGTAAATTTTATAGACGACGTACAACAGGCCCGCAGCAGCACTGAGCTCCATAAGAAGCACCCCCATGATCATCCATCGATTGAGCTTACGTTTGGGCAAATAGGTATTGTTCTTCTGGGCAATCTGTCTCTCTTGCTCATAAGTTAGTTCAAATTTCGGCTTTCTGTCACTCATCATTACTCCAAGTTAACCGGTTGATCGGGCGAAAACAAGGTTTACAGCGTAAAGAAAAAACGAGTATCTGCCAGGCTTGCCACTGGCCTGGTCAGTCGACATGGCTCAGCCCTGGGTATGCCGTCGGTTAGTCGGCCACTTTCTCGATGTATCGTGCGCAAACCCAGGCGTAGGGGGTATCGTGGCGCAGATTCTCTCGTGCAACTATTCGCCGGCCCTTGCCGGCGCTGGATGGAGCCCAATAGAACTGACCGCCTTTGGTTGCAAACCTGGGTAGTTTCTTAGTCCTAACTCGAAAAATCCCGCGCTACAACAAGGCTAGTAATTGACCTAGCTAAGTCTAGCGGGCCTGAGAACAAAGTGCAGAAGGCTCTAAGTGTTACGCCAGTTCTAGAGCCGGCCTACTTTAACCAATAAACGGGGTCGACAAGATAGATCTTTTCGTCTGCCTCTTCTATAGCCAGTACAGTCAACGATTGACCGCGACATGGTCCGCTAGTGCAGCCCCCATCTGAGGGATCGTAGAGGGCGCCGTGGGTAGCGCAAACGATCTGTCCTCCATCGGCATCGAAAAAATGTCCCGCCGACCAATCAAGCTCTAATTCACGGTGAGCGCAACGGTTGATAAATCCAGACACACCTTGGCTATGTCGAATGATGAAGGCCGGCAAAGTCTGATCCTTGCATTGGACTTCGAACCGAAGCCCAAGGCCTCCGATAGAGATCTTTGTGGACTCGCATAAATATGCCCGCACAGACTAACTCGAGCGACTGTCCGCGAGTTGTGTTTGCAACTGCCCGAGCACGCTATCTAGCTCCTTGGGTAGCGGCGCATGAATATCCAGTTGGCGTTTGTCGATTGGATGCTGAAAAACCAAGCGATCAGCATGCAAAAACTGACGGGTTAGACCGAATTTACGAATATGCCGGTTAGCATCGGCGGTACCGTAGACACGGTCTCCAGCCACCGGAAGGCCAATGGCTTGGGCATGTGCCCGAACCTGGTGTAGCCGCCCGGTCCTGATCTCGACATCCATCAGGGTGTGTTCAAAAAACCGGGTAACCGGGTTGAAAATACTATGGGCCTCCCGGCCCTCGGAACTTACTTCGGACCGCTTAATCTGGCCGGGACCCCGGAAGGTTTGCAGGCGATGTTTCAACTCGCGCTTTCCTCCGCGCCAGCGCCCCACAAGTAACGCCTGGTAGGTTTTCTTTATTCCGGCGTCACGTTGTGGTTGACGCAAAACGGCATGCATGGCCCGAAGCGTCCGGGAATCTTTAGCCAGCATCAGTGCGCCCGATGTATCCTTATCCAGTCGGTGGATCAGCTCTAGATGATCCTTAGAATGGGCGCGCATGAACTCGATCAGCCCGCCGCGAAGGCCCGTGCCGCCATGGACGGCGACTCCAGCAGGCTTGTTGAGGACCAAAAGGTGTTCATCTTCGTAAAGAATAGCCTCCCTTAGATCAATCAGATTTTGAGTGATAGCGTCGACGCCGGGCTCCGGCCGCCTAAGCGGGGGTATACGAACCCGATCATCCAAGGCGAGTCGGACGAACGGTCGGACTCGCCCACCATTAACCCGAACCTGCCCATCTCGCACGATCCGATAGATATGAGTTCGAGGAACACCCTTGAGGTGCTTGATCAGATAATTATCGAGTCGTTGCCCTGACTCCATTTTGGTCACTGTAAGGGTTTGCGAGGGCGTTTTCGGCCGTTGCGGTTGCGTGGGATGCGGTTCGCTCATTATCTAATTGAAAAAACGACAGGTTTTAACTAGAATACTACCCTCTTCTGTAGAGCAGAAGTACGCCAGTGTGGCAAAGGCGCAGTGCAAACGCACTCGCGGGGCCGGGGAGTCGGACAAAGGCAACCCACAACCAGCCTGGGTGTGATCTAATTTTAGGACACACCCGCATGGCGCAACAGCCCCCAGATGCTACGGTGAGGAAGGCGGCCCAAAGACAGATTTGGGCGCTGATGTAACGAACAGGATATTGTCCGCGTGAGAGCACGCGGGCCAAGTAAAGTGGGTTAAAGGCCCCGTCGTCGACGGGGCTAACACGAGCAACCTGCCTCAGGAGTTAAAGAGGCCTAGACGGAGTTAATCCCGGCGATGATCTAAACCGCCCGACAGGAAATCGGTGTTGCTATGACGATTCTTCTGTCGACTCAGGGTTGACCCCGTCGCCGAATGCCCATCACCCGCCTGTCGTTTCTTCCTTTTCGTTCGCCCGCCTTATGTTTCGCCCGTGCTTCCCTGCTCCAGAGGGAAAAATATACAACACCCCCAAGCTAACCTGACCACGAGTCAGTAGCCAAAATAGCCGCCACAACCGGCGCCTTCGGGGCAAAACGGAACACGAAAATGAAACGAATGCTATTTAATGCCACCCATGCTGAAGAACTGCGCGTGGCAATTGTCGATGGACAGAAACTTATAGATTTAGATATTGAATCTGCGTTGCACTCACAACGCAAAGGTAATATTTACCAAGGCCGGGTAAC
>JABINT010000149.1 GCA_018698075.1 Acidiferrobacteraceae bacterium
CTTGGACGCGATCTTGTCACCCATCACCTGAATGGCATTAACCGGGGGTCCAACGAATGTGACGCCGGCTGCTTCGACCGCTGTTACAAATCCGCTATTTTCTGACAAAAAACCGTAACCGGGGTGAATCGCATCTGCCCCGGTATGGCGACAGGCCTCAAGGATGTTATCGACCACCAGATAACTCTCGGCCGAAGGAGCTTTACCAATATGCACCGCCTCGTCTGCCATCAAGGTATGTAAAGCATCCCGATCAGCATCGGAATAAACAGCCACAGTCTTAATGCCGAGATGTTTCGCTGTACGCATCACGCGACAAGCAATCTCACCGCGGTTAGCCACCAATAACTTATTAAACATAGCCAGATGTTCTTGTGATAATGGTCTGGTGATGTGCCGTGGATAACCTAAGCCACGCGCGCAACAGATCTATTGCCAGGCTACCTTGGAATCCAGGTGATCCAGCAGATGCTGGATATTATCGCGGGCGGCACCATCAAAATGGTGTTGGAAGTGTGAGGTAAAGTAAATGTGTGCTCTTTGCAGTATCGGCTCAAAGAACTTGCGCTGGCCACGGGCAAAATCTTCATCGGTTAACTGGGATGCCTCTCGTCGAATCGCCTTGGTATCGGCGAAAAATCCTTCCCAGGCCTGTCCCAGACCCCAAAGATCCACATCAACCACAAACTTTGCACCAGATACGACGGGCAGATCGGTGTGGCACGTAGCCATAATCAGATGACTTACCTCAGAAATAAAAGAGCCTGACAATTGGCCTGCAGCCAGTTCCTGGAACCACGCAACGCTGCGCGCCTCGTTATCACTCGCACCTGGCGTATAGATGGCATCGTGAAACCACAACGCCATTTCAACTGCATCATCAGCCCCGATTGCGACCGCAGCATCATCGTACGCTTGAAGGCAGACGACAATATGATGTCCGTTGTGATAGTGGCGGTGTGCCTCTTGGTAATGATCGGTTAGCAAATCAAATATGGGGTGCGAGTCCAACCCTCCGCCTGCACGACGCCATAGCGCACCAAAACGGTCGGAATCCATGAAAGTCAGGGGGTTGGCGAATCGGATGCCGCTGCCATACTACTGCGCATAGTCTCCAGAGCCTGGGATGTTTTGGTCAGTCGATCGACCAATTGGCGCAACACGCTTAGCGACACCTCTGGGTTATCTTTTAACAAATCAAGAAAATCATCCGCCAGGATTCGCAAGCAACGCACTTGCCCTTTGGCTCTCAAGGTGGCGACCCGGGGCTGGTTGCCGATAACGCCCATCTCTCCAACCAGATCATTGGCCGGGAGCACAGCAATTGGCTCACCCGTCGCCTCTTTTTGTACAAACACCTCGACTTGGCCCGACATGATCACGTAGGCGCTGTCAGAGGACGAGTTCATGGTAAAGATAATATCGCCATCATCAAAACTCGCTTCCTCGCTGGAGAAAGCCAATAGCTTCAAGCGGGTAGGCTCAAGCCGCGCAAAAAGGGGGATTTCCCGTAACTGCTCCGCGTCTTTGAATAAATCCATAATTAGGTGGGGGCCAAATAGTGGCGAGAAGTCAATTTAACCGTAATTATGTCTGCGCCGCAAAAGACATTAGGTGTCAATATCACTGAGACCCGTGATTCTAGCCTCTACCCGCGCCAAGTCCTCGGGCGTATTGACGTTGAGAAACATGTCGGGGGCGTCCGAAAAATCAACAATACGCCATGACAGGCGCTCCAGCCACAGGTCAATCTTGCGTTCGCCAAGGTCAAGAAAAGCCTCCAGATCGCCCAGAACGCCTCGTCTTAGCAGGCTAAACACAGGCTGGAGCCGGTTTCCATCGTGCGCAACCACAGCGTCGATCCCTCCAGGCTCGATTGCAGCCCAAAGCCGGCTGACATAATCGGGCACAACCAATGGCGAGTCGCACGGCACAGTAACCAGCCACGGAGTTTGGATTTGCGCAAGTCCTGCTGCAAAACCCGCCAGAGGGCCGGAGAAATCTCCCACGGTGTCGCTGACGACCTCGGCGCCAAGCTCACGGTAGCGCTCGTGGTTGCGGTTAGCGCTGATCAGGAGAGAATCCACCTGAGCTGACAAGTTCTTAAAAGCCCATGCGGCAAGCGGCTGCCCCGCAAGGGGCAAAAGCCCTTTGTCCTCGCCACCCATCCGACGTGCCCGCCCCCCGGCCAGCAGCAAGCCTGTAATCAGTGCCTTGTCTTGTTCGTCCAAAACCAACAATCCGCTCACCAGCTCCGCTCAGCCAAGTACAATCCCATTATAATGAGTGTCTGAGTCAAGTATTCTCAATGACCCACCCTGATCTCAACTAAAAACCTGCAATATGATTCAGATTTGCCTGCGCCTGCACCTACTCCTTCTCGCACCACTGATCCTGTTGGCGTTACACGGTTGCAGTTCTACCGAAGAGCTTGAGCGCGCCACTCCTGACTGGAACAATACTGCTCAACTCGAAGTACCGCCTGACCTGACACCACTACAAGAGAATGCCAGCGGCCAAGTGTTCTCCGCTGCCGCGCGCGATGCGAGCAGCGCAGAGTTGGGTCAGTACTCGCAGTTCGAGAAGTTCCAGAAAATGGCTGAGTTTCAGGACTTCCTCAAATGGCGGCAGGACCACTCGACAGAACTGGATCTCAGTCTCGAGGCATTTTACGAGGCTCGCAATGAAGCCATTGCAAAAGCACTAAAAGAAAAAGGTGTATTGACGATCACTACCCGAAACGGGCAACAGATCCTGCTGATCGATGACACCTCCCAGAACAGCTGGGAGCGGCTGGATACCGCAACGGTCAATATGGGACTGCACATCATCTCAAGTCGTGCTGATCAGGGATATCTGCGAGTCCATTACGATACCAAAACGCCTGATAGCGAAGGTGGCTGGAAGGATTGGATTCCCTGGTTGAGTGACCCGATCATTTATCGCATCACTTTGGAGCAAAGCAAGAACGGCCCAACGGTTTCGATCAAAGACGACAAGGGCAACGCCGTCAACACCGATTCGGCAAACGCGCTCATTAAGCGCCTTGGGGTGCAACTGCGCACCTTCGCCGGTGAACCCGAACAGGTTGCCGCTGTCGAAACCAAAGATACATCAGGTTTAGCGCTGCAAGAAACCGCTACAGGCTATCTCACCCTGGTGGTTCCCGGCGCGGCCGCAGGCGTATGGAAACGCCTCGACCGGCAGCTGCAAGATACCGGTTTCTCGCTGGCAAGTCGCGATA
>JABINT010000081.1 GCA_018698075.1 Acidiferrobacteraceae bacterium
TACAACGGCGAACATGATGTACAGCGCGATCGCTACACCGATGATCGGGATAGCATCGACAAGGCCCATCACAATAAAGAACTGGGTGCGAAGCATCGGCAGCAATTCAGGCTGGCGGGCAATACCCTCAAGAAAGCGGGCGCCCAAAACGCCAACGCCAACGCCAACGCCTATGCCGGCAAGGCCGAGCAGTACCGCGCCAGCCACGTAGAGTAAAGCAATTTCCAATGTCATGAGTTTCTCCTATTAAGCAAAGTCAACTTGATACGGCAATTTTGTAGCTTGATCAGACCTGGTCAATGGTGGCTGTGCGCCATTTCGAGGTAAACAATGGTCAGCGTCATAAAGATGAAGGCCTGCAGCAATACGATCAGTATATGGAACACTGCCCACGCCCACTGCAACACCCCCCCAGCGATCGCCAGTACCGCGCCGCCAGAAAACAATAGGGCAATTAGGATAAAAATCATCTCCCCGGCAAACAGATTACCGAACAGGCGCAGTGACAGCGATATGGGTTTGGATATTAAGCTGACGAACTCAAGGAAGAAATTCGCCGGCACGAACAGAATTTTGAGGATCGGATTTTTGGCCTGGAAAGGTTGCATGGTCAGTTCAGCCGCAAACCCGCCTACGCCTTTTATCTTTATGCTATAGAAGAGCGTCAAAACGAAAACGCCCAACGCCATACCGAAGGTCGCATTCGGATCAGTGGTAGGTACCACCTTCATGTATTCGATGCCCATCAGGTGAGCGATCTGTGGAATCCAGTCAACTGGCACCAAATCCATGGTGTTCATCAGTAGCACCCAGACAAACAGCGTCAGGGCCAGCGGTGCGACCAGATCGCTCTTGTGTGAAAACGATCCGCGAACGTTATCGTCCACGAATTCGACGATCCACTCGACGAAGTTGAGAAACCCTTTGGGGGTCTGTGCGCTTGCGCGTTGTGCCGCTTTTCGAAAACCCCACAGGAACACGGCTCCGAGCAATATCGACCAAAACATAGTGTCGAGATGGATTGCCCAGAATCCCATCGCCTTGGCTTCAGCCGCGTCATGGGCAACGCCCCAACTGCCATCCGCATGCTGACCATAGGTCAGGTTCTGCAGATGGTGTTTAATGTATTCGGTAGTGGTTTGCGCGTCGCTTGCCATGTCTAAGTGTCGCTATTTTGTACGTACAGTGATTGCCCCGAGGGTTGCCGCGAGCAAGGCTGTCACCAGTCCTGTCAGGAAACCTGCAATCGCCAGATCCTTTATCAATGCGAATGCCAGCGCGCATAGAGCGCCGGTAATCACCAATTTGCCAAATTCTGCTCGGTACAGGTTGAGCAGTTCCCTCTGGGCCGATGTATCGGCTGGGGGCGCGTAGACCCGCCAAACAGCGTACACATTTGCCAACAACCCAGCGCTACCGCCCAGTAGTGCCGAGCGCGCCTGCCCCTCGGTCAACAGCGCAAACAGTACCACTACACCGCCAACCGCCATAACCGCGATGCCAAGAATCCGCCAGAGAGTTTTGCCAACCGGCGTTTCCGCTTGGGCTTTGCACGCTACTGCCATCTGGGTGCCGGAAACCTCGGCTGGGCCCGGGGGCCAAACGGTTATTTGCCCCCGTGAGTTATTTGCACTGCAATAAAGGGTCGCGCAGTATAGGGGAGCGCCACCGCGAGGGTCAATCCTATATCCCAATAAACAGCCGTTATCTAGCTCAAAAAAGCCGCGTTGACGAAAATCGGGCGCAAGAACCCTATCCGGGGGCCAAACCGCACTCAGCAGATCAATTCGGCCCAACGCGCGCGCAAACTATCAGCATCCGTATATCCAGCACACAAAAGACCATAGCGGGAATTACCCTCATCGTCCTCACAGCACCAGATGACGGTAGGAAATCCGGTCACACCAAAAGTGCGCACTGTTGCTAATTCATCGGCAAAGGTCTTTTGTGTCTGCGCTGCCGTGAGATCACGGGCAAATTGCCCACTATCGATTCCAATTTGTTGGGCTATCGCAATCAGAGTATCGGTATCAGAAGGGTTGCGGGCCTCAAGGAAGTACCCACGCTGTATCGCCTCATACATAGTTGATCGGGCAGATCGGTCCTGCAACCCTGCCGCTATCACGGCCCGGCAAGCCGGATAAGTAGTGCGACGCGGCTTGCACGTCTCCCAGAACTCGAAATTAAACAGGGCCCCGGTCTGACTGGCGACGGTGCGCCAAGCGTTTTGAACATACTGACGAGTCGGTTCATCCATCGGCTGATCCGTGTCTTGCGCTAAGCCGCCCATCAAATCGATGATCTGAACTGATGATGGCAATTCTTCGCGCAATGCTTGCCAGGCCGACCTGAATCCCCAACACCAGCTACACATCGGATCGACGATTAGATAGAGCGTCATCTTCATATCAAGGCCAAATTGCGCTGTATGGAGATACTGTATGGAGATATAGACGGTTTCATCTTGTCACCGGTCAGAGTCTGGATCGTCCTGAAGTTAGCCAGGCGGTATTGCGACGCCCCAGTTAACCGTTTAATCAGGAGAACCCCATGTCAAGTGCGTCCACTGTATCCGATACCCGAAGGCGTCGGCTACTGCAATCCTTAACAGCGGGCCGGGTAGTTCTGGCCACGACCGGCGTCGGGGCGTCAGCTGGCCGTGAAAGATGCTTTAGTAAGGCATATCAAGCCTTGTTATTTCAGTTCAGGAGTCGTCGAAAACACGATCCAGCGTGCTAGACTTTTAGCGTTTTCTATTCCTTCGTATGGCTGACCCAATGGACATTGAACGCGCGCGCTTTAATATGATCGAACAGCAGATCAGGACCTGGGAGGTACTGGATTCTTGGGTGTTGTCAACGCTGCAGGACTTTCACCGCGAAGATTTTGTCCCTGCCGGATACACAGATCTGGCGTTTGCAGATATTCA